>NZ_JH992901.1:2330259-2654179 GCF_000315565.1 Mastigocladopsis repens PCC 10914 | reverse complement strand
TCGTCGCCTAGGTGCGCTCTTACCACACCTACTAGCTAATCAGACGCGAGCTCATCTTCAGGCAATTAATCTTTTACCCATCGGCACATCCGGTATTAGCAGTCGTTTCCAACTGTTGTCCCGAACCTGAAGCCAGATTCTCACGCGTTACTCACCCGTCCGCCACTAGGTGCCTAAGCACCCCGTTCGACTTGCATGTGTTAAGCATACCGCCAGCGTTCATCCTGAGCCAGGATCAAACTCTCCGTTTTGTTTTGAACGAGTTTGCCTAGGCTCCCGAAAATTTCTTCCCGGAATCCTATATCATCAGTTTTGTGAAATTATTTTTGTCTTGAGGCTTTCGCCCCTTGACTCCAATTTATTTTCTTGACGAGGACTTCTTGCTTATGGCTTTCAAACTATTGTTTTGTCTTGGTTCGGCGTGTGTTCTTCTCTTCACACTTTATCTAGTCTAGCCTCACCTTTTTTTTCTGTCAAGTGCTGGAACGAAAATATTTTTCTCACCCTTGGTTTTCGCCTTGTACCCCCTGTTCATCCTGTGTGGACAACACAATTGCACGATGGTCCACAAGTTTCCCTATCTAGAATTTACATTATTAGTCAAACAATGCCTTGGGCGGGTTGCCCGAGTTGTTGCGAGAGCCATTACACCTTGGCAGGAATATTGCTTAATCACCGACTCTTCTCAACTCGCTCAACCCTCCAAGCTGCAATGACCCTCCCATAAGCCCCAACTTTTTGTTTGACTTGCCCTTATTAGGGAAATCCCTTTTTGCCTCTCCCTGTCTGGTTTTTTCCCAGTTGGCGTGTCAAAGTCATGAATTCTCCCTCTTCTGTCAAAAAAAAAGAAGACTCGCTCTGTTTGCGATAGGGTCAAGCTTTCAGTAAAGGACGCTCCGTAATCGTAGAATTTACTAGAAAAATTTTGGTATAAAAACAAATTAACTTTTCAAGCATCACTTATCCACTCCAGATCGCCATAGGAGCTATCAGTTCTAAGTTTTAGATTTTTAACTCCTAACCTCTAGAAGGTGACGCTTACTTGATCACATATTACACTGAGGATGATGTTGATATCTAGTTGCCTGTAGCAACACTTACATACATTAACGTAGTTAAACATTCCTAAAGTGTAATTTCATATCAAAAATCAGTTATGTCAGTTAATCAACGTAGTTGCGGTCATACCGCCGATTTAATTATTAATGTTGCCAGTCAAGAAAACCGTGAATTGTCGCAAAATAGCTTCACTGTGGGTGCTTTTGTCAAAAGAAAAGGAACGATATCTACCTTTCTTGCTCCCCTGACTCAGGATACTTTTAAACAGGTTGTTACGGAAGTTGAACAGAAATTAAGAATTTTCAATCAAACCCTCTCTATGTTGGATTCTCAGGGTTTTGAAACAATCCTGCAAGAAATGCTACATTCAATTACCTTGAAAACAGGGGAATTACTCTGTGCTGATCGCACGACAATATTTTTAGTGGATGAAGAAAAAAAAGAACTCTGGTCAATAGTGGCTGAGGCAGAGGGCGATCGCTCCTTAGAAATCCGTATCCCGGCAGATAAAGGCATTGCTGGCGAAGTTGCCATATATAAGAAGGTCATCAATATTCCCTTTGATTTTTACAACGATCCCCGCTCAGTATTTGCCCGAGAACAAGAAAAAAGAACCGGCTACCGCACCTACACTATGCTGGCTTTGCCACTTTTAAATGAACAAGGACAATTAGTCGCGGTAGTGCAATTGCTCAATAAATTAAAATCCTCCAGTAATCCAGATGCGCCTTTCTCAGAACGTATTGATATCAGAGGCTTTACTGATGCTGACAAAAAATTATTTCAGGAATTTGCTCCATCCATTAGGCTCATCTTGGAGTCCTCGCGCTCATTTTACATAGCAACTCAAAAACAGAGAGCCGCTGCAGCGCTGATGAAAGCAATCAAATCCCTCAGTCAAAGTAGCCTAGACTTAGAAGAAACGCTAAAGCGGGTGATGGTTGAAGCGAAGGAATTGATGAACGCTGATCGCAGTACCTTATGGTTATTAGACCGCGACACGGGTGAACTTTGGACGAAAATTACCCAAGACGGCTGCTCAACCAAGGAATTGCGAGTACCGATAGGTAAAGGCTTTGCTGGCATAGTGGCAATATCCGGTAAGACGCTGAACATTCCCTTTGATCTGTATAACCATCCTGACTCGGATACTGCTAAACAAATAGACCAGCAAAATGGTTATCGCACCTGTAGCTTACTTTGTATGCCAGTATTTAACGCCGATGGAGAATTGATTGGCGTGACTCAGCTAATCAATAAAAAGAAACCAGGGGATTTTCCCCCTTATCATCCCAAATTATGGCCCAAAGCCCCTGAATGTTTTCAAGCTAGTTTTGACCATAATGACGAAGAGTTTATGGAAGCTTTTAATATTCAGGCGGGGATAGCGTTGCATAATGCCCAGTTGTTTGCCACTGTCAAACAACAGGAACTTTTACAGAGAGACATTCTCCGTAGTCTTTCCAATGGAGTGATTTCTACTGATAAAGCAGGTCACATTATTACCGCAAATGAGAGCGCCAAGCGCTTGCTAGGTCTGGAACCAGAAGAGCGTTTGGAAGGTAAGTTGATAAGTGATCTTATTTGCATCAAAGAAGGCAACTTTAGCAAATGGTGCCAAACGGCTTTAGATGCACCAGACTTAACAGACCGTGAGCAGTACTATCCAGATCGCACCTTGCTGACTACTAGCAAAACACAGCACAGTGTGAATTTATCGATAAGCACGATTGCAGATGCTAGAGACCATCAACAAGTACGAGGGGCGTTAGTCGTCATGGATGACATCAGCGATAAAAAGCGCCTCAAGAGTACCATGTATCGGTATATGACTCAAGAGTTAGCAGAAGAACTGCTGAAATTGGATGACGCTAAACTAGGAGGCGATCGCAAAGAAGTTTCGATTTTATTCTCTGATATTCGCGGCTACACCACTTTAACCGAAAACCTGGAAGCAGAAGAAGTGGTGAGTATGCTCAATGAATATTTTGAATCAATGGTGGAGGCGGTCTTTAAATACAAAGGCACTTTGGACAAATATATCGGCGATGCCATTATGGCTGTCTATGGTTCCCCCTTGCCTTTGCAACAACATGCTTGGATGGCGGTACAAACATCTATAGAAATGCGTCATCGCTTGCAAGAATTTAATGCCCGTCGTCAAGTAGATCACAAGCCAAAAGTTAATATTGGTATTGGTATTAATTCTGACATAGTTATTAGTGGTAATATTGGCTCAAGCAAGCGTATGGAATTTACTGCCATAGGCGATGGCGTTAATTTAGGCTCACGACTCGAAAGCGTCAGTAAGCAGTATGGTTGTGATATTATCATTAGTGAAAACACTTATCAACGTTGTCAAAACTATATATGGGCAAGAGAACTTGATTACATTCGGGTCAAAGGGAGAAATGAGCCATTAGCCATATATGAACTAGTAGGTTTGCGTTCCGATCCTGTTTGTAGTACAAAACTACGACTAATTGAGCATTATCACAGAGGGCGTGAGTATTACTCAAGTCGCCAGTTTACTCGTGCTCAGGCTGAATTTGCGAAAGTTTTGGAAATTAACAGTAGAGATTTAGCAGCAATACTACATTTACAACGTTGTCAGCACTGGCTGCAAAAACCTCTATCTGATAGCGACTGGGATGATGGAGTGTGGACGTTTAAAGAGAAGTAGAGTCAAACGTATGGATTTTGAACTGCGAATGGACGTAGTTTGCGTTCGTCGGCTATGAAATTTTTTAAGATTATGCGGCTTTACTTAATAAGTATAAATAACTAATCGATCTAAAAAAACCTAGGACCAAAGTTGTAAAATTGCAGCCTTCCATAACCGAGAAATTGACCGTGAGCTTGCTCGCCTGGTGGAAACGCCGTGACTCCAAATAGATACACGCCAGCAACCTGAGGGTTTTGCACTGGCTTGAGAGCTATGGTGATGGTTCTACCTGGGGATACTGGCGGGTCAAATGTGAGCGATACTGTTTTCGTCTTGCGGTCGCTTGTCGCATCTTTCAAAGCAAGTTTTTGACCTTCGTTGGAACGCGTCCCTTCAAAGGCGAAAGTATCTTCCAAGTCAAAGCGTACACGGTCTACTCCCTCACGCTGGTTAATCGTTATGCGTTGCAGTGGTTCTCCAGCGTTTTCTGGCAGACCAATGGTAAAGTAATACGTTGCGCCCCATACATAAGTCTCCTTGTAGGTCGTCACTACATCACCAAGGCTCGGCGGTTGGACAAAATAGACTTTACCATCTCGTAACTTAACTGCTTGACTCAAATCCGTAGGATATCCGCCTATCACTGCTGTGCAAGCAATCGCTGTACTTAATAAAAATGCTGTACGCATCGCTGTGTCTACCTGGAAATATGACAGACTACAAACTTGCCCTATAGTTCAATTTTACAATTTTCCTTTCAATCTTGTACGTCTTTGAACTAAACTAAATTTTTATTATTCTTAATAATATTTAAATTTTGTTAATTATTTGAATGAAAGCAGGCAAAAAATATTCAATTGCTTTATTAAGATAGCAACCAATTTGTAAAAGATAATTGATTATTGTTGTCACACTGCTTTAGTTGAGTTAGAAACAAGAAGTATAAAGATACGCAATTATTCACGCATTATGAATGCTGTTTCTAGCATCGAACTCAAGCGACCGATTTGGCAAAGTATTGCCATGATCACTTTAGGCTTTTGGCTCAGTGCCAGCCTCTTACTAGACTGGGTAATTATGCCTAGCTTATATGTTTCTGGCATGATGACTCAAGCCAGTTTTGCAACAGCTGGTTATGTCATTTTCTGGAATTTTAATCGTCTCGAATTATTGTCTGCTGGCTTAGTATTAACCAGTGTGTTAGCTCTGTGCAATAGCCAATCTCAGTGGCGTCGCGGTGCAATTATTTTGTCCCTGGTACTGCTGGCGATCGCTTTGGTTGATACCTACTTCTTAACTCCACAAATGTCTGCCATAGGACTTGAATTGAACCTATTTCAGGCAACTGCTGAAATACCAGCAACTATGAATGTACTACATGGGGGTTACTGGGTTTTGGAAGCAGCAAAACTAGTGGTAGGTAGCACACTTTTGGGCTGGTGCTGGCGGCGTTAGATGCAAATGATTAAGAATGATGAATGATGAGTGCTCAACAACTTCATAATTCATCATTCATTAACTTCTGGCGAAGTCTCATTGTTCAGAAATAGCAGGCGTACTGCAAGAATGGCAAATCCCACAGCAGCGATTGCTTTCAACAACCTTGTGGGTAATAACTCTGCCACGGCTCCCCCTGCTAATGCTCCCAACAAGCTAGTCAAAAGTAGTGCACCAGCTGTCCCAAAGAAGACCGCACGCGGAGATTGACAACGACCTGAAAGCGCAATTGCTGCTAACTGACTTTTATCACCCAATTCCGACAAAAAAACTGTAATAAAGCTCAATCCTAAAAGATGCCAATCCATAATTAAAAAATCCAAATTTAAAATTGTGCTACATCCCAAAACAGCATTAGAGAAATCAGCAGCAGCATGATTCCTGCTGCTTTTTCTACAGTTTTCGGAGAAAGTTTGCTAGCTATCCAACTCCCTAACACCACCCCAAGTAGACTCGTTGTGACTAGCGCAGCTGCAGATCCTAAAAACACCACCCACGGAGATTGTGATTCCGCACTCATTAACAGGGTGGATAGCTGTGTCTTGTCACCAATTTCCGCCAGAAAGATGGTTAAGAACGTAGTAGCAAAAATGACTACTGGGGTTTGGGGCTTCTGAGGTTTATCAGAAACTAACGCTGAAGGTAGCTCAACTAAGGTAGTCGTGGAATTGCACTCTACTTCATCTTTTAGCTCTAGCTTGCTTTCAGTTTCAGATACAGAAAGGTTCAAAGGCTTGGAGTCAACTTTCACAGGCAGTATTTTTTTGCTAAGAGGTAGTTTTCATATTTTTCTCATTTTCTCAAGATTTTCGACAAATGGCAAGCTAGTCTCAGGGATTGACGAGTATGGGAAGTAGGGAGAGATGGGGAGGCGCGTAGACAAGAAAGTAAATATCTCACTTCTAAAAACCAACTGCTTGGTCGAAGCGCAACATCTCCAAGCTTCTGTCGCCATACACTCCCTCTATTTGCTGATAACAGCAGTCTATTGCAAAATCGTTCAACTCCTCGGGGTCAATACCGTACATATCCTGAAACACCTCTGGTTCCACACGGCAAAATCGCGGACGATTTGGGTAAATGCGACATTCTCGCGAATCTTTATCGAAATTTACACACCATCCTCCTTCACCGACCATGCTCAGATACAATTCCAGTTCCTCGGGTGATAAATACTCATATATGTCTGGGCGATCTGCTGGGTCAAGATGACAGCAGGCTCCACATTGCTTAACACATTGCCAAGTAGCCATGACTAAAACCTGTTCTAAACGTTGTGCTATTTTTAGTTTTTATAGTTTTTTTTATAATTTTGTTAAGTAAATTAAAGACGACGGGCGATCGCCGGATATGATAAATTGCGGGTTTTGCAGTTATATCATTTCTTTCGGGAGGACAAATGGAAGCTCTATCCAACATTAATTGGGAAGTTATTTTTCAGCTAACTTCTGTCGCACTCATCATGTTAGCCGGTCCTGCAGTGATTTTTGTGCTGGCATTTCGCAACGGCGACCTGTAAGAGTAGTGAGTATGTAGGGGCGCAGGGCTTTGCGCCCGTACTGAATACTGAGTGGAAATGACTCGGAACTCAGTACTGAGTACTCAAGAGTGATAAAGCTTCAAAGGCAGCTTCGATAATGTTATTGTACTGGGGTTGAAAAACATCGACCTCGATCGCATCTT
This sequence comes from Mastigocladopsis repens PCC 10914, assembly GCF_000315565.1. Lineage (NCBI taxonomy): Bacteria > Bacillati > Cyanobacteriota > Cyanophyceae > Nostocales > Symphyonemataceae > Mastigocladopsis > Mastigocladopsis repens. The sequence continues at coordinate 2,647,275 of NZ_JH992901.1, read as the reverse complement.
GGCGACTCGTTCCCAGTAAACCAATGTTGTGTCCTAGCTGAACAGCTAGTATTTTGCCTTCGGGGTTTCCAATTCTTAATTCTGATACAGAACCATTTTTATAGATTCCACAGGTATAGTGGCGTTGATGGTACTCAAAGGAAGTTCTTAACGGCGTCGGTCGTGAAGCAAAAAAAATGTGAGACTGGGTTGGGAGCCTAACGCCAAGTAACTCCAACTCAATCGTAGTATTTCCATTAAAATAGTTTTCTCTTAATTTGTAAGCGATATCAAGTCGCGGTGGTAGGGGAAAATAGTCACGCCAGCGCCAAGCGATCGCCTTAATTTTGTAATGTGAATTATCAAGAGTTTGTGTTAAGCTGAGTTTAAGGTGTCCCTTACCTACAGTTTCTTGCTCAACGACTCGAACATTAGGTGTCCAAAAGACTGGATCTGGGTTGTCGATACCGCAAGGCTCCAAAACATTAAGCTGTTGATAAAACTCGAGATGAATTTGACTCAGGTTGGCTTCAGCATCAATTTTTAAAAGTGGTTTGAGGTGCTGGAGTTCAAGACACTTGTTAGCAAACTCACTAAGACGCGATCGCAATGCCGCCAAATTTTCCGATAGTAGAGAAAATCCCCCGGCGGCTTTATGTCCACCAAATTTGCCAAGCAAGTCCTGACAATATTCTAAAGCGTCAAATACGTGAAACTCTGGAATTCCACGCGCTGAACCGCGAATATGTCCCTCATCCTCATATGTGCCGATAAACACCGGAACACCATAGCGTTCCACCAAGCGAGAAGCAACGATACCAATAACACCATGATGCCAGTTGGGTTGCACAATGACTAACACACGGTCTTGTGGTAGAGACGCGCTATGGTACATCTCTACAATTTCTATTGCCTGTTGCTCAATTTGTTCGCACATTTCCCGACGCTGACGGTTAATTGCTTCGCACTGCATAGCCCTTTCTAAAGCTATCCCCATATCGTCAGTCGTTAGCAATTCAATCACAATCTGGGGATCAGCAATACGACCGATTGCATTAATTCGCGGACCCAACCGAAAGCCAATATCCTCCGGCTTGAGAGAAGACGCGGGGACGTGGAGAGGGGGAGAGGGGGAGACAGTTGCATTTAAATTCTCCGTGTCCCCTTGTCCTCCTTTTGCCCCACTCGCCTGCACCCCAGACATTTGAATCAGCGCCTGTACTCCAGGAAGCTTGGATTTGGGTAAATACTGCAAACCACGTTTCACCCAGTGGCGGTTTACACCAATCAAAGGGGCTAAATCTGCAATGGTTCCCAATGTAAAGAGTTCCAGCATCGAAGTTAATATGCCATCGTTAGCCTGTCCTAGTTTTTGGGCAAGGGACACCGCTAAAATGTATGCAACGCCAACACCAGCAATACCCCGATAAGGTGAGGATTCTTGTATGAGTTTCGGGTTAAGAATGGCGTCAGCTGGAGGTAATTGTTGGGGAATGTCGTGGTGGTCAGTGATAATGACTTTTAGACCAAGTTCTCTAGCTCTAGCAATTGGTTCAAAGGCTGAGATGCCATTATCTACAGTTAGAATCAATCTCACGCCTTCACTATGGAATTCTTCAACAATCCGTTTATTAATGCCGTAGCCTTCATGCATCCGACTAGGGATAGCATAATCTACTTGAGCGCCCAACCACCGGAGACCACGCAGAAGTAAAGCAGTGCTTGTCATCCCATCAGCATCGTAGTCACCACAAATAGCGATTTTCTCTTGAGAGACAATCGCACTTTGCAACAACTCCAGACTCATTGCCAAATCAGGAAAGTCGTCCAAAGGTGAAGGCAAGACCTGGTATCCTGAATCTAAAAAAGTTTGTGCTTCTTCTGGCGTTTCAATACCCCGATTTATCAGCAGTTGGTTGATTAAGGGGGGTAAATTTGTCGTTTCCCCCAGCTTTTGCGCCAATTCTGTTTTTTGAGGGGAAATTTGCCACCTTTGATGAGGTAGTCGCTGACGAGGACGGGAAAATTCAGGCGTGGGTTGGTCTGACACAGTGTAAGTCAATGATATTTTTCTTTTTAAGACCGCTGATATCGCATTCCTGGCAGTTGCGAAACTAAACCCATGAGCTCCAACTGTAACAAAGCGCTGGAAACAGAACCAGCAGACATGCCCGTTTGTTGAATAATAAAATCAAAGGGTAAAGATTCTGAAGAAATTGCATCCATAACCCGTTGGAGTTCTGGTGGTAAATCAGGCAAAGTCAACTGCTGCGGTGAGGTAGACGCTTCAATAGAATCAAGTTGTGGTATTGCTCCCAGCATCTTGAGCAATTCGTCTAATTCCTTGAGAATGGGAGCAGCCCCTTGGCTGAGTAGTTTTAAACACCCTTGGGATGGGTAATCATCCAGTCTTCCTGGCAAGACGTAGACATCTCGCCCAAAATCATTGGCATAACTTGCGGTAATCAAAGCACCCGATTTTAGCGGTGCTTCCATCACTAGGACAGCACGGCTCATACCTGCGATAATTCTATTACGACGAGGAAAGTGAGTGCGATCAGGTGGCGTTTTCGCTGGATACTCACTCACAACCAACCCAGCAGTCAAAATCTGCTTGTACAGTTCTTGATTTTTGGATGGATACACAACATCTACACCAGTGCCTAAAACTGCGATCGTGCGTCCTCCTGCTTTCATAGAGACGGCGTGACTTTCAGTATCAATTCCCTCTGCCAAACCAGAAACAACTGTGAACCCATTTTTAGCCAAAGCTGTGCTGATTTGGCGAGTCCAACGAATGCCATACTCTGAGGGTTGGCGTGTACCCACAATCGCAACGAGTGATTTTTGTCCCAAATTTTCTTGTAGGTCTACTTCACCACGATAGTACACCACAGGCGGTGGGCTGGGAATTTCTAGCAGTAACCGGGGATATTGTGCATCTGCTGGTGTCCAGAAATTTGGGTTTTGCTGTTGGTGTTGCTCCAGAAATTGTTCAGGATGCAAACGGGAACGCTGTTGCACCACCTTTTGCAGCGTTTGAAAACCAAAACCCTCTACTTGTCCCAACTGGGCAGGCATCGCTTTCCACGCTGCTGCTAGTGTACCAAAATGCTGCTGTAACCGTCGTAGTAATACTGGACCAACACCAGAAATTTGCGACCAAGCTAGCCAGTATGCACGTTCTTGTCCCAATAGCTCATCCTCACATCTTCTGGGTTTATTATTCCCAGATTGTGACGCTGCGATATTTCCCTAAACTTTTACAGAACGTTGTGCTTTTAAATATGCAAAAACAGACTTATCCCCAATATCCGCAGGAATTTCTTGCACTACCTTACGTAGGGCAAACACCACAAATAAAATTGCCCACAGTCCTAATAAAACCTGTTCTCCCTGTGTTGGCAAAACTCCAAGCAGATGTCCTAGCAGTAGTACAGGTACTATTGGCGTCAGTATCTTGGTTTCAAAACGATTGAAGCAAAACGCTTCTTTGAAGTAAATCCCTGTCAAAGCGACAAAGGTAAAACCAACTCCCAGCAAGGTGAGTGGTTGAGTGTAAACGGTTACGGCTAAAGGTGTACTGCTAGAGAATGCTAGGATAACTGCGGTGATGCTGCCAATAACCCAAAAAACTTGCAAAAGTCGGTGCAGAAATGCCATGTATATATGGATGGTTAGTAAACTCACACCAAGAGCGAGACTGAAGCTGGCATAGAGAGGCGTCAGGAGGTGGAAATCTGGGTGATTTTCTAGCAAAACCAAAGCGCTGCCTATGGCAAAACTGAGTGCAGCTACCATTAATGCACTACGGTAGATTATTACGCCAGTGCGATCGCCGCCAGTTATCGTAAATTCTCCAAACTGACCTTGATAAACTTCTGGTACATATACTGTTTGCTGAGTCATAGTTATTTTAGATTTGAGATTTTAGATGACTTGGTGGTAATAACAAAAAATCTTTCACCTACAATTTCTATGCTAATGAGTCTCTGCCCTAGTGGTTTATCGAATTAATTTATGATGCTTGTACAAATTCGTAGTCAGGACTTTAGTCCTAAATTTTTTGAGCGCTTAAGTGCTCACTACGAAGCCTTCAAAATAAATGTGATAGACCACTAGCGTGTTATCTTTTGTGAATTTCTGGCAATTTTACCGAATTAATTAAAACTTGGCTCCTTAAAAACAGCTAGCTTTCAAAAGCGAGTTCTACCCTATCTCCCAACTGTATCTGCAACTGTGACTGGGCGTTACCGCTGTTGATGGCAATTTCTACCCAGCCGTGACTTTCAACTAGTGAGATCGCCTCTCCAACTTTCACATCACTATAAGTTTCACATCCTGTAATCGTTAACCCAGCTGCTTTAACATACCAAGTTCTGCCTTGCACGTAATTCCCAGGAATGTTGGTTACTAAGTTCCCGAAGTGGTCAATATATTGAATAGAACCTGCTATACCTGTTTCTGTTAAAATACATCCGGATATGTCCATTGGTACCAAAATTGCTGAGTTGATGGGATTTCCTAGCTCTTTGAGAGGGACTCCGCTTGCAAGATGTGCCGCGACTGGTGCAAAGATATCCCTACCGTGGAAAGTCTTGCTGAGTTGGGGGGTTCTCCAATAATCAGAGTTCGTCAATTCTACAACTGCGATCGCTGGACTTTGACTTAACAATCCGCTGAATATGCCATTATCTGGTCCTACCAAAAACCCATTGGCAAATTCTACCGCGATCGCCCGTCGCCTTCCTCCCACACCCGGATCGACTACTGCCAAATGTACTGTCCCATCGGGAAAGTAAGGGTAAGCATTCATTAGGCAAAATCGAGCAGCCGCGATGTTTTGCGGCGGAATTTGGTGTGTCAAGTCTACCAACCTCAGTTCTGGGTTGATTTCGGCAATAACTCCCTTCATTACGCCGACATAAATATCGCGATCGCCAAAATCGCTGAGCAAAGTGATCATGGAGTTGTGATGCATCTTGCTATAATTTATTTCTGGTTGATTAATATATATTAAGTTTATTTTTCTGTAACAAAAGCTACTAAAAATTTGCTATGTTATGAAAATCAGACATTAATGGGGAAAAAAAGAGGCAACTTGTTAAATGACTAAGAACAGAGTGGAAGCGACAAAAAACGCACGGGAAGCGCATCAACTGAATATTAAAAGAAGCTTAGAACATCGCTTACAAGTCGCTAGAGCTAAGGGAGACGAAAAGCTAATTCGCCAATTGGAAGCAGAGATGAAGTATTTCGGCTAAATTAACGTTTTATTGTTCTAGTTCATAGTTCTGTTGTGTGTCAGCCCGCTTCGGCGGGTTTTCCTGTTTTCAAAAGGTACAATTTTGTTTTATCCAGGTCTGGTCAGCTTGCAAACGCACCAGGGTCAACCAAACCAAGCAAATCATCAATTAAGAAAAAGTGGATGTGCATTTCCTTGCACATCCACTTTTTTTGACTTCATAATTTCACAAAAAGCTATTTCACCTGAGTTACGCGCCAACTGAGTTTCAAATTCACCCAAAAGTTCCAAACAGTAGCAACTGCAATGGCAATCAGGTTAGCAATGTAGCGGTTGGGAATGACAAAATTGAACACCAAGTTCAACACCAAGACATTCAACACTAGTCCAGCTAGACAGATAATGTTGAATTTCAAAAACCGCTTCAAGCGCTGACGCCATTGCTGCTGCTGGCTGCTGACATCAGCAAACGTCCACATATCATTCCACAAGAAATTATTGAAAATTGCTACTTCCCCAGCAATGATTTTGCTGCGCGTCAGAGGTAAAGCCAGGGTTGTCGGGTCACTGAGCAAGTAAAGCACTGCCATATCCACAAATACCCCTGATAGTCCCACTAAACCAAAGCGGACAAACCGACCAATGGGGAAACCGATGCGTTGACTAAATTGTCCTAGTCGACCGGTCGATAGCCGCAAGCGGATTAAGTGGTGGATGTACTCGAGATATTGCTTCCATGTTACCTTACTTTCACCCTCTTTGCGCTCGCAGAACACATAGCCGACTTCGGCAATTTTCCCCACGTTTCCGCGCCCGATGACCTCCAAGAGAATTTTGTATCCTACGGGATTAAGGGTTTGACCAACTATACAGCGGCGACGTATCATAAAATAACCGCTCATTGGGTCTGAAACTCTTGCAAGAACCCCTGGTAGGATTATCAATCCTAACAACTGAGCGCCTCGGGATAAGAAACGCCTGATGAAACTCCAACTGCTGACTCCACCGCCTTCTACGTGACGGCTGGCGACTGCTAAATCTGCTCCTTGTTCAATAGCTTGTAATAGTTGCAGTAGCACATGGGGTGGATGTTGCAAATCCCCATCAATGACCCCTAAAACACCTCCAGTGGCTGCTTGCCATCCGCGAATCACTGCACTGGATAATCCCCGTTCAAGCTGTCGTCGCATCACCCGTAGTTGGGGGTATTCTCCGATGAGCGACTGGGCTATGTTCCATGTACCATCTGGACTGTCATCGTCCACGACAATCATCTCATACTTTCCAGCTATCGACTCATCTAGTAAGCTGCTTAATACAGAGACGATTTTTTGAATATTTGCCGCTTCGTTATATGTCGGAATTACCAGAGACAACAATATGGGTTCACCATCTGGTGTTATGGTTGCAGGGGGTAATTCTGGAATTTGTAATGCACCTGTGGGTACTGATAAGAAAGAATTAGGTTGGATGATACTCATGCAGAGAGAATTTTCTGGGGAAACAGCGCTTGTATTAATTATGTTCGAGCGTGCTTTTTGTGGTTTTAGTCAAAATTAATAGTTGCTTATTCGTGTTTCTGCCTTCTATCACAAGACCTATGTCTTAGGTATGAGTTTATTTTGTATAGTTTTCCCCTAAATTATATAGTTGATTATGCTCATCTTTTCCAAAGTAATTATACCTGGGATAATCCTGACGCTTGCCACTTAAGCGTTCTATTTGCTAGCTCTATTTGCTAGCAAAGAATAGCGGTCATTTTTTGACTTCACAATCGCCATTCCTCTAAGGATATGAACGGCAAATTAATGCATAGCAAGGTGCTTCCTCCAACTTGGTTACGGTTTTTAGTCATCGTCCTATTGGCATTGGGTGTATTTTTTCGCTTCGTCAATCTTGACCGAAAAGTCTACTGGTTCGACGAGACTTTTACCTCACTACGAGTTGCTGGCTACACAGCGTCAGAAGCTAACGAGCAAATCTGCAATGGTCAAGAAATTAACGCTCAAGATTTACAGAAATATCAGCGTCTTGCTCCTGAAAAAACTCTAACCGATACAATTAAATCCTTAGCACTAGAAGACTCTCAGCATCCACCGCTCTATTACGTACTCACACGATTTGGGATGCAATGGTTTGGCAGTTCAGTTGCGGTCACTAGAGGTGTGTCTGCGCTCATGAGCTTACTGGCTTTCCCTTGTATGTATTGGCTGTGCCGAGAATTATTTGAGTCATCGCTTGTAGGATGGGTAGCAATTGGACTGCTAGCTGTATCGCCATTACATGTGCTGTACGCACAAGAAGCACGGGAGTATAGTTTGTGGAGTGTGACAATTTTGCTATCAAGCGCAGCACTGTTGTGGGCAATGCGACTAAAAACAAAGCTGAGTTGGGGAATATATGCACTATCTGTGGCATTAGGGCTGTATACATTTCTGTTTTCTGGATTAGTCATGATTGCTCATGGTGTTTATGTAGTTGCTCTGGAACGATTCCGATTGACTAAGAAGGTGATTGCTTATTTTCTGGCATCTAGTGTAGGGATTTTAGCTTTCACGCCTTGGCTTGTGGTTGTTATCACTAACTTTGCGAAAGTTCAAGAAACAACAAGCTGGATGACTGATAAAGTATCCCGGTTACTTTTGATGAAGTTCTGGGCTGTTAACCTGAGCTATTTTTTGATTGATTTTGATTATGATTTAAGACGTGGTCTTGAGGGTTCTTTATTAAAAAGAATCATAAAATACCTGATTCCTTTTCTCTTAGTTTTTGTTGGATATTCGATTTATTTTCTCTGGCGTCGTACACCAAAGCGAGTTTGGTTATTTGTTTTCATATTGATTGGGATCACAGCCCTCCCCTTAGTCATTTCTGATTTCATTTTTGGAGGAGTGCGATCGCAAATTCCTCGGTATTTCATCCCTGCGTATTTGGGGATTCAGTTGGCTGTTTCATATTTGCTAGCAACTCAAATTATCCCCTCTTCTGTTAACATCTGGAGACGACGGATGTGGCAGATAGTTATGGTTGGGCTGGTTGGCGCTGGAGTCATATCCTGTGGCATCAGTTCTCAAGCAGAAACGTGGTGGCTGAAGTCTCTTAACCTTTATACTCCCCAAATGGTTCGCATGCTTAACCAAGCGAGTCACCCAATTTTAATAAGTTCCTGTGAGGGAACTTGGGCTATAGCTGATGAACTATCTCTGAGTTATCTACTCTCTCCAAAAGTGAGAATTCAGTTGGTGAACGAGTCGCATATGTCCCAAATTTCTCATAGTTTCAATGATGTATTTTTATACAATCCTCCCCATAATCCTCTTCCACAGACATTGGAGTATAAACTTGAAAAAGAGCAGCAATCTAGGATAGGGAATGTTTACTTTGATAAGTTCCAGCTTTGGAAACTTGCAAAAAATTAGAACTCTGGCAAAAGTATTTTTTTTATATAAAACCACAGATTCATACAGATTCACACCGATATAATATCTGTGTTTATCTGTGTCCATCTGTGGTTTTATTTTCTAGATTATTCACGTTTGCAAGAAGTCTAGTGAGTTGGATAATGAAACCACAAATATAGCGGTTTGCAACCCTTGTAAGGTACACAAAGAAATAATGAACCACAGATGGACACGGATGCACACAGATAAAACTAAATCTCTGTTGATCTGTGTGCATTCTTAGTTTTCAATAACTAAGATTTTGGCTTATAAGTCGAAGCAACGTGCAACTCTTTGAGCTGCTTGGCGTCAACTCCCGAAGGCGCATCTGTTAACAAACAACGTACTTGTTGCGTCTTTGGAAAAGCAATGACATCCCGAATTGATTCTTCGCCAGCTAGCAACATCACCAAACGATCCAAACCGTAGGCGATACCACCGTGAGGCGGAGTTCCATATTCAAACGCCTCCAACAGAAAACCAAATTTATTCTGCGCTTCCTCACCAGAGAAACCAATTGTCTCAAACACCTGCTGTTGAATTTCCCGTTGATAAATCCGCAAACTACCACCGCCAACTTCAAAACCGTTGAACACCAAATCGTAAGCTTGCGCCCTTGCAGTTTTTAAGTCGCCCACATCATCGGGATGAGGCGCAGTAAATGGGTGGTGCAGTGCTTCTAGGCGCTTTTCGTCTGCGTTCCATTCAAACATAGGGAAATCTGTCACCCACAGCAAATTAATTTTCTCTGGATTTATTAACCCGAATTCCCTAGCGACAACTTGCCGCAGCCTATCTAAAGTTTTATTAACAGTAGCAGTATCACCAGCCCCAAATAGCAGTAAATGTCCGGGTTTTGCACTTGTACGGTACAAAATTTTCTGTTTTTGTTCTGCGGTGAGATTGTCTTTAATTGCGCCAATGGTGTCAATTTCACCGTCATCTCGTACCCGGATGTAAGCTAAACCTTTGGCACCGGCTTCGCTGGCTTCTTTGAATAAGTCGCCGCCTGGTTTGATACGGACGTTAGAAATGAAATCGTTCCCGTTGGGAATGGGAAGAATTTTGACAATACCACCATTGGCGACGGCTTCGCGAAAGACTTTGAAGCCAGAGTCTTTCATGACATCCGAGACATTGACGAGTTCTAAACCATAACGCGTATCTGGCTTATCACAGCCATAGTGTTCCATCGCGTCGGCGTAAGTCAGACGTGGGAAAGGACGTTGTACTTCAATGCCCTTTACTGTCTTGAAAATATGACCAACTAACTTCTCGTTAAGTTCAATAATTTCTTCTTGGGACATGAAGCTCATTTCCATGTCCAACTGGGTAAATTCTGGTTGTCTGTCGGCGCGTAAGTCTTCATCACGAAAGCAACGCGCAATCTGATAGTATCTGTCAAAACCTGATACCATCAGTAATTGTTTAAATAGCTGAGGTGATTGCGGCAAGGCAAACCACTCACCACCGTTGACGCGACTAGGTACAAGGTAATCTCGCGCGCCTTCGGGAGTGGAACGAGTGAGGACGGGAGTTTCAACTTCAATGAAACTTTCTACGTCTTCTAGGTAACGACGAATAGCTTTGACGACTTGATGACGCAGTTGCAAGTTATGCGCCATGCGATCGCGTCGCAAATCTAGATAACGATACTTCAACCGCAATTCTTCCCGCACGGGATCGATGTCTGCGGTGGAAACTTGGAATGGTAACTGTTTACGAACTGAGTTGAGGAGTTTAATTTTATCGGCGTAGATTTCTACTTCGCCTGTAGGTATGCGGGGGTTTAGGGATTCTTCAGGACGTTGTGTCGCTCTACCAGTGATTTCGACAACGTATTCATTTCGCAAGGTATTTGCCAATTCGTAGGAATCTGGGGTACGTTGCGGATCGCTGACGATTTGGATAATACCATTGCGATCGCGTAAATCTATAAATATCACACCACCATGATCGCGACGACGGTCTACCCATCCGTATAAGGTGACAGTTTCTCCAATATGTTGTTTTCGGAGTTCGCCGCAATAGTAAGTTCGCATAGCTATTAGTTCTTAATTACCGAGCTAGAGACAAGTCAATGTTAGAGCTTTTTCATTATCTAGCATCATTTAGCCATTCTAGTCGTTCTGGTTTAAGAAATCTAAGGCAAAAACGTAAATATGTAGAGACGTTGCATTGCAACGTCTCTACATGCTGTCGCCGTGAAATTCAACACAATTAAGAGCGAGGGCGAGGAGCATTGAAAGCATCCCATGCAGCTTTGACGGCGTCTTGGAAGCGATCGCCTAGTTCTGCGACTTGTTTGAACAGCAAGTGCCAGTTTCTCTCAGCTTCCTGTTGTAGGACTGCAAATGCGTGTTCAATGCGATCGCCCGTAAGGGCGCTGCGCTCCGCGCAATCGCGCTCAATGAGTTTGTCACCTTCAAGGGCTTCCCGTGCTTGACGTACCGCATTCAAATAGGTTTCACGGGTGAGAGTCCCTGCTGATTCTGCCTCAGATTGGGCGCGTCTTTTGATTGCCTCAATCAGTGCTTTGGTTTCGTGCTTGACTTCATCGGTTTCACCTGCCATCTCAGTTTCTACCATTTCATGGGTCTGAGGGCTGACTTCTATGACGACCAAGTTTTCTTCACTATTTGCATTGTAGGTCATGCTTAGTCTCCTTTGTGCAATCTAGTAATATTTTCGATAGCTGCACCTAGTTGAGTTAACACTTCGTTGACTACTGTTTATCGCCCAAATGATAACTCAGACTAGACAGTTGTTCTTGTTCTAACTTTAGCAATACTTCAATTCCTGCTTCAATTGATTTCTCATCTTTCTAGGTCTCCTTGTAATGCTGATTCACAGCTATACCTGTCCTATCTGATTTTTGAACATGAACTGTAGTTTATAAACCGCACTTGGTGCAGAGAACACAGAGTGGTTTGACAACTGACTTAGGATTGCTATAGCAACAACATTACCTAAGCCCTATTTTTATAGTATCGACAAAAACACAGATTCATCAGGTAGAATTTGCGCTCCAATTTAGTACGGTTTTCCCACTCAAGTACCGATTCTGATTCTGCGTTTGCTGTCCGTTCAAACAGATTTCGGATATGAGTCAGAAAATACATTTCTGGGTGTTGCTGAATCAAGATAGGAATTGACAATTTACGGGTTTGTAGAGACGTAGCCCTATGGTTAACGCCACGCCTTACGGCGTAAGCCAACACGTAATGTGCGCTCTGCGCTTACGGGTATCTCCTTTGGAGCATCTGGCGTTAGAAACTCTACCAAGAGATCTAGACTCATATGCTACGTCTCTACAAGAATTTCGCAACAAAATATAGAATTGTTACAAGTGTAATTTATGACTGAATTCAGCAACGCCAATTTCTGGGTGTCGTGCATAGTAATGAAATAGCCCTGCAAGGTCTAAGTGATATTAAATTTAGTCAAAATCTCAAACTTTATCCCATTTTTTCCTAAAAGTAGGAAAAAATGGGATAAAAGGGTTTTTATGCAGATTTATCACCCACCCTTTACATTAAAATTCTGGGAAAATGAACTAAAAATTCAGTTTAATCTCTAAAAACAAAAAATAAGCAGGATTTTCCTAAAAATAAGCTATAAACTCTTTATTTTTATCTTCGCAAATTGCATAAAATCTTCTTGTAGGAGTTGATTGATAGGTGATATTTATCACAACTTAGGTAGTATCCCTGATTATAGGATGGAAGAATTGGCTGGAGAAACTGTACTTGCGTGGGATAACAACATCCTAAGCATGAAAAAAGGAACTATTGGCACATAAATTGTATCTTTGACTGCTCCAGACAATAACCCAAAAATGGGGAACCGATTGGGAATCGAACGGATTAGTCATAATCTTTAAGGATAAATCTAATGGCGCAGAACATCAACAGGGTAGGAGTGGTGCATAAAGCTATCAAAATCTTGCGGGACTTTGCAGCATTTATCATCAGTCCTTGGTCCAGTAAAGCATCTATCAAGTCTTTGCAAAAACGAGTCGATTCTCTCGAACAAGGTTTATATGAGAGTCTACCAAACACAGAACAACGCCTGGAGTCACTCATTGAGAACTTGCAATACCAGTTCAACTTTCTGGAAGATAGTACAAAAAATCGCCTAGAGAATTTACTAGAATACGATTTGCGTCAACAAGTGCTGAACGTGCTGAAGGAGGAGACCGATATTGTCATTCAAAACATTAAACCAATTGTTGAAGATATGATCTGCGAGCTAGGGGATAATCAGATCTTAGAAGGGAATCACCCTAACGTAGCAGATATTCAACTCAAGCAGCATCAACTCCAAGAATCTCTAGCACAGATTCAACAACTCACTACGTCACTCCCAAGCCTAGAAGCACAATCAGCAGCCTGTCTAGAAGCAGGATTCTGGCTACTAGCTCATCGAGAAGAAGTAGCACAAGAAGTAGCGCATGAGTTATTGGGTTCACAACATCCCCAAATAGAAGTATTTCGTTACAACCTCAGTAAATATTTGAAGCTGCTTGGCAGCTGTTTGGAAAATGGGATTGAACCTCGTCTACTCTATCAAGGAATCATCACTCACCAACAGCCACCAGTCGAGACATACACAAACGCGTTCAAGTTGATTCAAGATAAGTACATAAGTTATTGGGAAGAATCAGATCAAGTGTCAACTGAAGCAGCGGTGGAGTTGAGAGGGTACTTCAACTACCTAATCGATTACTTGGTCAAAGTTTTAGTCTGAGCAGAGAGAATCCTTAATATGTTGCTCGATTGTCTCAATAGCCTGCTGATTGAAAGTAGAAACTTTCAAGTGCAGGCTAATAGCGATTTGCAAAAGTTTTCCTTCTTGCAAACGGTTGTGCGCTTCTAGCTTGTTTGCCAGGTTTTGAAGCTCCGTAGTTAGCAGAGTGTTGTATTTGTTTAAATAATTGTAGAAAAATTGGTGTTGTGCCATTGGGCAATTTTTAGGGCTTACAATTCCTGTATTCATGAGATGAGAATTAATTCAGGAATCCATCCATCAAGTTTTTCAAACCATGAAGTCATGGCAAATTCTTAACAGACAGTTTCTTTAAGGCAAGCAGTGCAATATTGAGAACTATAGGCATTTAGTTAAGCGTAGCACCTAGCATAGGTTGACAAAAAGTTCAAGAGCAGGGTTGCCTCAAAACAGAGCTTTGGAGGAGCCTCTTCTTCCAAAAGAGGCTCGGCAACATACGGGCGATTGCGCTAGTTTGAGTAGATAGTAAATTAATGTAAAAAACGGGAATTGATGAATCAGACCTTTAGCGTTGCGATTCCCAAGGAAGTTGGCACTCAGCAGATCCCTGTAAAGCCTTTGATTGTCCTTGGATTGGAAATGCTTCTGGCATTACCCATAGGTTTAGTCTTAGCAAAGTTCCATATCGGAGGGATTGCCTGGATATTTGGCGGTATTGTCTCTGGTGCAGTGGTGCTTCAGACGTGTCGAATTTTGTATGGCTATATCCCCAAACCCAACCGAACCGCCAGAAAAACGGGAATGGCACTTGTAGGGCTAAATGTCGGCTTTTGTGTTGCCCACGCTCATCTAGCTAATGTTACTTCTTGTTTTCCTGTTTTTGCTTTTCTGACCTTTTTCCTGTTGCTGTGTAGTACCTTCATTGGCTACATTTACTCGCGCCTCAGCAAAACGAATCTCTTAACGGCGATGTTGGCTACAGTTCCCGGCGGTGTGGGATCGATGTCAGCGATCGCCGCAGACTACGACAGAAATGTTACCATTGTGGCGCTCGTTCAAGCAATTCGCGTCACTACCGTAGTTTTTCTGATTCCCTTAATCGCTAGGGTATCATTAGGGAATCAAGTTTATCCGCAAACAATTCCTGTTAAAGATGCCTTGCTCAGTCTCGAACCATCCCAATTAGGGTTACTGTTATTGGCGCTGCTATTTGGCGGATTAGGAGTTTATCTTGCAGTTTTCAGTAAAATTCCTGCTGGTGAGTTTTTCGGTGCAATCGTTGCTGGAATAGCATTTAATCCAATGCTTGATTGGCTTCCTTTTCTAGGTGATGTTAACTTTACTTTGCCGCCTTTAGTCAACATAGTGGGTCAAATGCTGTTGGGAATTACCATCGGTGAGTATTGGGGAGACAAACCTACTTTCGGGAAAAGGAGTATCGCCTACGCTTTGCTGTCTGTAGGATTGACCCTCGTTGCTGGGGGACTCGCCTCCATCTTTGCTATGAAACTCACGTCTTGGGACTGGTTAACGTGTTTGCTGGTTACAGCACCGGGAGGTTCGGCGGAAATGATTTTAGTTGCCCTAGCATTGGATCATAATGTTGAAATTGTCACGGCGGGTCATTTGGTGCGACTTATCGCTATCAACAGTTCTCTACCGTTGTGGGTATTTCTGTTTCGTCGGCTTGACACTCAGTCTTTGGAACCAACTTAAGATTCAATAGAAGATTTCACTAAAGGATGCTGTCGATGGTTGCCGAAATCAAAGAATTTGATGCCCAGCAGTGGGTGAAAACTCGCTCATCTGTTGACCCTAAAGAATCTACCTTTCTCACCTGGAAGGGAAATATTTACGCTTTTCTCCCAGGGGAGAAGAAAAAACTCCTCTTTAAGATTGTGGGTATGAGCGTGAGTAGATGTATTCCTACAACAGAGGGTAGCTGGGATTTTACTTCTAGGGAACTGACTTATTACCTTCATCCAGAAACAGGTGAGATTTTGCACAAGTGGGATAATCCTTGGACGGGAGAAACAGTGTCAGTGGTACATGTTGCCAATAATCCCGTGCAGGGTCATTTTAAAGGCAAGTTTCCAGCGCCAGTGGAGGGAGACACTACAACCTTCGTATTTGATATATTTCCCACTTACCCTAATCCTCTGGCAGAAAATCCCAAGTTTGCTGAGTATACTCCACACAGAATTTATCAAGCGGCAGAATTGTTTAAATTAACCGTTCCCACCGCAGATTTATTGAACTCTGAACTTCCTTCGGTAACTGAACTCAAGCTGAGTTGGGATAGAATTGGTCAGTGGCTGCCTTGGATGAAAATGGGCACACGCCTTGGTCATCTCATCTACAGTGCTTATGGAAGCAAAGTGAATGGTTTTAGCGAGTTGCCGCAACTGCTGCAAGATGAAATCAATACCCGCGTTCCTTTGTACAAACAAGCACCAAAATCGTTTCTTGATGTGGAAGATATGACTTCTTGGCTTTACTTCCAACAGCACTTTGATGCTTATTTAGCTGGTGAAACCTTTCCACTGCCAGAGACGGAGGAGATTTAGTTTATGTGGATATCTTGTGACAATTTTACGAAGCTTCTAACAACGTCCAAAAGTAGCCATCTGGTGCTACGAAGGAGAAACTCATCTCGCCAAACTCGTTGACAAGTGTGTTTGTATAATTCTGTACGGAACTTGCTTTGATGCGATCGCAGTACAGGTTGAGTCCTCGTACCCGGTAGGTGTAAAGACAAATTCCCAAGCAGCCCGGTTGTGCAGCTTCAAACCGGGAATTTAATTTAATAAAACTTGGAAAGCGAACGATGTACATTCTACCGGAACGGGCAGCAAACAGGTTTGTTTGAGAAGATCGGGGATCATCAAAGGCGGTAACATAAAACTTTTCCCCTGGCTGGAGGTCAAAAATCTCTCGACCTGCTAAAGAAGATTCGTAGCTTGTTTCAACATCATCACGCACGCGCAACAAACCTAGAACTTGGTCATAAAACTTTAGGGTTTCTTTGCTATCATCCTGAATGACCATGCCCATGTGAGTAAACTGGCTTGTCTTGAGGGCAGAATTTCTGTTGATGTTTCCGTAGTGTGGCAGTGTGTAGCCAAACCTCTGGAATAGAACCTGTCGCGCCAAGGGTTGCAACAAAAGCATTTCTCTCACCCCTATCGCTGGTTCGATAAAAGGACAATTTTTCTTGTCCTTGTTGTAGATGACTTCCCAGTGAGGGTATGTGTATTTAATAGCCCAACCTGCTGCTTTTGCCTCCTCCACATGATTTAAGATGTTTAACACATCATCCGTTAAGGTCGTTGCCCAACGATTTCCCTTCACTTTCATTGACCCCATCCCTAATCCCTCATTGGGGAGATTTTGCCAAATCATCAGACGAAGTAAACCATGATCTGCATATTGGTGGTAAAGGCGAATCGAACGTAAGGATGAATTGACGCCATACAATTGGTAGGCTGCCGCTTGAGATAATTCACCCACTTGCCCAATGCGATAGCCAAATAGTTCCCAGTATTGAATAGCAGAAATTGGCTCTTTGACGCCAATACACACCTCGTAGATGCCTTCAATAGCAGTTTGTTGCCCCTGATTCATAGTTATTCATGACATATAATCAAAGTGCTCTTTTTAACAATATTTAGTTATCAGGATATCAGTTGATATTAAGGGATTTTAAAAGTATTTTTTTAATTTCTCTATGTAGAAATTGGTAGGCTTGATTTCTATTATTTCAGAATGAAAATGATAACTATTTACTCTTAACTGATTAAGTCATAGAATTTTTATATTTTAACAATTTTTAATATAAAAATATATTTAGAAAAAATGACTTCAAACAATCATTTAAGTATCAAATTTAACAAAAAAACAAAATTTCTTTCACTATAAAGATGTTGATATTTAACAAGAAACAATTAGTAGCAACAATCTCCACTTGACAAGTGCTATTTTTAACTTTATCGTTGTTTCTGCTTTATTGTAAGAGTCTTTATAGATTCTTTGAACAGTTTTGGAAAATTTTAGTGAAATCTTGGATAAATGCTTCAAAAACCTCTACTATCCTAGATATACTGTCTACTTAGTAGATAATACTACTAAGCTTAGTGTAATTTACTGCTAATTCAAGAAATTGGCAGTTACTGATCTTCAGGGTGAATCTCCATATAAACACAATTAGAAAATGTGTTCTCACAAATGTATGAAGATATTGCCTTCTGCTGAGCAAGTAGGCGTGAGGTTACTGTAGGCATATTGAAAAAATATAGGGTTCAACCACTGTTGAACTGTATTTGTGAATCCCACAGGCTACTCTCGTTTTGGGAGTACTAAAAGCAGACTTGTAAAAAATTTAGAAAACCTGTTTTCATTTTCTTTTTATACAGCAGGAGTCAATATCTCAAAAGGGGGAGTTTTATATGAAAATTCTTTTGGTAGAAGATGATGAATTTAATGCTTTATTGCTTGTAAAAGCCCTCAAGACATACAACTACCAGATTGAGACTGCCAACAATGGTCAAACTGGACTGGAGTTGGCAAAGATGTTTGACTATGACCTGCTTTTGCTAGATGTGATGCTTCCTAAGATGGATGGCATCAGCCTTTGTCGCCAACTCCGGCTAGAGGGCTATCAAATACCCATTCTGATGCTGACTGCAAACGATACTACCAGCCTTCGCGTTACAGGTATAGACGCAGGTGCTGATGATTATATCATCAAGCCGATTGATATGTCAGAGTTAGTAGCTCGGATGCGAGCGTTACTGCGGCGGGGAAAAGTGATTATACCTACTGTACTCACTTGGGAAAACTTACATCTTGACACCCACACCAGAGAAGTCAACTATAACGGCGAGAGTTTGCACCTCACTCCCAAAGAGTATGGCTTATTAGAGCTTTTCTTACGAAATCCCCGCCAGATATTTAGTCGAAGTGCTTTGCTCGACAGCGTTTGGTTATCCTCTGAATCTCCCGGAGAGGAAGCTGTGACAACTCAAATTAAGGGTCTGCGGCAAAAGTTAAAAGCAGTGGGTATGACCGAAGATTTGATTGAGACAGTTTACGGATTGGGCTATCGACTACGAGAAGATAAAAAGGAGACTCACAAGCAAGAGTCACACAAGCAGAACAAACAGAGGCGCAAAACAATATCTCATGCCCAGCTTTCTCAAAAACGCAAAGCTGAAGCAGAAGTTATGGTTCTAGTCAAAAGAATTTGGGAAGAGTTTAAAGAGAGTCGTCTGGGAGAACAGTTGGAGTTATTTGAGCGAGTGCTGGCACACTTATCAACTGGAAACCCAAATAACCAGCTGCTTGAACAAGCACAGACAGAGGCTCATCGTTTAGCTGGTACTTTAGGGTGTTATGGCTTGCATGAAGGTTCAAAACTAGCACGGGAAATCGAAGTATTACTGCAAACCCTGATCAGTTGGAAGCAATGCCCAGCTTGGCAGTTGGAGAGGTTGGAGAATTTAATCACATTACTGAAAAAAATATTACAGCAGCAGCCATCTCAAATTGCTACCCCTCCAACCTCTAAATTCCCACCGGCACGAGTGCTGATCATTGATGACGACACTGTGCTAACTGAACGAATCAAACTAGAGGCAGCACCTTGCGGTTTACAGGTAGAGGTAGCTACAGACTTGACCTCGGCAAAAAGTATACTTGCCTTGTCCCCCCCCGATGTCATTTTACTAGACCTGAGTTTTTCCAATTCACAAGAAAATGGTTTCACATTTCTCGGGGAAATCGCAGAGGAAACAAAAATTCCAGTGATAGTCTTTACAGCATCTAATCGATTTCGTTATCGAGTGGAAGCTGCGCGTCTGGGAGCGTATATCTTTTTACACAAGGCTACGCCTATCGATGAGGTGCTTTCTGTCGTGAGGATGGCAGTGTATCAGTATACTGCTACTGAAGCTAGAGTCATGGTTGTAGATGATGACCCCATCGTGCTAAATCATGTGAAATCGTTGCTTTTACCGTGGGGATTTCAAGTCACGACACTGCAACACCCTCAACAATTTTGGAAGGTATTAGAAGCTACTACCCCGGAGCTACTGATTTTAGACATTGAAATGCCAGATTTTAATGGCATTGAACTATGCCAAGTCGTTCGCACTGACAGTCGTTGGAGTCATTTGCCCGTACTGTTTCTCTCTGTCCATTCCCATGCGAACATAGTACATCAAGTATATGCAGTGGGAGCCGATGATTACGTGAGTAAGCCAGTTGTAGAACAAGAACTGATTACCCGCGTTCTCAATCGGTTAGAGCGCACACAAATGAGACAAAAATTAGCTGTTAGTGATCAAGAGTAAGCTGAGTCTGCATGATCATAGCCTTTTCATACTTGTCAGAAACTGGGGAATTTTAGGGGCGTGCAGAGGTGTCGAAGGTGAGATGGGGGTGTGGAGATTGGATGTTGTCCAGCCAGTGTAAAGTGATACTTAATGATTTTAGAGTTTTCTCTAAAATCCAGTTAGTTACAATTGAATTCAATAGAGTTCTTATGGGATAGGTATCTTGCCCATCCCTAATTTAACATCACTGGAGTAGGCTGCACTGTTTTCTCACTCACTTCTACATATCCATGCATTTTACAGGGATTTCACTTTTTGTTAAGTAAAATCTGATACTAAATGTAATTTTTGAGCGCTGATTTTTTTAAACTCCCACAAAAAGAAATTGAGAAATTGAGAGCAAAGTGTAGAAATTAGTATGTGTAATGTTCATGAAATATCCAAGATTAATCAGCACCTAGGCATAGCTTTGGAAGCAGCCAAAATGGTGATTTGGGATTGGGATTTGCTAACTAATTGTATTGTTTGGTCAAGCAGTGATCAAGAGTTATTTGGGTTTGCAGCCGGAACTTTTCCGGAAACTTATGAATCGGCTGTGGCTCGTATTTACCCAAAAGACCTAGAAGCTGTGACTTTAGTTTTGAATCAAGCACGCATTGAGCGGCATGATTATCATCAAGAATTACGGATTCTTGGCTCTAATGGCAGTATCCACTGGGTTGAGGCAAAGGGAAAGTTTTTCTATAACAATGAAGGTCAAGCAGTGCGGATGCTGGGTACATTGGTAGAGATGAGCGATTGCGCGGAGCGCACGCCTTACGGCGATGCTCGCAAAGCCAGAGAAGAACAACTACGTCTGTTGGAATCTGTAATCGTTCATACCAAGGATGCATTACTGATTACTGAAGCAGAACCCCTTGACCCTCCTGGTTCCCGGATTGTTTACGTCAACCCTGCTTTTACTCAAATGACAGGTTATACCTTGGAGGAAGTCTTAGGCAAGACACCGCGTATTCTCCAAGGTGAAAAAACTGAGCGGGTAGCTTTAGAGAAAATTCGCACAGCAATGCAAAACTGGCAACCCGTGCAGGTTGACTTGATTAACTATACCAAAGACGGTAAAGAATTTTGGGTAGAAATTAGTCTTGTCCCGGTGAAAGATGAAACAGGTTGGTATACTCATTGGGTAGCAGTACAGCGGGATATCACCGAGCGCAAGCAGACAGAAGCTGCTTTGAAACAGAGTGAGGAGCGGTTTCGCCAGCTAGCAGAGAATATCCAAGATGTCTTTTGGATATCCGACCCAATAAACGGCCAAATACTCTACATTAGCCCAGCATACGAAACAATTTGGGGGCGCAAGTGTGAAAGCTTGTATGCTAATTCGATGGACTGGATGAATAGCATACATCCTGATGACCGTGAAAGAGTGCAAGCGAATCTTTATGAAAGAGCACACCAAGGACAACAGTTTGAGCATGAGTATCGCATCGTGCGTCCAGACGGCAACGTGCGCTGGATTCGAGATCGGGGATTTCCCCTTAAGGATGAGATCGGACAAGTCCAACGTATCACAGGGATTGCACAAGACATCACAGAGCGCAAGCACACAGAAGTTGCCCTTCAGCAACTCAATGAGGAGTTAGAAAACCGAGTTAAACAGCGAACTCTTGAACTAGAAGCCTCTCAAGTCATCCTGCAACAACAGGTAGAACGAGAGAGGTTGATGAAGAGGCTCACTCAACAAATACGCCAGTCCCTTGATCTGAAAACAATCCTTAATACTGTCGTGACCGAAGTCCAAAAATTGCTAGCAGCTGACCGAGTTGTGGTCTACCAAGTCCAGTTAGATGGTACTGGAATCACTGTTGCCGAAGCTATGATGGGCGAATGGACTAGCATTTTAGACCAGGTATTCCCCGAAGAGACTTTCCCCCAACAATCCCACCAACAGTATCTCAAAGGACGAATTTATACCCTAACCGACCGTGACCAAGGGAAAATAGTACCCTGTTTGGCGGAATTTTTAGCAGAGATTCAAGTTAGGGCAAAGCTGGTGGTTCCCATTATCCAACAAGACAGCCTTTGGGGATTGCTCATTGTCCACCAGTGCAGTCAACCAAGAGAATGGCAGAGTTGGGAAGTAAGTTTGCTTAAGCAGTTAACTAGCCAAATGGCAATTGCTATTCAACAATCAGAACTCTACCAGCAACTGAAGGAAGAACTGTGGGAACACCAGAGAACAGAAGTCGCATTACGGCGCAGCGAAACTCTGTTTCGTTCTCTCAGCGAATTTGCACCTGTGGGGATTTTCTTATGTGATTCTCAAGGGAGAAATATCTATACTAATCCTCGCTGTCAAGCAATTTATGGCTGTACCTTTGAGGAATCTTTGGGGTATGGCTGGCTGAAATTGGTTCACCCAGAGGATTTACAAGTTGTTCCCCAGTGGTTCACACTTCTTGGAGCGCATCAAGAAGTCAAAGGTGAACTTCGTTTCATCCAAAATGACGGAACTATCCGCTACTGTCGAGTGAAGTCAGTTCCCATCTTTTCTGAATCAGGTGAACAAGTCACTCATGTTGGCATAGCAGAAGATATCACCGAAAGTCTGGCAATCGAGAAAATGAAGAACGAGTTTATTTCAGTTGTCAGCCACGAACTCAGAACTCCCCTGGCTGCCATTCACGGTTCTCTAGGATTACTCGCCGCTGGAGTCCTCAAAGACCAACCAGATACTGCTCAACAAATGCTAGAAATCGCCGCCAGTGATACAGAACGTTTGGTTCGTTTGGTCAATGATATTCTCGACTTAGAGCGCCTGAAAGCTAACAAAGTCACTTTGGTCAAACAGTGGTGCGATGCTGCTCAACTCATGCGTCAAACTGTGAAAACAGTGCAATCCCTAGCAGCAGAAAGCAATATTAAGCTGTTCATTTTGCCTACGTCTGTGCAAGTATGGGCAGATCCAGACCGAATTATTCAAACTCTTGTCAATTTGGTGAGCAACGCCATTAAATTTTCGCCTCCTCAAACTACGGTAACTTTAAGTGCCGCAGCCTTGTCAGATCACGTTTTATTTAAAGTTCAAGACCAAGGACGAGGCATTCCTTATGATAAGCTAGAAACGATTTTTGGAAAGTTCCAACAGGTTGATGCTAGTGACTCGCGCCAAAAAGGAGGAACAGGTTTGGGTTTGCCTATCTGTCGCAGTATTGTAGAACAGCATGGCGGCAAAATTTGGGCTGAAAGTGTGTTAGGAAAAGGGAGTGTTTTCTATTTCACTCTACCTCAACAGATCGACAGCGAAGGGTACGGGTAAAAGATGTAAGGTAGAGCTATGTCAGTAAAGCGCGTTTTGGTAGTTGATGACGAAAAAAACTTATGTCTTGTTATTAAAGCGTGTTTAGAAAATATAGGACATTGGGTAGTCGTAACCGCCCAATCTGGCAATGAAGGACTGGTGCTTGCCCAAACCGAACTCCCTGATGCTATTCTACTAGATGTCATGATGCCGGATATGGACGGACTGGTGCTGTTTCATACGTTACAAAATAATCCGGTGACTCAAGGAATTCCAGTTATTTTACTGACTGCTAAAGTGCAGCAGGTAGACTTGAATCAATTTGCAGATTTAGGCATCGCAGGTGTGATTGCCAAACCTTTTGACCCGTTGAAATTGGCGAACGAGGTAGCTGAATTGCTGGGATGGGAATAAGCTGTTGAGGATTTTTTTCCTCTCCTCGCTTCCGGGAAAGAATCAGCGGTGATGCCACAACCGTACTGCACCCAAATGCAAATCGCTATGATCCCAAATTAAAAAATCTTCAATAAACCTCTTGCACTCATTCATCAATCAATAGAGAAGAACAAACAGATGCAGAACGCACGCCTGGCAGTATTTCTCCTGAGTTCTGAGTTTCTAGCTGCGGTTCTCCCCTCACAAAAAATCGATTGAGTGCAAGAAGTCTAATAAACAGACTGTAGGGGTGCAAGGCTTTGCGCCCCTACTTAAGTATCTGTCGCATCTTGGTCGAAATTGGTATGAGCAACAACAAGATATGAAACATCCTCATTATTTTCTTATTTTTGTTGTTTAACTTTAACGAAGTAATCAAATTTACAATGAGTTCAATTACTTATGCTTAATTGCTCACAATATAAAAGCGATTTTAATGTATCTTCTGTTGTCATGAAATTATAGCATTTTTACTTAGCAACACAAATTCAGCAGAAAGCTTGTTAGAAAAATGTATTTTTTTGTACTTTTCCCGAATTGCTTGAAAGTTATAAAGTAGAGCTATGTTAGCAAAGCGCATTTTGGTCATTGATGACGAAAAAAACCTGTGTAGCGTTATTAAAATTTGTTTAGAGCACATAGGAGGTTGGCAAGTGCTGATAGCTCAATCTGGTAGCGAAGGATTGCTATTAGCTGAAACTGAACTCCCCGATGCTATTCTGCTAGACATCATGATGCCGGATATGGACGGATTGGTGCTATTACGTGCATTGCGAATCAATCCAGTTACGCGAAGAATTCCCGTGATTTTGTTGACTGCTAAGACGCAACCTGTGGACTCAAATCAATCCGCACACTTAGGCGTTCTAGAGGTTATTCCCAAACCTTTTGACCCTTTAGAGTTGGTGGATCAGGTAGCCCTAGTCCTGGGATGGGAATAAGCCTACCTACGTCTAAATCTTTTTATACTCACAGACATATAATTCCAAGCACGACGGAATCTTGAGAATCCTCAGAATTTCCTCATTTTCTTCGTATAGCTTCCTAAGATAAGTAGCTTATATCATGTTCGCTTAAGTACTTATCATAAGGACTGAGCCAAAAATGCTCACGACACGAGGACGCGGGGAGGTTTTTATTATGGGTGATTAGAAAGAATTGATACCAATGTTTGTATATTTCTAGGCAGAGAGACTTAACACTTAATCATTTAAAAAAGAAAATCTTATGGTTTAAATGCATTTGTAGTTTTGACAAAGCTTTAGCATTCTAAATTGGTATCTGTATTAATTGTTTGCTACGAGAGTCGTATGCAGGAACAACAGACAACGGGAAAACCTGTTACGAAAAGAGTTTTATATATTGATGACGAACCTAATTTGCAACTCATTGTGAAAACCTGTCTCCAAACCTTAGGAGGGTGGGAGGTTGAAGTAGCAAAATCCGGTGCAGAGGGCTTAATCAAAGCAGAGGAGTTGAAACCAGATGCCATCATTTTAGATGTGATGATGCCGGAAATGGATGGTGTTGCTTGCTTGCAAAAACTACGCTTAAATATCAAAACTCAAGAAATACCAGTGATTTTTTTAACAGCAAAGAGGGGTCTTACTGAACGGTGTCGGTTTTCAACATTGGGTGCAGTGGGGGCGATCGCCAAACCGTTTAACCCTATGACTCTGGTTCCTCAGATTGCAAAAGTTCTTGGTTGGAACCTAGAGGATTCAAATCTACTTAAATAAAAGATGCATATACCTTTAATTGGGTTATTTAAATATTGAATATTTGTTGATTATCTAAATATTTGGGAAAGCTTTCTTAAAGAAGTAAATTTTTTAGCAGGATTTGTAAGCAGGTCAAGATAATCGAGCCAGAAAACTAAGTCTAGAGTATTCGGCAATGTCATACTGGTTATGCAATCAACCAAACAACTATTTCTTCAAAATTAAGGTAGGAGTATGACTTTGCTTGAAAAAATTCTAATTGTAGACGATTCTGTTAGCCAATTGGAACTCTTGTGTCATTACCTGGGAGATAGCGTTTACCGCATAATTAAAGCGACTAGCGCTCAAGAAGCTTTGAAAATTGCCTTACAAGAAGAACTTGACTTGATAATTACTGACGTAGTTATGCCTGACATGAGTGGATTTGAGTTATGCCGATCTCTTAAAAAAAATCCAGCTACTCAAAAAGTGCCCATTGTCATTTGCAGTTCTAAAAATCTGGAAATTGACAAATTTTGGGGGATGAAGCAAGGCGCCGCCGCTTATGTTTCTAAACCCTTTACCCGCGAACAACTGCTGTATGCCATTAAATCAGTGGCAGTGCCAATGTAAATATTACATTTTTTAGGCACATTTTTTGGGTTTATTTGTAACAGAAATAAAGTGTATAAACAATTTATTTCCTGATACTATTTAACCTACTGAGTAACAATAAATACAAAGGATGTTTCCCTATTAATGTTAATGTGTTTAGCGAATTAACTCAATCTTATTAGTGTCCCACTTAACAGGGTATTGTTCAGTCTTTATTTTCATACAGGGAGTTGCATCTACCATTGGAACTCAAACATGACTCGTTCAAGCACATGATTTATGAGGATTGGTAGATGGTTAAAATGATTGACAAAGATAAAAATCATGCTGCCGACAAAAATGGAGATTTTTCCAAAACTTCATTTAAAGTATCTTCGGAAAAAGGTACTGTCCTACAGCATAAAAGTCACTTGAAAACTTCACCTATCAGGCGTATTGTTTCTTGGGTAAGGCGGACAAGCTTACGCACCAAGGTAATAAGCTTTACCTTTATTATTGGTATCCTGCCAGTCTGTGGAGTTGGGGTAGTCACCTATTACTTGGTGAACCAAACAACGACAAGGGAAATTGCCAACCACAAGCAAGACAGAGCCAGGTTATTGGCACATAATATCAGCAGTTTCATGCACAGACGGTATCGAGATATTCAAATACTCTCTAGACTGACTTTCCTGCAAAATCGCAAATTAAGGGAAGTGATAAGTCGCGAACAGATGCAAGCACGGCTAAGTAACTATTTAGATATTGAAGGCAGCTATGAAAACATTGCCGTTTTTGATATGAATGGTAATTTGGTTGTCGATTCAACAGGAAAACCGATTCCTAACCAAAAAAACGAAGGGTATTTTCAAGCAGTTCTCAAAACTAATACTCCATATATTAGCCAACCCATATTCACAAAAAGCCTAGACAAGTCTAAACTTTACATGGCTGCGCCTGTTAAAGATAGTGATACAGGTGAAACAATCTATATTATTCGGACAGTTATACCTGTCCAATCTTTGGCAAAGGTAGTTCTGATACCCCAAGTTATTCAAGATGATTACGACATCGTAGACGCTTCAGGAAAAATATTCCTGTCTAGGACAGGGAGTCAAACTGGTTTAGATGCAAAAAAAGCACTTCCTAACTGGGAAAAACGACAAACAGATAAGCAAATAACAACTGAAATTTTATTTAACCAAAACAACAATTCTGAAGAATTAGTAACCTACGCGCCTTTGGAAAACATGCAAGGGTTGCCAGATTTAAAATGGACATTAGTTTTGAGTTTAGATACAGCAACTGCATTTGCCACCCAGAGACAATTATTACTAGCACTGGAAATAGGGGCGCTCATAACGGCATTGCTGATTGGTGGAATCGCAGCATTTATAGCCAATCGCCTGATGAAGCCAATTGAAGCTGCTACTATGGCAGTACAAAAATTGGGTAAAGGCAATCTTGATACTCGGATTGCGATCAAAGGCGAAGACGAACTTGCAACCTTGGTTTATCACATTAACCAAATGGCAGACCAAGTGCAAGACCTACTACAAAAACAAATCGCCGAAGCTGATCAATTAAAGTTGTTGACAAACATCTTGCTCTCGATTCGCTCCTCTCTCAATTCTGACGAATTGTTCAACATAACAGTGACAGAAGCAAGACTTGCCCTCAAAGCAGATCGAGTCGTTATTTATCACTTCAATGCTAAAGGAGGCGGACAAGTTATAGCCGAATCAGTGACTCCTGGGTTGCCTGTTGCTTTTGGGGAAACAGTTGAAGACGCCTGTATTGATAGAGACCTTATAGAGGCTTACAGACAAGGTCGGGTTATGGCTGCTAACAACGTTTTGGAAGCAGGTTTTTCAAGCGAACATCAGCAGTTGATGGAAAAATTGCAAGTCAAAGCAAACTTGGTAACGCCAATTTTAAAAGATAACCACGTCTTTGGCTTTTTGATTGCTCATCACTGTCACGAAATTCATGTTTGGCAGCCATATGAAATTAATTTTTTGCAGCAGTTGGCACTTCAAGTTGGGCTAACCTTGGAACGTGTGAGTTTACTGGAAGTGACACAGACACTAAAAGACCTTGCTGTCCACTTGTCTAGAACTCACAACTCACAAGACATCAACAATTTGGCAGTTCAAAGCATCCGAAAAGCCTTGAAGGTGGAGCGAGCAGTCATTTACAAAATAGACGAAAACTTGCACGGAAGCGTCATTGCGGAATCAGTCGTTGCGGGTTGGCCTTGTTCGTTGGGGGCAGAAATTTACGACCCATGCTTGAAAGATTATATTGATAAGTATCGGCAAGGTCGCGTTGTCGCAATTAACAATATTTACCAAGCCAATCTCAATGACTGTTACATTAAACAACTAGAACCGTTTGCAGTTCAAGCAAATTTGGTCGCACCAATTCTAATCGGTGACACACTGCTTGGCTTATTAATTGCCCATCAGTGTTCCCAACCTCGTCTATGGCAGCAGTCTGAAATTGATTTGTTTGAGCAGTTTGCCAGAATTGTTGGACTGGCTTTAGAGCGAGCCGATTTTTTAGAGCAAGCCGAAGAAGGACGCCAAGAAGCAGAAAAAATTTCTCAACAGCAACGTCAGCAGAAAGAAAGACTGCAACTGCAACTACTAAAATTGATAGATCGGCTTGAAGGAGCATCTCAAGGAGACCTGACAGTGCGTGCTGAAGTGACCGCTGGAGAAATTGGCACTGTGGCTGACTTTTTCAACTCCTTATTGGAAAGTTTGCAAGAGATTGTTACCCAAGTCAAACTAGCCGCAACTCAGGTAAATGGTGCAATTGCAGACAACTCAGGAGCAATGGGTCAACTAGCAATTGAAGCACTCAAACAAGCACAGGAAATTAGCTATACCCTAGATGCTGTTGACCAAATGAGGCAATCGATTAAAGCCGTAGCAAAAAGTGCGAAGCAAGCCGCAGATGTTGCTCGTACGGCATCTCACGCCGCCGAAACCGGAGGCACAGCTATAGACCTGACAGTCGAAAATATTATAGGTTTGCGCGAGACAATAGGGGAAACAGCGAAAAAAGTCAAGCGTCTTGGAGAATCTTCGCAACAAATTTCGCGTGTGGTGGCATTGATTAACCAACTTGCCATGCAAACCAATTTGTTAGCCATCAATACGGGCATTGAAGCGGCGCGTGCTGGTGAAGAAGCTCAGGGTTTTGCCGTGATTGCTGAAGAAGTCGCCGTACTAGCAGCTCAAAGTAGCGAAGCAACTGAGGAAATTGAACAAATTGTTGCCAATATCCAACGGGAAACCAGCGATGTCGTCAAGGCTATGGAGTTGGGAACTACGCAGGTTGTTGAAGGGACTCGTTTGGTTCAAAATACCAAGTACAGTTTAAACCATATTTTTGAAGTCTGTCGCCAAATTGACCAATTGGTGCAGTCAATTTCTACCGCTACAGTATCCCAAGTGCAAACCTCTCAAGAGGTCTCTGTTCTGATGCAAGATATCGCCAAAGTCTCAGAAATGACAAGTAATTCATCTCGTCAGGTTTCTACATCTCTCCAAACAACTGTGGAGATTTCCCAGCAATTGCAAGAGAGTGTGCGGACATTCAAGGTGAATTAGATGGAGTAGAGTATGAAAGTCAAAAGAATTTTTTACTTTTCCATACCTTACAAAACTACACAATTTGTTTCAAATCCTGTAAGACAGCAGCAGCTGATTGATAGCGATCGCTAAAGTGGTAACGCACCATCTTATCTAAAATCTGTGCCAATTCCTCGCTGACTTGCGCCCATTGACGCCACATCACAGTACCCGTATCATGGTTTGGCTGGAGATCGTGGGGTAATAACCCAGTGATTGCCTGAATGCCCATCATCCCCAACGCATAAATATCACTGCACAAGCGGGGATGACCGGCAAATTGTTCTGGTGGTGCGTAACCCCGCGTCCCAATAGCTACTGTCTCTAATTCAGTTTGGTCTTGAGTTGGTGGTTGCATCATTTTCACTGCACCAAAGTCAATCAGCACGAACCTATTATCTGTCGAACGCCTGATAATGTTACTCGGTTTAATATCTCGATGAATCACACGATGCTCATGAACAAATGCCAAAACTTCTAAAATTCCTTTGAGCATATCGATAACAAAAGGTTCATGCTGCACGCCCCGTACAGGTGGTAATTCCTCACTCAAAGCATTTCCCTGAATATATTCTTGTACTAAATAAAACTCACTCTTATCTTCAAAATATGCTAAAAGCTGTGGAATTTGATGATGTTTTCCCAAAGCCTCCAAAATTTCGGCTTCGGCATCAAATAACCTTCTCGCAACTTGCAAAAATTTTGTATCTCGACGAGCAGGCATCAGTTGTTTAACAACACAGATAGGATGACCTGGACGCTGAGTATCTTCTGCTAAATAAGTGCAACCAAACCCCCCTGAACCAAGAACTTTATTGATTTTGTAGCGTCCGCTTAAGACGGAATCACCAGTTGTTTTTTCTAGGGTATCAATTCTTGATGAAATATGATGATGTTTGTCTTTAATAATTGTACTTTCTTTTAATAGTGTATTTAACTGCTCTATTGCCTCTTGTTGTTTTTCGACTTGCAAAATAATGACCTTAGTTTGCTGCTGAGTTTGGTATGTGGTGTAAACCATAACGCTAACGCCACTGATGACCAATGCTATGGCAGGCGGTACTAACGGCACCCACCCTGCTTGCAGAAACAACATAGCGCAAATCACCACCAAGCCACTTAGGGCGACACCTCCCACGACAACCAGCACAAAAGGATGTCGCACTCGCCACGCTAAAGCAGCACCTAAGAGCGACCACACCCAGACCCATACAGCTTCAGCCCAGTCAGGCAAGTACCAAAACAGAGGTCGCCCATCCAGCACTGTACTGAGCATCTGACTGACTATCTGTGCATGAATAAAGACAGCAGGCATCCTTGCAGGTTGGTTTGGCAAAGCACTGTATGGTGTGTAAAAACCAGGATGAAGGCTAGGAGACTTAGTACCGATAATGACGAGACGATCTTTTATCCAGTTAGGATTTATACTGCCGTTTAGGACTTGTGTGAAAGTGACTTCCTTGGCCAGACGATGCGGATGGTGGTAATTCAGCATGATTTGGTAGCCGCCCTCATCCATCCTTTTATAACCACCTGCATTACTGTCGAGAAATTGAAAACTGGCTTTTACCTTTTGTGAATGAGCATCAAGGAGCCTTAAGTTATTTTCATCGCTGAAATCTGGTTTAATGCCTTCTTTTTCCAAATAACTCATTGCAAGTAAAGCAGCAAACGAGAAGTTCGTTGTACATTTCTTGTCTTGTGCGGAATGAGCAAACAACAAACTGCGGCGGACAATGCCATCTTCATCAGATATCAAGTCGGTAAATCCGACATTATCTATCGGAAAATTAGATGGTGGTGCAATTTCCGGCATACCCATGCTGCTGAATGTACACGTACTGAAGATGTTATCTCGACGCTTTAAACCAGATCCCAAATTCGCTTGTTCAGATCTATATATATTTAGACCAATAACACGGGGTTGATAGGACTGTAATTTCGCCAGCAACTCGTTAATTTTAGTATCTGACACAGGCCATCTGTATTGCCGAATATCATCTTCAGTGACAGTCACTAGCAAAATACGCGGATTGGCTGCTTCAGTAGGACGTAACTGTAGCATCTGGTCATATGCTCTTAACTCCCAAGACTGCAACCATTTCAGTTCCCGAACTCCCAGTACTAGGGCGGTGACACCCAAACTGGTCACAAGAACAGTTCGCAGCCAGCCATTGGGAGCATTGTTGTGAAAAGAAGTGCCTTCTTTGGGAGCCTCAGTGAAACCAAACTCCTCCGACTTGCGTTCAACAAGCGGATCGCGATGTCGATTCAACATGTGCACAGATGGGGAGGCTGGAAAAGTCAAACGACACCCATGTTTTGCCCATGAAGCACGCAGTTTTTGTAATAGTCCTGTAATCACGGAAATGCGGTGCTAGCCAGAATGTGGTATACGTTCTGAACCTGGCTCTAAAGTTCCAGGCTCTAGATTTGGGAGAATTGAGATTATCCCAGGTATTATTCACTCTAGCAATTTAGTTGCTAGTAGGAACTGCGTGTACTGCCACACACCAAAAAACTTCACTTTCTGCTCTCTCCCATAAGCAACTCGTCATTATCCCTAACTTTTCACGGGAAGTCCTCAAATTACAAAACAGAGTGGCTTTTTCCACAGTATTCTTCTCAATAGTTGTGGATTAATGAAAATGATATTTAGAACCCAATACCGTTCAGATAAGACCAGAATCCTTATCAGGAACACAATGTAGAGACGCGCCATGGCGCGTCTCTACACACGTAATTTTTTACACATCAATATTAACTGAACCGTATTGATTTAGAACCACAGATTAACACAGATTATTTATCTGTGTGCATCTGTGGTTTATTTTCATCAAATCGACTTTTGCAACAAGTTTATTGAATACGAACGAGAACCGCCATAGATGATTTATTCAAGTGGATACTTCTCAGATGGAGAAGCTGACCATTCCCACATTGAACCAGCATAATTCTTCACATCAGAAAAGCCTAAGTTAGCGAGAACAGCTACAAAAAAAGCCGAGCGAATTCCTCCCGTACAATAAGTAACAAGAGGAGTATTCTGCTGAATTCCTAATGTTTCTAATTTCGCGATAATTTCCTCAGGCTTAAGTAAATTTCCCTTACTATCCATTAAATCCTTAAAGTAGAAATGCACTGCCCCAGGGATATGTCCTCCTCGCTGTTCACCATAAGGAGTTGCACCAGCATATTCTGGCTTTTCACGAGTATCAATGACAATCAACTTGTTTTCTGAAAGGTTGACTTGAAGTTGATCACGCTGAATTTCCCATAAAGCGGTACGGTTGACAACAAAATCTCCTATTTCTGACGGTTGATTGAGTCCACGAGTTGTCGGAACACCTGCTTTGACCAGTGCATTGTGCCCACCATCAACAAAAGCTACACTTTGGTGTCCTAAAGTGCGTAACATCCAAACAATGCGTCCTTCTTCCCCAAAATTGTGAGGAGGATTGCCAATAACAATGACAGGTTTAGAGTTAAAAATACCAAGTTGACGCAGTTTTTGTTCTAAAATATTTGCATCTGCAAGTAATTTTCCCCGATGGGGTTTTTTGTTTTTTGAAAATTGCTGCCAAGTGACGTGAACAGCACCTGATATGTGTTCAATCAACAATGCCAATTTATTGCGAGTATCGAGAATGGTCGCCCCTTGAGATATTAATTGCTTGGCTTCATTAGCACTTATTATCCATAGCATATTTATCTAAGCAACGACTATAGCAATCCTAAATCATTCATGAGAAATTTGGAAATAATTGGGCGATTAGAAATCGCTACTACACAAACAAACTCCACCTATGTGGACTTCGCAGCACAGGCAGCAGTGGCACGGGAAGCGGGTACTAAAATGGCGATCGCCTATGTCAATCGTGCGACCCGGTTATTAGGTGATGGCATCAAATAGATGGTTAAGTTGCTCGCTGAGAGCGTTAAATTCTTGCCTGGGGTTCCAACGACTTAACATATACAGCGCTTCTCATCTAAATGAAGTACTAATTTATCTGTGTTCATTTGTACGGCAGTTGCTTCAACGGGGGGAACCCCCGCAACGCACTGCCTTGTCCATCTGTGGTTCATTATTTCTTTGTGTACCTCACCCAATTGCAAACCGCTGTATAGTTCTCCCTGCTATCAAGAAACTCGTTGTTTTCAATCAAGTCAGGAATTAAATCCTTCCTTTGATTCTCATATTATTGCAAGATAAAAATATGGTTGGTTCGGTTCTTATCACCCAAGAAATCTTGATGAGCGACCACAAAATTAGACATGATATATTGCCCACTCTACTACCACAAGGTAAACTAAATTCTATGTTTCCAAGTTTCTTACCAACTACAGTTGGGGGACTCACAGAAACCGCCTCGATGACTCTTGCTCAAAGCATTGAGCAGATAGCGATCGCCACTCCCTTGAGTACACAACCAATTACCACGACCTATGTGCGTCAGGGGAGTGGGGATGTACCTTTGCTGTTGATTCACGGCTTTGATGGTTCTGTGTTGGAGTTTCGCCGCCTTGTCCCCCTGCTTGCGGTACAAAATGAGACATGGGCAGTGGATTTGTTGGGTTTTGGGTTTACAGATAGACCAATGGGGGTAAAGTTTAGCCCCAGCGCCATTAAAACCCATCTCTATTATTTCTGGAAAACCCTGATTAACCGACCTGTTATCTTAGTAGGCGCTTCCATGGGAGGTGCAGCAGCAATTGATTTCACCCTGACTTACCCAGAAGTTGTCCAAAAGTTAGTGTTAATTGATAGTGCTGGTTTGGCGGGTGGTCCACCGTTAAGCAAATTCATGTTCCCACCTTTGGACTATTGGGCAACTCAGTTTTTACGTAATCCCAAAGTTCGGGCGAGTATTTCCCGTGCTGCTTACAAAAACAAGGAGTTAGCATCACTTGATGCCCAATTATGTGCAGCACTCCACCTAGAATGTTCAGACTGGCATAAAGCTTTGATTGCTTTCACCAAAAGTGGTGGTTACAGTGCATTTAGATTTAAGAATATAGGACAAATTGTGCAACCTACGCTCATTTTGTGGGGCGATTCTGACAAGATTTTAGGTATCAGGGATGCCAAGAGGTTTAAGCTGGCAATTCCAAATAGTAAACTTATCTGGATTAAAGATTGTGGTCATGTTCCTCATTTGGAACAGCCACAAATGACTGCACAGCATATTTTAGAGCTTGGATAATTTAAGAGGTTTGTCCTTTGTCATTAATCTTTTGTAGCAAAAAGGACAAAGGACAAAGGACTAATGACGGTCATCACGAAAAGATGTGTTAGTTATACACAGAGCTTCGGAATTCCTTAATCAAGCAACCACATCGGAGAGGAATTGTCAACAGACTCTTCAGGCTTATTTACAGGCTGTCTTTCTGGTAGGTGGTATGATTTTCTATTGCTTATTGAGCTTTTTATTGATTTTGGTGATGATTGATTGTCTTCCTTTTTCTGTTGTGATGATTGAGTCTTTTCCTTTTCCTGTTGTAATGTAGTGATTGTTTCTGTCAGTTTTGAATTAGCGCCTGCTAGGTGGACGGCTGCCTGTTTTGCATCGTCAAGCTCTGTTTTCAGTTTTGCTGCTAATTTTTTTTGCTTAGATAAATCTGATTGCAAATCAGCAACTTCCTGTTGAAAAGAAGCTTCTTTTTGCTGTGCTTTTTCTATAGTTTCTTTCAAATCTTTAACAAGAGAAGTTTCTTGTTGTTGTGCTTTTTCTATAGTTTCTTTCAAATCTTTGACAAGAGAAGTTTCTTTTTGCTGTGCTTTTTCCAAAGCTTCCTTCAACTCTTTTACAGTTGCTTCTAACTCGGCTTTTGTTGGATTTGTACGCTTAGATGTTGTTGAATCGGCTGCTTGTTTTGATTCCTCTTCTAGTTGAGCAGAACCCTCTTCTTTCCCCGTATCATTATCGGAGGGGGAGGAGGGATTATTGTCAGTGATAGCAACAACGTCGATAGTCGTTTCACCTTCTGGTGGTGAAAATTTTTGTGCTTCTTCTTGTAATAAGTCAGAAAGATTTTTCTTAGCCATTATTATTCCCTCCAATCACGCTTTAGTTCTTCAGCTACGCGGCGGTAGTCTGACTCCGCCTCCCGTGCGTTCTTTCCTCGCCCTTGGCTAATTGGCAAACCCTCAAGTGCAGCTCGTTCGTGCGCTTTGTAGGCGCGGATGAAGGCTTTACAAGCAGGAATTCCCATCTGCATAAGAGTGTTTTGAGCTTCCAGCACTTCCCCCAAACTCCGCGTATCCACCTTAGTCAACAGGATTCGATGGGGCTTTCCCACAGGAATAACTGCTTTTTGGACTGTCTCAATCAGGACAGCCAAATCCATTGGTGCACATGGTGTGGGCAAAACCAGATAATCTGCTACAGCCACTACCGCCGCTAATGCTTCAGAGCGCAGCGCCGGAGGCGTATCTACTACTACTAAATCGTAACCTGTTATTCTTCGTAAATGACCTAAAAGTTTGGGGTCAGTTGACTGTGATAAATCAAATCCCATGCTCTTGTCAGAGCGCCCAAACCACCAAGTGGCAGAACCTTGAATATCTGCGTCGATTAAAAGAACCTTTTTTTCCTCTGCAAAAGTTGCAGCCAGGTTGACTGCGGTCGTTGTTTTACCGACGCCTCCCTTACCGTTGAGGATAGCGATGATTTTTGGCACTGCTTGCTTCCGACGCTCCTTTCACAGAATATACCTCCAAAAAGGGGAATAAGGAATCGGGAATAGGGAATAGAAGAGTACTTTTACACCCTGACACCCCCACACCTGTTCGCCAAAAAAGTCACAATAGAAGCATTCAGCGCTCAACGCTACAAGTGTTTATGAGAGCAACTAACAATTTGCCTGACGGACCCAAAATGCCAGTATTCCTGCGCCGAATGAAATTGATTTTTCAGCCGTTGGAATATGCGGAAGATTTTGCCAAGGAATACGGTGATAGCTTCACTCTTTGGAGTCGCAACGATTCTCCCATTGTCTACTTCAGCCATCCCCAAGCACTGCAACAAATTTTTACTGCTGATTCGAGTCACTTAGATGCTGGCAGAGGAAACCGAGTTTTACAATTTTTGCTAGGTTCTAACTCTCTGATTCTACTGGATGGGGAGCGCCACCAACGCCAACGTCAACTATTAAGCCCTCCCTTTCATGGCGACAGGATGCGGGCTTACGGTGAAACTATCCGCGAAATCACACAGCAGGTCAGCGACTCTTGGAAGATTGGCAAGCCCTTCAATATCCGTGCGTCAATGCAAGAAATTACCTTGCGCGTCATTTTACGGGTGGTATTCGGCTTAGATGAAGGACACCGCTTTGAAAAACTTCGACAACTGTTGAGTTCTCTGCTGGACTCTATAGGTTCCCCCCTCTTGTCCGCAGCCTTATTTTTTCGGTTTATGCAAAAAGATTTAGGGGCGTGGAGTCCTTGGGGTCGGGTGCTACGCCTGCTGGAACAAATTGATGAAATGATTTATGACCTTATTCGGGAACGAAGAGCAGAATCTCATCAAAATCGGCAAGATATTTTCACTTTGATGATGTCTGCTCGTTATGACGATGGTCAAGCGATGACTGATGAAGAGTTACGCGATGAGTTGATGACGCTGCTGATTGCAGGACATGAAACCACTGCTTCAGTATTGACATGGGCGTTTTACTGGGTTGACCATTTGCCAGAAGTGCGGGACAAGTTGGTGAGGGAACTGGATACCCTTGGAGACAACCCAGATCCGAGTACTGTTGCCAAATTACCTTACCTCAGCGCAGTCTGCCAAGAAACGCTGCGGATCTATCCCGTTGGGATGAATGCTTTCATTCGGATTGTGAAATCCCCAATTGAAATTCAGGGTTATAATTTGCCAGTAGGAACCGTCATCCTCCCCAGTATATATTTAGCCCACCATAGGGAAGAAACTTACCCACAACCAAAGCAGTTTAGACCAGAACGCTTTTTAGAAAGACAATTTTCCCCATACGAGTATTTGCCCTTTGGCGGTGGGAATCGTCGCTGTATTGGACTGGCGTTTGCTCAGTATGAAATGAAACTGGTATTGGC
Source organism: Mastigocladopsis repens PCC 10914 (assembly GCF_000315565.1). NCBI lineage: Bacteria > Bacillati > Cyanobacteriota > Cyanophyceae > Nostocales > Symphyonemataceae > Mastigocladopsis > Mastigocladopsis repens. Next base: position 2,609,803 of record NZ_JH992901.1, on the reverse strand, counting down.
AACTATTCTATCGCGCCTTCAGGTATCTTTTGTTAACAAGCGTCCTGTGCGTCCTGTGCGCCGTAGTATTACCTTGGCACTACCAGGAGGAATGCAGGCGGTTGCAACGCCTTTGGCAAAGCGTATAAGTGCTCCAGCGCTTGTCTAGGGTGGCAAAACCAAAATCAATAGACTTCTTGCAAAAATCCAGATAAGGAATTTTGGAACCACAGATGGACACAGATAATTTATCTGTGGTTTTATTTCCATCTAATTGACTTTTGCAAAAAGTCTAATCTAGTGGTCTGGCAAAGCAACTTTGAGGTATTTGTAGTCAGCACTTTAGTGCTTTAAAAAGGGCTTCAGCCCATTTTATATGGTTGACTGCTCACTGTTTTAAAGCCCCTAACTTTAGTTATGGAGATTCTTTATGAGTGCCTTTTTACTTTTTACTTGTTCTGACTCCGTCTCTGATTTGGAAGAGCCTACGTGCAAGTCTGGTAAAAGATTAGACTACCAACACTGCATCTTGTGTTCTGCTCTTGAGAACTTCGGTCACAATAGTCACAATAAATATCGATAAGCATCTAACCTTGCAAGTCTTTTATCTTTTATGAGAGCAACCACTAATCTGCCTGATGGTCCCAATATGCCTGGAATTCTGCGGTGGATGAAATTTATTTTTCAGCCGTTGGAATACGTGGAAGATTTTGCCAAAATCTACGGCGATAATTTTACCCTATCGGGTAGCAATGATTCCCATATGGTATACTTCAGCGACCCCCAAGCACTACAACAGATTTTTACGGCTGATTCCAGTCGGTTAGAAGCTGGCAGGGGAAATATGATTTTAAAATTTCTGGTGGGGGCAAATTCGCTGCTTTTACTGGATGGTGATGCCCACCAGCGTCAACGTCAACTGTTAGTCCCGCCCTTTCATGGTGAACGGATGCGGGCTTACGGTGAGACTATCCGCGAAATTACTCAGCAAGTCAGCGACTCTTGGAAGATTGACAAGCCGTTTAGTCTCCATGAGTCGATGCAAGAAATCACCTTACGCATCATTTTGCGGGTGGTGTTTGGCTTAGAAGAAGGACCTGTTTTGGAAAAAGTTCGACGACTGTTGAGTTCACTGCTGAACTCTATGGATTCTCGCTTCACGTCCGCAGCCATGTTTTTTCAGTTTCTGCGGAAAGATTTAGGCGCTTGGAGTCCGTGGGGTCGAGTTGTGCGCCTGCTGCAACAGGTTGATGAAATGATTTATGCCCTCATTCGGGAACGAAGAGCCGAATCTGACCAAAATCGTCAAGATATTTTCACTTTGATGATGTCTGCTCGTTATGACGACGGTCAACCGATGACTGATGAGGAGTTACGCGATGAATTGATGACGCTGCTGATTGCAGGACACGAAACCACCGCTTCGACATTGACATGGGCTTTTTATTGGATTGACCATTTGCCTGAGGTGCGTAACAAATTACTGAAAGAACTGGATACCCTTGGTGACAGCTTTGACCCGAGTGCTACTACCAAATTGCCCTATTTGACAGCAGTCTATCAAGAAACTATGCGGATTTACCCAATCGCAATGACTGCCTCCCCTCGGATTGTGCGATCGCCCATTGAAATTCAAGGCTACAATTTGCCACTGGGAACGGTCATCATGCCCAGTATTTACTTAGCACACCATCGCCAAGAAGTCTACCCACAACCAAAGCAGTTTAAACCAGAACGCTTTTTGGAGCGGCAATTTTCCCCATACGAGTATTTGCCCTTCGGTGGCGGTACTCATCGCTGTCTTGGCATGGCATTTGCCCAGTATGAAATGAAATTGGTATTGGCAACCATTTTATCGCGTCTTCAGGTATCCTTTGTCAACAAGCGTCCTGTGCGTCCTGTGCGCCGTGGTCTAACCTTGGCACTACCCGCAGGAATGCAGACGGTTGCAACGCCTTTGGCAAAGCGTGTCAATACTCCAGTGCTTGTTTAGGTAAGTAGGGTGGGCATAGCCCACCATAATCTTCGCAATTTGCTAAAAAGTTTTTTCACATTTCGCCAGATGCTTTTTTTTGAGTCTAAATGAGAGAAAAAGTTTTACAAACCATCATCACTGCATTACAACCACAAGATTTTGTTTTAGCTTTCTGGCAGGGAGGTTCAGCAGCACACGGATATACGGACGAATGGTCAGACATTGATATTGAAGTGATTGTTGAGGATAATTTCGTTAACTTGCAGAGGAAATCTTTGCTGAAACTCTGCCACTTGTAGAAGCGGCACTACATAGCATGAGAGGATAGTTTGGGTTTAAGTAGGTGGACGTAATTAAAGTAAGATAAAACTTTTGTTCGTAGTGAGCGATTTCTCCCTCTGTATAAGATTTTAAAGGGCTAAACCCCTGACGCGCGAGTGTTTATTTAATTAAGCCCTTCTACTTGGTTATTTTTCAGCATTCAACTGCTCACTCAGACGCTGTTCTAGATGTTTTAATAAAGTGTCCACATCCTGACCAACCTGTTCATAACAAGCTGGTGGTGCAAGTTCCGGTTCAAAGTTAATTAATTTGATTTTGTCTTTTCCTATTCCTATCATGAGAACTTCCACTTCAGGTTTATAATGCTCCACAATCCCTAAAACTTCCTGAAGTCTGTTCTCGGCTTTGCTATTTAGTTTTTCTATAGCCTCTTTTGGACAATAAACAAAATGCGGTGTTGGTTGCAAATCAATACCAATTGTCCCCTTGTTGTCACCATTTTCTAACCACAAACCCCATGACAGTGCTGCCAATTCTTGTTGATGTTCTTTGACAAATTTATCTAACTGACGACGCCACTTGTTCTCTGGGGATTCCGGTTGGGTAGTAGCAAATATCATACCAATTTTGATTTTTGATTGGAGGTTATACAGAGGTGATGAATCACCTCTCTAGGGTATCTGTGCGTGAAATTTATCTTAAACCAGATTGTACACGCCAAAGACTCGCGTAAACCCTATTTTGCTCCAACAGTTCTTGATGCGATCCTGACTCGACAAATTGTCCGTATTCCATAACATAGATGCGATCAGCATTGCGGATGGTGGAAAGTCGGTGGGCGATCGCAATTGTCGTCCGATTCACAGTGATGTGTTCTAGCGATCGCTGAATGGCTGCCTCTGTTTCATTATCGACTGCTGAGGTCGCTTCATCTAAAATCAAAATGGGTGGATTCTTTAAAATGGCGCGGGCGATCGCAATCCGCTGTCGTTGTCCACCAGATAATTTTTGACCTCGTTCACCCACAATTGTCTCATATCCCTGAGGCAGTTGCACAATGAATTCGTGTGCTTCAGCCAATTTAGCTGCTCTGATGATTTCATCATCTAAAGCATCAAAACTGCCATAGGCAATATTTTCTGCTACACTACCATGAAATAAGAATACATCCTGACTAACAAGACCAATGCAGCGGCGTAAATCCCGCAGATTTAACTGTTGTATATCAATGCCATCAAGGGTAATTGTTCCCGATTGCACTTCATACAATCGTAATAGAAGTTTAACCAAAGTGCTTTTTCCAGAACCAGTAGAACCAACAATGGCAATTGTTTTACCAGATGGAATATGCAAAGACAAATTTTTGAGGATTGACGACCTATCTTGATAAGCAAAAGTGACATTTTTGAATTCCACCTCACCGCGTACGGCATCAACAGGTAAAACTATCTCTCCGGTATGAATAGCGATAGGAGTATCCAACAAATTCATGACTCTATTAGTAGAAGCCATTGCTCGTTGGTATTGGTCAAAAGTATCACCTAATCTAGTTAAAGGCCAGAGTAACCGTTGAATTAAAAAGACTAATACACTGTAGGTAGCCACAGACATTTTGCCATTCACTGCTGCCATACCACCAAACAGCAGTAATGCTGTGAACCCGACCAAAATTAACATTCTGATGAGGGGAATAAATGCAGCCGAAAGTTTAATTGCTCTAGAGTTACTGCGACGATATGCCTCACTTTCTTCTGCTAAACGTGAAATTTCGTAATCTTCGGAGGTAAAACTTTTAATAGTAGTAATGCCGCTTAAATTATTCGCCAGACGAGAGTTGAGAAGACCAACATTTTCTCGAATATCAGCGTAGCGAGGTGCTAGTAAATCTTGAAAAGCAAACGAACCCCAAAGAATAAATGGGATCGGCAACATAGCCATCCATGCCACACTGGGAGACGAAATAAAGAAAGCACCACCGATAATCACCACGGTTGTGGCAACTTGGAGAATGTCATTTGCTCCTACATCTAAAAAACGTTCCAGTTGGTTGATATCATCGCTAAGGATGGACATCAAACCGCCTGTACTGCGTTCTTCAAAGTATGCTAGTTCTAACTCCTGCAAATGTTTATAAGCATCCAGACGCAAATCATGCTGAATATCCTGTGCCAAATTGCGCCAAAGCCGAGCGTAAGCATATTCAAAAAGCGATTCTAGTATCCAGATGATGACAGTCAGGAACGAAAGAATTAAAAATTGCCCAAAGATATCTTTCACTCCCAACTGAGCAATGATAGAATCTTGCTGCCTTACCACTACATCCACCGCTATGCCAATTAACACTGGTGGTGCCAAGTCAAAAAGTTTATTGAGGATAGAACAGGTAGTCGCTTGCCAAATTTGTTTGCGATACTGGTGTCCGTAGTCAAACAGCCGCTTAAGGGGATGAGTTGGGGGCGATGTCTGACGCTCACCCGCTACGTGTGTACGACTTCTCGATGTCCGACGAGATTTCAATAGCTTAACCACTGTCGTTTGTAGATGCGTGGATATGAAATATTACCACGCTCGCCAGTAGTAAAGTATCTGTATTAAGAGGAGTTATCTGAAACCCACAAAGGAGATAAGGAGTTGAAAAATCAGCCATTGAGGAATTGGCAAACCGTAGTAGCAGGAATTGTCGGGGCAATACTTGTTATCCTGAGCCTTAATTCCTTTATTATCATAAATCCAGGGCAAGCAGGAGTACTAAGTATCTTGGGTAAAGCCAGGGATGGAGCATTAATAGAGGGTATCCACTTGATACCACCATTCATTTCAGTAGTAGATGTGTATGATTTGACAGTGCAAAAGTTTGAAGTTCCAGCAGAGAGTTCAACCAAGGATTTGCAAACCTTAACTGCAAGATTTGCTATTAACTTTCGCATCGACCCCATACAAGCTGTTGATATAAGAAGAAAACAAGGAACTCTAGCAAATATTGTCAACAAAATTATTGCACCCCAAACCCAGGAATCATTTAAAATCGCAGCAGCTAAAAGGACAGTTGAGGAAGCGATTACCAAAAGAAACGAGTTGAAGGAAGACTTTGATATGGCATTGGGACAACGCTTAGAGAAATATGGAATAATCGTACTAGATACTAGCGTGGTTGACTTAACATTTTCTCCAGAATTTGCCAGAGCAGTTGAGGAAAAACAAATTGCTGAGCAAAGAGCACAAAGAGCCGTTTATGTGGCACAAGAAGCTGAACAAGAAGCCCAAGCAGAGGTAAATCGCGCTAAGGGTAAAGCGGAGGCTCAAAGACTTTTAGCGGATACTTTGAAAGCTCAAGGAGGACAGTTGGTTTTGCAAAAAGAAGCGATTGAATCTTGGAAAAGTGGTGGTGCCCAGATGCCAAAAGTCCTCGTCATGGGTAATGATACAAAAAGTAGTGTTCCATTTCTTTTCAACTTAGGCAATATGCAAGATTAAGCCCGATAAAGAAATTTTCTGTAGGGCGTTAGCCCTACTCAAACACAGAGCAAACATTAAGGAATAATAAAATTATTTATGTCAAACAGTAATCAGAGTAATTTGACCGTTGAAGAAGCCAAAAAAATTCTTAATAAATACAACTGTATAGATATTGCACCCAAACTCAAGCCATCAGAAAAGACCTTAATTCGTCAGGCTTTACTTTTGCTTGCCAATATTGCCGACTATCAGATTTTAGGGATTTGTGCTGACACACCTGAGGAAGGAATACTGGCAATGAAAACATATTCCCATGCTTTCGGCTATGAACCACCAAGCGATTTACCTGTCATTGAAGGTCCAGTTTACATCAAATTAAACGGCAAAAACGGTGTGTGCTATCTCGATTCTTATTCAGGACATCATCGGGGTGTATTAGTCTCTTGCCAGTCTTACTCTCAAGGTGGAATCAACGAAATGTATGGGCATTTACCCCTTGATTTATTTGTTTAACTCTAGAATAAGGTGTAGGGTGCGTTACACTACGTTAACGCACCCCAATTATCGATTGGTTTAGTAGTCAAAAAACCGCACCCGGCGCATAGGACGCAGAGAAAGGAGAGGGGGAGAGATTAGTAGTTAAGTTAATGGTTAGTAGTAATTTCTAACAACTGACAACTAACAACTAACAAATGAGAGCTAACAAATAACTAAATTCTATGAGTCTTATTACCCTACAATCGGTTAAAAAAGATTTTGGCATCAAAGAAATATTAAAAGATGCCAGCTTTAGCCTGGATGCTACTGATAAAGTTGGTTTAATTGGTACGAACGGTTCTGGAAAGTCAACATTATTAAAAATGATTGCAGGACTAGAACCGATTGATGCTGGTCAAATTTTAGCCAATTCAGGCGCTACAATTGTCTACTTGCCTCAGCAGCCAGATTTAGACGAAAATCACACAGTGTTAGAGCAAGTTTTCGCTGACAGCGGCGAGCAAATGGTGTTGGTGCGTGAGTATGAAGCAGTTTCTGATAAATTAGCTCATGCACCGGAAGATAAGCAACTTATGGCGCGTCTTTCTTCCATAATGCAGCGCATGGAAGCAACAGGTGCATGGGAATTGGAAACCAATGCTAAAATCATCCTTTCCAAGTTAGGAATTACAGATTTTCATGCTGTGATTGGGACTTTATCTGGTGGTTATCGCAAGCGCATTGCTTTAGCCACAGCTTTGCTGTCAGAACCAGATTTGTTACTGATGGATGAGCCAACAAACCATCTTGATGCTAATTCTGTTGAGTGGTTGCAAAGTTATTTGAATCGCTATCGCGGCGCACTCTTGCTTATCACTCACGATCGCTACTTTTTAGATAAGGTGACTAATCGCATTATCGAAATTGACCGAGGAGACATTTACACTTACGCGGGCAACTATTCATATTACCTGGAAAAGAAAGCTTTGGCTGAAGAATCTGCTATTAGCAGTCAACGTAAACATCAAGGTGTATTACGGCGCGAGTTGGAATGGCTAAAACGAGGACCAAAAGCTCGTAGTACTAAGCAAAAAGCTAGAATTGATCGCATTAGCGATATGCAAGAAACTGAGTTTAAACAAGTTCAGAGTAAAGTTGATATTTCTACACTCAGTCGTCGCATTGGCAAAAAAGTTATTGAACTGAATAATGTATCTAAAGCTTATAATGGAGGCAGCTTAATTAAGGATTTTACCTACGAATTTAGCCCAGATGACCGCATTGGTATTATCGGCGGTAATGGTGCGGGTAAATCCACTTTATTAAATATCATCACTGAGCGTGTTCAGCCAGATTCTGGGAGTTTGGAAATTGGTACTACCATTCACATTGGTTACTTTAACCAGCATTCTGAGGAATTACAATCGGCGTTGAACGAAAATCAGCGCGTGATTGAATACATCAAAGAAGAAGGGGAATTTATCCAAATTGCCGATGGAACTAGAATTACCGCCTCCCAAATGTTGGAGCGTTTTTTATTCCCTGGGAACCAACAGTATGCTCCAATTCATAAACTGTCTGGTGGTGAAAAACGGCGGTTGTTTCTATTACGCATTCTCATGAGCGCGCCGAATGTCTTAATATTAGATGAACCGACAAATGATTTGGATGTGCAGACATTGGCGGTTCTAGAAGAGTATTTAGAGGATTTTCCAGGTTGTGTTATTGTTGTTTCTCACGATCGCTACTTTCTAGATCGTACCGTAGATACAATCTTTACCTTTGAAGAAGGTGGAAATATTCGGCAATATCCAGGAAATTATTCAGTGTATCTGGATTTCAAGCAAGCAGAAGAAGCACAACAGCAACAAACTGCTAATACTAAAGAAAAACCGAAAAATGTAGAGACGCTACCAACAACATCTCTACCTAAAGAAAACGAAAATAAAAAGCGACGCGGGTTATCTAATTGGCAAAAACGAGAATTTGAGCAGTTGGAAGGGAAAATTGCTCAAATGGAAGCCGAAAAAGCAGAAGCAGAGAAAGCAATAGCCAATGTTCCTCCTGGTAACTACACTCAAGTGCAAAAACTCTACGAACAAATGGAAATACTCAAGGAAGAGATTGATAAAGCAACTGAGCGTTGGTTAGAATTGGCTGAGATGGAGTCTTAATTGTGTATGTAAACAGTTTTGAATAGATATCACCATCAAAAAACAAAAAACTGTTAGATGATTCTCTAAGGCTCATACTTAACAATTCCCTGTCGCGATAATAGAGAATTTGCACAATCAACATTTCCTGTCCAGTTTTTGCAGGGTTCTCTCACTTCTGAAAGACCTTCGACAAGGCGAACACGAAAGCCATATTCTGTTGGATAAACCTTATATAAAAGTGGCTTAGGACGTTCAGCAATGAGTGCAGCTGCTAGGGCTGGTGTTGTACAAATCATTGCTTTTTTATCTGGAGGTATATAATAATCTATAAAAAAATCACTATCCTTAGAATCATTAGTCCAGCCACTACCTACCACAGTTGTAGCCCAAAATAAGCATCTAAAATCAGGTCTTATATCATAACTTAAGCGCCTTTGTATATCAACTCTTGGAATAGCATGAGGATTATTCGCTTGTACTTCGCTTTGAGCTTCTAATTTTTTAAGTACAAAATCAATCTCTACAAATTTTACTCTGACAATCTTAATTAAAAAGCAGCTTAAGAATAGTGAAATAACCCCAAACAATACTGTTATTGTTAGTACAGGACCTTTAAGTTTGTATGGTATAATTGTCTTTTTCATGCTTGCTTTAATAACAAAGGCTATAACTACCTAACTTTACAAATGGTACTCACTATTACCCGGATTAAATGGTTACATGGATAACAGCATAGCCATTTTGTAGCATAGCTCGCCACTACAATACAAATGAGAAATACAGTGGTTTGCAATTGGGTGAGGTACACAAAGAAATAATGAACCACAGATGAACACAGATGGACACAGATAAATTAGTACTTCATTCAGATGAGAAGCGCTGTATTTTTAATATTAGACTTGTTGCAAAAGTCCGGTTTAAAAATATTTAGAACCACAGATGAACACAGATACACACAGATAAATAATCACTGTTTATCGGTGTAGCCTACGGTACGGCTTACGCCTACATCTGTGTTTTTTTCATGAACATTGACTTTTGCAACAGGTTTATTGAAAACTATCACCGAAATCTGATGATTATGCTAAATACTCCTACTCAGAATCTCCGTAGCAGCGCTGTTGATTTTTTAGAACAAAGTCCCCAACAACGTCTAGAAATTCTCAGGCAACTTGGGATAGCCCGCTATGAGTTTTTGACCAAGATACATCTCAATGAAGCAAATATAGCATGCATCATGCGGTTTTTCCAAAATCCCAGTCAGCTAAAGTTTCCTAATTTAATGGGAGCAGATTTATCTGGCTTGATATTAGATCAAGTCAACTTCATCCGGGGGAATTTCTCAGGTGCAAATCTTGAAGGTAGCAGTTTAGTGAATGCAGATCTTATATTTGCTAACTTTACTAATGCCAACTTGAAAAATGCAAATTTGAATGGTGCCACTCTCAATGAGACTAAATGGTTAAATGGTCTTGTAGAAGAATGTGAGTTTGCACAAGGAATTGGGTTGACAAAGATTCAGCGTCAAGATTTACGACTTCGCGGTGCTAGGTTTAGTCTTTGAGATGATGAAAATAAATAACCCTAGCTTTGTGACTTATTACCAGCAGAATCTACTTAATATAAATTCTACAAATCCAACATCGCCCTCATGAACGCAACTTCTACCTTATCCAACTACATTAATGGTCAGTGGTGTACATCTACTGCTACGGAACACCTAGACGTTATCAACCCAGCAACAGCAGAGGTACTGGCTAAAGTACCGCTGTCACCAGCTATTGAGGTCAATCAAGCTGCTGAAGCTGCGGCGGAAGCTTTTGTGACATGGCGACGTACTCCACCTGCAGAACGAGTGCAGTATTTATTTAAACTCAAGAATCTGTTAGAAGAGAATTTAGAGGATTTGTCTCGCACAATTACGCTGGAAAGTGGGAAGACTTTGGCTGAATCTAAAGGCGAAATGCGTCGCGCCATTGAAAATGTGGAAGTTGCTTGCGGTATTCCCATGATGATGCAGGGAACTATTTTAGAAGACGTTGCTAAGGGTATTGATGAGATGATGATTCGGCAACCACTGGGAGTGGCTGCGGTTATTGCCCCGTTCAACTTTCCAGCAATGATTCCCTTTTGGTTTATGCCCTATGCCCTTGCTTGTGGCAACACATATATCGTTAAGCCTTCGGAAAAAGTGCCGCTAACGATGCAAAAAGTTTTTCAGTTGTTAGAAAAAACTGGGTTGCCTAAAGGCATAGTCAACCTAGTCAACGGTGCAAAGGAAGCTGTAGATGCAATTTTGGATCATCCAAAAATTCGCGCAATTAGCTTTGTTGGCTCTACACCAGTTGCTAAATATATATATAGTAGGGCAGCGGCAAATGGCAAACGAGTTCAATGCCAAGGTGGTGCGAAAAATCCACTGATTGTTTTGCCAGATGCAGATTTAGAAATGACGACACGCATTGCTGCTGATAGTGCTTTTGGTTGTGCGGGACAACGTTGCCTTGCTGCTTCGGTTGCAGTGACTGTGGGAGAAGCACATCGGACCTTTACAGAAGCCATTGCAGAAACTTCTAAAAAGCGAGTTGTAGGTCATGGTTTAGACCAGAGTGTAGAAATGGGACCCGTCATTACAACCCAAAGTAAAGCACGAATTGAGGGATTAATTCAAAAGGCCGCAGATGAAGGGGCGACGGTGTTGGTAGATGGGCGACAAGCCAATATAGTAGGTTATGAAAAAGGGAATTTTATCCGTCCCACCATTTTACAAAACGTTGATCCAGCAGGTGAAATTGCCCGCACAGAAATTTTTGGTCCTGTACTAAGTTTGATACATTTAGAGACTATTGAACAGGCGATCGCCCTAGTCAACAGCGGTCAATACGGTAACATGGCTTGTCTGTTCACCACCAATGGCGCTGCTGCGCGTCAGTTCCGCTACGAAGCAGAGGCTGGTAATATTGGCATTAACATAGGAGTTGCCGCACCAATGGCGTTTTTCCCGTTTAGCGGTTGGAAAGAAAGCTTTTTTGGTGATTTACACGGTCAAAGCAATCATGCTGTCGAGTTTTTTACGCAAACAAAAGTGGTCGTTGAACGTTGGCCTAAAGATTGGTCGCGTCAATTTTGAAGATTGCACCAGTAAGCGGAACCATCCCGCTTTCTGTCAATTAAACCACTCTCAAATAATTCTCGTCGCAACATCGCAGGGTCGCCAAAGGTGTGATGTTGATTCAGCAGTGCGTTCACTTCTTTTTCTGTGTAAATGACACCAACCTCAAACTTCAACGCTAAATACTCCAACACCAGCTTTTGGAACTTTCCTTTGTTCCGCTTGGAGGGCCATTCTTTCACACGTCCCTGTTCATCTAAATAACGTTTGAGTTCATCTAAGTAATTCATAGTTAACTTTGGTGCTGTGATAACCAAGAAAGAAATATTAAGACAAATCACTAGACTTCTTGCAAAAATACGATTTAAGCTAATGAGCATTCAAGTTGCATAGAGCTAGGGCTGAAGCCCTTACTACAAGCGAATCATCCTGGAAAACTGAATGACGATTAGCTTATCTGTGTCCATCTGTGTCCATCTGTGGTTTTTTTCAAAAAAATTGACTTTTGCAAGAGTTCTACTATTTTGCATCAGTTTTTTGGAAAACTGACTCAACCCAATTCTTAAAGTAGGCACTTAAGCGAGGATTATTTCGTCACTATTAGTAATAGCAGTAATCACAGCAAAGGCGAACTGCTGTAAATGCTTATTGGAAATTCAGCAGCAAATTCTGTTGCTATTTACCTAGAGTGTCTTTTTTTCTAGTAGTTCAGACAAAATGACAATATTGCAGGTCGTGAAGGAGTAGAACGTGAAAAATGCCTTTATTGCGAAAACACTATTCGCATCACTCAGTTTGTTAACTTTATTTACCCCACAAAGTACACATGCTCAAATAGTACCGCAACCTTGGGTATCAGTTGGTAGTCAAGAAGGTGATGTTACCTATTCTGTAGGTGCAAGGGCTTTGAATTTGGGGGCGGAGTTAGGATTTGGGCCTGATGGTTCTACTGGTGTAGATGTCCTAAAATTTATTAGCTTGCCCGTGGTTTCTCCTTATGTAGGACTGGGATACTATTCAGCAGATAAAGGTGTTGCCTTTTCAGGTGGGGTTCAGGTTGGCGCTACCGATAACCTTTTCGTTGGAGTTGGTTACAACTCTATTCGAGGAGTCAACGGACAACTGGGTGTAAGGTTCTAACTTTTGTCCTTACGCGCCTCTTGTTAAGGTGAGTTCGACATTAAACTTCTTGCAAAAATTCGGTTAATGAATTTTGGAACCACAGATGCACAACAGACACTTGCCCCAAGACAGTGTTAATCTGTGGTTTCATTTCTATTTGGTTGACTTAGCCAAGAGCTTTATTAAAGCTATGATTGAAATAAACATGAAATCAGCCATCTTTTTATGGAGCAAGGAGTAAGATTACTTATTGATCTGGTACTAGAATTAGCACCTATTATTGCAAGTTTAGTACAAAAGAGAAATGAAGAACGCCCATTGGCAATATATCAACCTCCCGAATATATTCAAGAATTTATCCAATCTGTCAATAGTTCGAGTCAAGGTATCAGTTATGTGAGAGGATTTGACAAAGAAAAAATTCAGCAACAGGAACTAGCTTTTTATTACCATAAGACACAATTACAAATAGCAACACATCAGCGAGAAACAGCACTCAAGTTGCCAGAAGTTCATAAAACTTTTGAAAGCTGGCCTTTGCGATTATCACCTTCACAAATTTTAGAGTCTCATACCAGTCACCAACGGACTCCACTTAAAATTTTTCTTGCACCTCCTAAAGTCAAGTTTGATAAATTTGATAGTCAAGGAGAAGACATTTCAGACATCGAGTTCATGTTAGCTGAAGGTTTACGAGAGTTTCTCAACAAGCATTACTCTCTACATAATCCAATAAGACCAACAGAATTTTTAGCAGGGGCTTGGGATAGTAAGCGTTTTCACAGTGAATCAAGTATCAAGGCTCTGTTTGGAATGTTAAAAACAGAGCCTGTTTTAATTTTAGAGTCAGAAGCTGATGGAGATTATCTCAATTTTCGCATTGGCTATTGGGGAATTGGACAAGATAATTATTACTATAAAACAATAACTCGGCTACCTTATAAGGAAATTGTTGAAGAGTCAGCAAAAAATCGTGCTTTAGAGTGGAAAAAAATTAGAGATGAACTCATCTTATTGGGAGAAAATATAGAAGAAATTAATAATATTGGGAGAGACAATGTTATCAATTTGGCAATTCTGGAAAAAGCAGAGAAATGGAAAGAAAAGGGAATTGATGTCAGCAAGTTATCCTTACAATACCAAGTTAATCGTCAGGATCTTGAAAAACTTTGCCAGGTTTTGATTACTTGTCATAGTCTAGCGGCAAGTTGGGTAGCGGATGCATATCACTTGGTACATCATGATGTACCTCCTCTACTACCTGAATTACTGCCGATGCTGACAAATGCTGTTGATTTACAATCACTACAAGCGATGTCTGACGATAACCAGCTTCGCGTGTACGCCACAGGATATAAACAACTCTACCAAGCTCTGGAGATGGAGCGACGTTACTGGATTCCTGAGTTGGCATTGGAACTAGCTCAAAGTTTATCGCATTTACCCGATGACACATGGGCAAAAGAACAAGTAGATTACTCAATTAACACATGGTTACAACTACGCCAAGTTCCTCAGCCGCAAGCAAGCCATCCTCTACAGGCAATGCAATCAGCTGTGAAGATAGAAGATGAAGAATATGTCCACAAGTTAAGAGAATATTTTGCAGCAGTTGGCGACACTGAAAGTATGACATATGTTGAGGAACTTTTGAATGCGATCGCCAACCTCAAACACAAACGCCAACACGAATATGCTTATCTGTGCCACACCCTCACTGGTCATTCTGGTAAAGTGACATCTGTAGCTATCAGCCTAGATGGCAAAACTTTGGTAAGTGGGTCTGCTGATAAAACTATTAAGGTTTGGAATCTCGATATTGGCAAGGTTATTCACACCATAACTGAAAATATAGCAGAAGTTTCATCCGTGGCTATTAGCCCTGATGGGAATTTGCTGGCTGTAGGGAGTTGCGAACACCCTAGAAATAACGTCAAAGTATGGCATCTAGCAACTGCTAAACCACTGCATACTCTCTTAGGGCATCAAAAACCAGTTAACTTCGTAGTCATTAGCCCAGATGGACAAATTCTCGCTAGTGGCAGTAATAAAATCAAGATTTGGAACCTACATAAAGGCGAACGCATTTGCACCCTTTGGCATTCAGCCGCAGTTTATGCCGCCGCTATCAGCCCAGATGGTACAATCCTTGCCAGTGCTAACAGTGATCATAAGATTAGGTTATGGAATCCCCACTCAGGAGAACCATTACGAACCCTGAGTAAACATTCAGGTGAGGTGAAAGCGATCGCCATTTCTCCTGATGGACAATTCTTAATCAGTGGTAGTGCAGACAAAACCATCAAAATTTGGCATCTGGACACAGATAAAGTACTGCATACTTTAACTGGACATACAGATGAGGTAAAATCGCTAGCTGTTAGTCTTGATGGGCAAACTCTTTTTAGCGCTAGTGCTGATAAAACTATCAAGATTTGGCGTTTGCATACTGGAGAATTACTGCAAACTCTCACCGGACATTCAGGGGCAGTGAATTCTGTTGCAATGAGTTTAGATGGTCAATTTATTGCAAGTGGTAGTTCTGACAAAACAATCAGAATTTGGCAGAGAGTCAAATAAACTTATTGCCAAAGCCAATTGTTATGAAAATGAAACCACAGATAAACACAGATGCACACAGATGAATTATCTGTATGAATCTGATGTCCATCGATGCTTCTAATTATTAAAAACAGAGTTTTGTAAGAAGTCTAATAAATTATTGATGATACAGCGCAACTCAATTGAATGAAGTACTAATTTATCTGTGTCCATCTGTGTGCATCTGTGGTTCATTATTTCTTTGTGTACCTCACCCAATTGCAAACCGCTGTAAGTAGAAATAAACAGAACTACGTTAAAATGTAAAATCGGGAGATACTTTAAGTTTCACAATTCATAATTTTCTGACCAATTCCCTGACCTCAGCCGCAGAATTTTGTTGCATGGCTGATGCAGCAATTATCTCTGCTTCTGCCATTGTCAACTGAGCGATCGCCTGCTTAAATTCAGGAATAGCTTGCGGATTCAGACTCACTTCATCTAATCCTAACCCTAGTAAAATTGTTGCTGCTAAAGGGTCTGCCGCCAATTCCCCACATAACCCCACCCAAATGCCTGCTTTATGTGCAGCTTGGACAGTTTGCTGAATCATCCGCAACACAGCCGGATGCATTGCATCAACCAAAGTTGCGACTCGTGGATGCGTGCGATCTGCTGCCATGATATATTGGCTGAGGTCATTGGTACCAAGACTGAAAAAGTCCACTTCAGCTGCTAACTGTTCAGCAAGCACAACCGCCGAGGGTATTTCTACCATAATACCCACTTCCATATTTTCATCAAAGGGTATACCAGCTTGACGTAGTTCAGCCTGTACTTCTGCCAGCATTGCCTTTGCAGCTTGTATTTCTTGCACAGTAGCAATCATCGGAAACATGATTTTAATTTGGTGTCCGGGACTGGCTTTTAAAATTGCCCGCAACTGAGTTTTGAAGATATCAGGATTATCGAGACAAAAACGAATTCCGCGCCAACCCAAAAAAGGGTTGGTTTCGTGTGGAAAATTCAAGTAGGGAATTGGCTTGTCACCCCCCACATCAAGTGTGCGGATGATTAACGGACGATGATCAAGAAGTTGGGCGATACTTTGATAAACTACCAATTGCTCTTCTTCCGAAGGCGGTGTTGTTCTTTCCAGATAGAGGAACTCAGTGCGGAATAATCCGACGCCTTCTGCACCTAAGATTAAGGCTTCTTCAGTATCAGATAGACCTCCTATATTAGCAAATACACTGATTTGCTTCTGATCTCGGGTCATTGCTGGACTTGATGCCGTCGTTAGTGCTTGCTGATGGGCTACTTGCTGTGCCTCTCGCTTTGCCTCCAGTGCAGTTTGGATTTCTGGTTCTGGTTCTATCCAGACTCTGCCACTCTCACCATCAAGTGCGACAAGCGTATTATCTGCTACTTGCAGTATCTCTGTTGGTAAGCCAACAATAACAGGAATACCCAATCTACGAGCTATAATAGCACTGTGGCAAATGGCACTGCCAGACGTGGTACAAATTCCCAGGACTTTTGTTGGATCTAGCCTAGCTGTATCGGAAGGACTTAGGTCAGTTGCAATCAAAATAGCTGGATCACACAGATGCAAATGAGTAGGGCTGTGATCTGAAATTCTGATGTGGGATTGAAATCCAGTGAGTAACCGTAACACTCGCTGTCCTACGTCTACCACATCAGCAACTCGCTCTTGTAAGTAAGAATCCTCAATAGAACGGTAATGGTTTGCCAACTCATCAACAACTGCTTGCCAAGCAGCTTCAGCGTTAAGATGTTGTTCAAAGATACGTTGGTGAACAGCTTCAAGTACCACAGGGTCTTCTAAAAACAGCAGATGGGCATCAAAAATGGCAGCTTCAGCGTCTCCAATTTGAATAGATGCTTGTGAGAGTAAAGCTTGAATTTCCTCTTGGGCGATTTGAATTGCTACCTGTAAACCTTGCCACTCTTCCTCAATCTTATCTACGTGGTATTGCTGAATATCAATGGGAGTAGGACAATACAAAAAAACGGGTGCGATCGCCACTCCGCTGGAAGCAGGAATCCCTTGGAGAAAGTGATGGGAGGAGGTAGAAATGGGGTGTTGGAGAGATGAAGTGGTGGGGTAATGAGGTAATAGGGTGGTTTCTTCTTCACCAAAGTGACTTTCGACTAATGCTTGCAATGCCGCCAGCGCCTCATCTGCATCAGAACCAGTAGCAGTAATAACCAGTTCGTGTCCTTGACGCACGCCTAAAGTCGCTACTTGGTTGATACTATCAGCACGTACTGCTTCAATATTTTTAGTTACATTTTTGACTTTTATTTGAGATTGAAATCTAGCTGCTGTTGCCACAAATTTAGCTGCTGGACGGGCATGTAGCCCCAAACGATTACGGACTAATAGGCGTATTTCTTTTGTTACGTGTCCTGTGTCATTTGTTCTTTGTCCTTCAATAACAAATGAGGTAGATACGTGAGCGGTTTCCTGTTGGATATGACTCATATCTACACCCAATTGAGTGGCCTTGGCAAGCAATGCGCCCCGTGCTTCAGCCATCACCTGTTGAATATTGCTACCAGAAGCGGCAGCAACAGCAGCTGCAATTGCACCCTCGACAAGTGGTGCTTCACACAGATGTACTTTGTCTCGGTGTTCTTGTGAGAGAAACTCGAGTGCCATTTCCGCACTCATCAAAGCGCTACCGAGATCCATTAAGATAATGACACCTTCATCAGTGTAAATCGAGGCGATCGCCTCATAAACCTGCATGGCATCTGTACCTAGCGGGTTTTCTGGATCGTCAATTCCTGCAGCAACAGCCAGGGGGACTTTGCCCTGAACCATTTGCGCTGCCAGTTCCCGGACTCCTTCTGCAAGCTGTTTGCTGTGCGAGACAATGACAATTCCGACCATCACCCACCGTCAACTTTGTTGAAAAGCTATTGCTCACCCACTTAACTTTATGCTGCTAATTGCTCATACGCGTAGGGTGCGTTAACGAAGTGTAACCCACAGGCGTAGGATGCGTAACGAAGTGTAACGCACTGTTATTAGCTAAAGCACTGCTAATCTATCCGTGATATAAGAAAAATGTCATGTGCAGCTATCAAACAGTGAACAGTACCAGCCGCAGTGACGGCTGCGTATGGTGTGGTTGTACTGACACCAACGCTTTGTGTGCTCTTGGTGTGGTGTTTCCCCCAATGATGAAACTGATAACTGATAACTGATAACTGTTAACTGTTAACTATGTCAATTCTTGACTCCAATCAAAGTTATACTTTTAGCCGATACTTTGAGCTTGGCTTTGAAGCTAGTGAACTCGCTCAAGAATTTGGCTATAGTTTAACTCGAAAAACGCTGAATTTACCTCAGTTTCCTGATGAACTTGACCGCTTGGGAGAATTACGCGATCGGATTGAGGAGGTACTACCATTTGTACCGTTGACTAACGAACTTGCAAGACGAGAAATTCTCATCTCGCGCGTGGTGACGGAGTTAATTCATTACACACAGGCAGAATTACGAATTGAATATAATTTGAAGGTTTCTAATTGGCTTCAGGGTAATTTAGATTATTTACTGCGAGTAAAATCCGTCAATCAATTATTAGTAATTGAGGCAAAAGACGAGGATTTGACGCGAGGTTTCACGCAGTTAGTCGCCGAATTAGTGGCATTAGATCAGTGGTCAGGCTCGACTAAAGTTGACAAACAACCAATTTTAATTGGCGTTGTTTCTACAGGTACAATATGGCAATTTGGTAGGCTCGACCGCAACACAAAGCATTTTGAACAGGGGATTAATAGCTATCGAGTTCCCGAAGATTTGGAGCAAGTCATGCGAATTTTAGTGGCAGCTTTGAAAGGAAATAATTAAAGAACCAGCAAGAGTGTCACGTTGCTTTGGTTATATCCATAACACCAGCTTATGACCTGCATTATTGACTAATCCACCCAATTTTCCAAGACTAAACCTGGAATCCGAGAAAATTCTCTGACATTATTAGTCACTAAAATTAGCCCAAGACTGATTGCTTGGGATGCTATTAGCATATTCATTGAACCAATGACAATACCTTGTCGTTCTAACTCCGCTCGGATTCTTCCATAAGTTTGTGTAGCAGTCTCATTAAAGGGAATAATTTCCAGAGGAATTAAAAACTGACTGAGTGCTGCTTGATTTTGCTGTTGACGTTGGCTTTTGTAAACACCATACTCAAGTTCTGCAACAGTAATAGAGAAAATACCTACATCAAATATGTCCAGTGTCTGAAATCTCTCGAATACTTTAGGTGGCTTCCTTTTAATAATGTAGATACACGTATTGGTATCCAGCAAAAATCTCATTCAAAAGCCTCTCTAACTTCTAAATTAGGCTGTTCTCTGTTTTCCATGAAATCTTCAGAAAAGAGTTCAGTCGCGTCAAACAAAGTTTGCCAAGGATTTTCTTTGGAAATTAAGACAACAGCATTACCTATCTTTTTTATATAAACTTCATTCCCTTGAAACTGAAATTCCTTGGGCAAAACTACGGTCTGATTCTCACCATTCGTCAATAATTTAGCAGTATTCATATTTGAATTCCTCTGTTCTATTGATTTTTTTAACTGTCATGGATATTGGCATTCGCTTATGCCTTATTATTATAAGGTGTACCTTGCTTGCAAATAATTAGTTAAGTATCTGAATTCCCTCAACTTCTTGCAACTTTGCATCAAATGTAGCAGTTTCACTACAGCCAGCTTGTTCATTTAACTTCATAATTAGATAGTCAGAGAAATCAGCTTTTCCCTTTTTTATCTGCTGTACTGACCACCAAACCGCTTCTCTGTTTTCAAAGTCAAACGCATCCGTTCTCAGTATTTTTTCAAGAACGTCGATAATTTCACTCCTGCTGAGTTTATAGGAACTTTTTAGTACCCAAACGAGTTCACAAAGAACAATGTTGTTGATGAAACAGGTTTCACCGCTTGCCTTAACCTGCTGGATGTACTCAGCAGCGAATCTACCTTGTTTCAAGTCATCCTGAACTAGATAACAAACCAGAATATTAGTATCTAGCCCATTCATGACAAGCTCCCACCAGATTGTTCAATTGCTTCATTCATTTCCTCGATAGAAACTGGTTTCCTTTCTGGTTTATGAAGAATGCCAGACAATTCCTCAACTTGGATATTCAGCGGCTGAATGTAGACTTTACCGTCTGGTTCAATGATGAAATTAATGCGATCGCCCGGACGTAAGTTAAGCTTCTCCCGAATTTCTTTGGGGATAGTTGTCTGACCTTTGCTGGTAATTGTGGCGATAGACATATGATATCCTTACTTTCAAAATAATTTCTTACTTTAATGTAAGGAATTAATGAGGAACAGTCAACCAGAGGCGATCGCTCTTGGTGGGCGATTTTCTGCGCGATACCTTTCCTGCGGAACGCTACGCGAACGGTAAATTCCGCTAACGCATTTTTTCTCCTTAACAATGCAAGTGAATGCATTAACAATGTAAGCCGATGCATTAACAATGCAAGTCGATGCATTAACAATGTAAGTCGATGCATTAACAATGCAAGCCGATGCATTAACAATGCAAGCCGATGCATTAACAATGCACCGACTTGCGTTTAGATGGCACTGCAATACAAAGACTAAACGGCAAGATGTCACTAATGAGCAAGTAGTGCGATCGCATGATTGTGGGCGTTCTGCGCCATCGCTTTTCTTGCCCTACTTTTCCCGGTTCTACATTTCTACAACTCCACTGCGCCTAAAGCTTTAAGCGTTGCTTTCTCTGCTTCGGTTAAACCTGTAACGCCCGTGATGTCCATGCCTTCATAAGGTCTTTCACTTCTTAGAGTTTTTAGGCACTCTCCCGTTTTAACATCCCATAGCTTAATGGTTCCATCTTCGCTACCACTAGCAAGCGTTTCGCCATTTGGGCTGAAGGCGACTGAACGTACCCAATTGGTATGCCCTTGTAAGATGTGGAGGCATTCTCCACTTTTGCTATCCCATAGCCGCACCGTTTGGTCACCACCACTAGCAAGCATTGCACCATTTGGGCTAAAGGTGACTGAACTTACCCAACTGGTGTGCCCCTGTAAGATGTGGAGGCATTCTCCACTTTTGGTATCCCATAGCCGCACCGTTTGGTCATCACTACTACTAACAAGTGTGACACCATTTGGACTGAAGGCGACTGAACGTACCCAATTGCTGTGCCCCTGTAAGGTGTGGAGGTATTCTCCACTTTTGGTATCCCATAGCCGCACCGTTTGGTCATCACTACTACTAGCAAGTGTGACACCATTTGGACTGAAAGCGACTGAACGTACCCAATTGCTGTGCCCCTGTAAGATGTGGAGGCATTCTCCACTTTTGGTATCCCATAGCCGCACCGTTTGGTCACCACTACTACTAGCAAGTGTGACACCATTTGGACTGAAGGTGACTGAACTTACCCAATTAGTATGCCCCTGTAAGATGTGGAGGCATTCTCCACTTTTGGTATCCCATAGCCGCACCGTTTGGTCACCACTACCGCTGGCAAGCGTTGCACCATTTGGGCTCAAGGCGACTGAACTTACCCAATTAGTATGCCCCTGTGAGATGTGGAGGCACTCTCCACTTGTACTATCCCACAGTCGCACCGTTTGGTCACCACCACTAGCAAGCGTTGCACCATTTGGGCTAAAGGTGACTGAACTTACCCAACTGGTGTGCCCCTGTAAGGTGTAGAGGCATTCTCCACTTGTGCTATCCCACAGCCGCACCGTTTGGTCACCACTACCGCTGGCAAGTGTTGTACCATTGGGACTAAAGGCGACTGAACGTACCCAATTGGTATGCCCCTGTAAAATGTGGAGGCATTTTCCACTTTTGCTATCCCACAGCCGCACCGTTTGGTCACCACTACTGCTGGCAAGCGTTGCACCATTTGGGCTGAAGGCGACTGAACGTACCCAACTGGTGTGCCCCTGTAAGGTGTAGAGGCATTCTCCACTTGTGCTATCCCACAGCCGCACCGTTTGGTCATCACTACCGCTGGCAAGCGTTGCACCATTGGGACTGAAGGCGACTGAACTTACCCAATTGGTGTGCCCCTGAAAGATATGCAGGCATTCTCCACTTTTGGTATCCCATAACCGCAGCGTTTGGTCATCACTACCGCTGGCAAGCGTTTCACCATTTGGACTGAAGGCGACGGAACGTACCAAATTGGTATGCCCCTGAAAGATATGCAGGCATTCTCCACTTGTGCTATCCCACAGCCGCACCGTTTGGTCATCACTACCGCTGGCAAGCGTTGCACCATTGGGACTGAAGGCGACTGAACTTACCCAATTGGTATGCCCTTGTAAGATGTGGAGGCATTTTCCACTTGTGCTATCCCATAGCCGCACCGTTTGGTCACCACTACCGCTGGCAAGTGTTGCACCATTGGGACTGAAAGTGACTGAATTTACCCAATAAGTATGTCCTTTACAGGTTAAAAGTTCTCTCCCACTAGTAGCTTCCCATAAGCGAACCATACCATCATAATCACCTGTAGCTAAAAGTCTTCCATCTGAGCTAAATGCCACTGACCGAACAGTGGCTAAGACTTTAGTAAAAACAGAGTCAGCCAAATTTGCATTAGTAAAGTTAACAAAGCGCAGGCTGGCATTACTAAAATTTGCGCCTTTAATCGTAGCATGGCTAAGGTCTTTGCCTTCCAACGCCGCCTTATCAACCTTCACCAACAGCGTCGCCGCATTTCCTCCGATGTAACCCACTTCAGCTTCTGTTTTGCCGCGTGTCGCTTCAAGAATTTTGATCATTGGGTGATGGGATGATGAAGTGATAGAAGTATTAATATCCAACATCGGCAAAAGCAAATCCATCACAGCTTTTGTAAAAGGCGCTTTCCCAAAACTCTCCCTCAACTTCTCCAACGACTCACTTACAAATCTCCTCAGCGGCCCACTTGGCAAAATCTGCCCCATCTCATCCACCTGGCGACAAAAATAAGATGACCAAGTATCATCAACTGATGGTGCATCATTATTTATATGCAACTGCGCCTGCGCCAATTCAAGAAAATCATCAGCTAACGCCCCCAACTCAGCCGCAAACTTATAAGCCACAAAAAACTCTAACAGTGAACGATGCGCCGGAGTATAATCACCATCCGCATTGCGGATCAGCATCGTCTGCCCCATCATGTCATAATGCCAGTGGTCTAAATCCTTCTCTTCCTGAACAACATCACCAAATAAGCGACGAATTCGGTCGGGGAAAAGGCGATAATTTAAACTCATCTGGTCAGTAGACAGCATTTCCCAGGAAAGTTCACACAAAAAGTAAAGCTTATCTGCCAGAGACGTAAAAGTACGCTCCGCTTTGATGTCTCGTTCCATCTTACGCCGCACTGCATACAGGTAAACCCGCGACATATCTACTGGCTTACCTGCTTCAATCTCTGGCAATGCTTCTAAAATTAACTCAGTCATCACCGGACGACGTGCCAAGTCCAACAGATGCGAATTGTCCATCACCTGCTCAACTGTGCTAGATTCAGCTTGGAATGACAACACCTGCCGAATTTGCTCGTCGTTGAATTTCTCTAGTTCCAGTACTTCAAACTGGGGCGTTTCACCTGTCAACTTGGCGGTAGACGCTTGCAATTCTGCATTTAGCAAAGCACGTCCTTCTTTTGCTTCTGGAAAATGCTCAGTGCGACAAGTCAAGATGACTTTACCACCGGGAACGACGACTTTCGCCAACTCCCAAAAATTGTTTATCATTTGTTGGCGATCGCACTTCGCTGCCATTTCATCAAAGCCATCGAAAATCAGCAGCAACTTACCCATGCTGTTAAGTTGGTCAAAAACCTCGCTGTTTAAGCGAATATTGTGTTGAGTAAAAAAGAAACCTGCCAGAACGTTCTCAACGTTGAGTGCTTTGGCATAGTCGCGGAGTGTGATGATCAAAGGTAGGCGGGGACGTTCAACGCCGCGTTTTTGGGCATCGCGATAGCGTTGCAGTGCAGTCCAAGCATAATGAAAGGCAAACCAAGTTTTACCAGTGCCAAACTCTCCTAAAATAGAGATATGCTCCTTCGCAGGGTCATCTAACCACAAATCCAGATAACCATCAATCCAGCCGTCGCGTTCATCGTAACGACTGACTCCTATTCGGCGCTTATTAACTGGGTCAAACTCTTCTTTACTACAGGCTAGCGGCACATACTTTTTGTCAATTTCTCGGTGTTTGACTTCTGCCTCTAGCCAGTCGAGATACCCGCTAAAGTCAGCATCCTGATCTATGAGTTCGTCAAAAGTGTAACAGTCAAGGTGGCGATTTTCCTCTTTCTCCACTTCATCACGCGCCGCCCGTGAAATGCGCCTTGCCGTTACCAACCACCCTTCATCTGTTCTTTGCGCTTCTACCGACTGTCGCAAAGCCATCACATCGCCCAGTCCCGCCTCTCCCTCAATTCCACGCACAAGAATGCGGTCATATCGGTTACGTCGTGCAGGGATGTCAATAATCCACTCAAAATAGTTGTCTTCCCAAACTTCATACTTTTCAAAGCGGTAGCCCAACGTTTCAAACCAGCCTTGCATCTGCTGGGCTAAAGCTATTACTCTACATTTCTTTTCTTGTAGAGACGCGCCATGGCGCGTCTCTACAGATGGTAACGCCAACCGTGCTATCTCTGTTCTCATTCCTTCCAATGTCGGCAGCCTTTCAAGGTGTTCTTGGAGACTTGCTATCCTTTTATGTAGGGAACCTATCTGCTGGTTCATTAAAACATCAGCAGGTGTCCGACTGCGTTTAGCAACTTCGATAAAGACGGTGGCAAAGGCGGCAACTTCTCGCCTAATCTCAAGTCCCAAATTTCTAATTTCATCACCCAAGGTATACCCATTGAGAAAAGCATCAACCTCAGAGAGAAGAATTGAGGGGTTGTTGTGGTCTAATGCCTTGCGGAAAGCCTGTTTTATTTCTTCTCGCCGGAAAAGTTCAAGGAATGGCTTAGGTTTACCTACACCGTATTCTACCAAGGCGTAGGCGTAAACTGCGCTGAAATCCGCTGGCGGATGCTCAGGATCAAGGTTAAATTGCTTTAATAATTTGATGACAGTCTCATTACGTTGAAGCTTTTCTTTAATTATTGGGTTGGCAATACCAGTAATTGCACTGATTAACGCGTCAAAATTAATTGGTATCACAGGTGCTTTTTATATAAAAGGGAGATTGTTGGCTTTGCTTACCATAATAGTAACTTTTTGTCATTGCCGAGATTGGGTGAATTTTAACTTAATTGCTT
This sequence comes from Mastigocladopsis repens PCC 10914, assembly GCF_000315565.1. NCBI lineage: Bacteria > Bacillati > Cyanobacteriota > Cyanophyceae > Nostocales > Symphyonemataceae > Mastigocladopsis > Mastigocladopsis repens. The sequence continues at coordinate 2,584,383 of NZ_JH992901.1, read as the reverse complement.
GGGAATTTTTACCATACCAAACCTACAGTTTCCCAAAGAAGAATCCCAAAGAAGAAACTAAGTACAGGATTGCAAAAGTTGGTAACGAAATAAAGTTGATGCATATCGTTGCTAGTAAGCACGAAGAGTGATAAAGCACTTACTACAAATTAAAACGTCACGAATGAATGCAAAGCTGTACTAAGTTTAGTTACCTTAGATAACCCAAATAAAATCTTACTAGAATAATTATCGTGTACAATCTCTAACCCGATGAGTGCAACCCTCATGGTGCAAGACCAGTTTTTGCTGCATAATTGGCATGTCGTAGCACACTCGCAAGACCTGCAACCCGGAACCGTTCTACAAAAGCGTCTACTAGGTGAAGACATAGTCCTTTGGCACAATGGCGACCAAGCTCTAGCGTGGCAAGACTTTTGCCCTCACCGGGGAGCTCGCCTCTCCCTAGGATGGATCGAGAAAGATAATCTTGTCTGTCCTTACCACGGTTTAGCCTTTAACACCGACGGCAAATGTGTGCTAGTTCCAGCTACCCCAGATCAGCCGCCTCCTGCAAGAGCTTGTATCCAAACTTACCACATTCAAGAGCGCCACGGTATGCTGTGGGTTTGTTTGGGAACACCACAAAATGACATTCCTGCAATTCCAGATTGGGAAGATCCTTCCTTCCGCAAAATTTTGTGCGGTCCTTACCACTTCAACTCTAGCCCTCTACGTGTCATTGAAAACCTCATTGATCCAACTCACTTTGCCTTTGTGCATAAAGGAATATTCGCCGACTCCCGTCGTCCTGAGGTGACGCATTATGACTTAGAGTCGCATCCAGATGGTATTAGTTTTAAATTTGGCATTTGGGAACTAGATCCAGCGTCGGGAGATCCCTCAGCACCCATGTTTTTCGCTACTTACCAATACCGCCTTTGCCAACCCCTGCTTGGATACTTCCAACGACGCGGCGACAATGATAGCTGCATGAATCTATTTTTCATGGTGACCCCTGTCGATGAGGAAGAGTGCGTTCTCTCGTTTTGGGTGGTTGAGAACTTTCTTTATAAAATTCCAGATTCAGCTTTTGTTGCTATGGAAAACCAGATTATGAGTCAAGACAAAGTCATTGTAGAATCGCAGCGACCAAAACGCCTCCCTTTGGACTTGCAAGCAGAAGTCCATCTGCCGAGCGATCGCTATTCTATCGCTTATCGCAAGTGGCTTAAACAACAAGGTGTCACCTTCGGCAGCATCTAGAACATTCATTGAATCATTGCAAGTGTTCGGCTAGCTTACTGGGTTATTGTTAGAATCTGCAAACGTCGCTAACAAACTCTTTAACATGAAATAAGACGAAGTTGCCCCCGGATCTTGATGTCCTACGCTACGTTCCCCCAAATAGCTAGCCCGTCCTTTTTTGGCAACCATCGGTGTAGTATCCTTCATCGCTTGTTCTGCTGCTGCTACAGCTCGTTGCATTGCTTCCAATGTACTCTTACCCTCACTGACAGCTTGCCCAAAAGTTGCTACAGCAGGGGAAAGCACATCAACCATTGTCTTATCGCCTAATTGCGCTTTGCCACGTTCAAGGACACCATTTAATCCCGCTTTGAGCATCTCATGCACATCATTGTTAGTCAGTTCTTGCTTACCAGCTACGGCTGCACTAGCTCGCAGAAATAAAGTTCCATAAAGAGGACCACTCGCACCGCCGATTGAGGAAATCAAAGTCATGCTGACTGTTTTCAAAATACTACCGATGTCTTTATCTGCAACAGTCGATAACTGAGTGTTCACCTTTTTAAAGCCACGATCCATATTGATCCCGTGGTCAGCATCACCGATCGCTGCATCTAATTCTGTCAAATAGTCTTTATTCTGCTCTATCTCGCCTGCAAATGTTTGCAACCATCGCAAAATCTGCTCTTTTGTCACCATAACTCAAACTCCCCACCGCAGACTCGGTGTCTTCACAGGTGCATCCCACAACCGAACCATCTCATCATCCAACTTCAGCAGTGTAATTGAGCAACCTTGCATATCCAAAGAAGTGATGTAAGGACCAATCAAGTTTCGCACAATTTGCAATCCCTTCTTTTCGCAGATTTCTGCCAGTTTGCGGTAGACAATATAAAGTTCAGAAATGGGAGTACCACCCATGCTGTTGACGAAAGCCAGTAGCTTATCCCCTTTTTCAAAAGTGGGATCAATCAATTCCACCTCTACCCATTCACCTTTTTCTTCATTCCACTCCCGGACTGTGCGGGTATAGGGTGAATCCTCAATAATTGATAGCGCTAGCATCTGAGTCATCTCGTCGGCTGATGTCAAGGATTTGCGCTCCCGTCCTGGTTCACCGTGGATACCTATGCCTAATTCCATTTCGCGATCGCCTAGTTGAAATGTTGGCGTTCCTTTGGCGGGTACTGTGCAGGATGTGAGCGCGATCCCCATACTCCGTCCATTCAGATTCACCCTGTGGCACAAATCAGCTATCTGTTGCAAATCATACCCTTGCTGTGCTGCTGCACCACAGATTTTTTCTGCTAGCACTGTTGTTCCGACACCTCGGCGTCCCTGTGTATACAAACTATCCTTGACCGCCACATCGTCATCAATCACAACACTTAGCACCCGGATACCCTCACTACGAGCTAATTCCGTTGCCATCTCAAAGTTCATCACATCGCCACTGTAATTCTTGACGATATAAAGAATACCAGCCCCACCATCTACCCTCTTAGCAGCTTCTAACATTTGGTCAGGGGTAGGAGAAGTGAAAACTTCTCCCGGACAGGCTGCATCCAGCATTCCCATCCCCACAAACCCCGCGTGCATTGGTTCGTGACCGCTACCACCACCTGAAATAATTGCTACTTTCCCTTGTACGGGTGCATCGGCTCTACAGACAAAGGTTGGCTCATAGTTGACTTTAATGAAATCAGCATGGGCCGCTGCCATACCTTCCAGCGTTTCACGTATAAAGTCTTCAGGTTTATTAATAAGTTTTTTCATAATCTTGTCACTTCTAATTAAGAGATTGCTAAGACCAAGAATGCAGCAAGTTGCTATACCCTTAATTTATGAGAGCTTTGTAAAGTTAAGTAAAATTTAAGGATTCTTGTTAATAAATATTGCAGGTACTTGATCCCCTTGCTAGGGTGTGCATAGAAAGTTAGTTCTGGTAGATACGAGTATCTATAGAGAGGTGCTATCCATGCTTTACGTCAATCTAAGCTTTTTACTGATTCACTGATTTGGTGAATTGTCAGCAAAGATATATCTTCGACAGCTTTACTCCGTTTTCTAGCAAGACGGCTAAGGAATTGATTTGCCGCTCGTTTGGCTACGCTAACAACGACTTCAGACGCTTGTTTACTTGCTTAACTCTTACGTATTACCAGTCCAACTCAAATTTTACCAAAGTCTGACGAAATACATACCCAAAGTTTTTCTCATTGAATGCGGTAAGACAAGCTAGATTTCTCAGAAATTTCTTACTGCCAAGGGTTTCTTTCAACTCATACCCCAATCGCAAGTCTGTTTCGTCTCACTCCACGCCGAGGATGTCATATGCAAAATCTTTCTACTTGGCACTGGCGTGCTAGCGCGGTGAGACTTCAACTCTGGAGGTTTTAGTTATGAATATTCAAGGAAAGACGGCTCTGGTGACTGGAGCCTCACGTGGTATTGGGCAAGCGATCGCCATCGAATTAGCAAAGCAAGGAGTCAAACGCCTGTTGTTGGTGGCACGGGACACGACTCGGTTAGGTGAAGTAGCCACTGAAATAGAGATGCTTGGTGTGGAAGTCGTCACCCTGCCTTTGGATCTGTCTCAAGTCGTGGAAGTGAATATTGCGATCGCCCAAGCTTGGCGAGATCACGGACCAATTGATCTGCTCATCAACTGTGCTGGAGTTGCACACCAAACGCCTTTCTTAAACTCTCGACTGCCAAATGTGCAGACAGAGATAGCTGTTAATCTTATCGGAATGTACACCATAACTCGTATAGTTGCCCGACGCATGGTGGTTCAAGGCTCAGGGACAATCGTTAACGTTTCTAGTTTGATGGGCAAGATAGCAGCGCCGACAATGGCAACTTATTCAGCTACCAAGTTTGCAATTGTCGGGTTTACCCAAGCTCTGCGCGGTGAGCTAGCTGCACATAATATCCGGGTGATAGCATTGCTGCCATCTTTGACTGATACTGATATGGTGCGAGAATTACAGTGGTTTCGGTGGGTGCTACCCACGACTCCCCAAAAAGTGGCTCAGGCACTTGTTGCCGGACTAGCAAGAGATTCACCTGAAATCTTGATAGGATGGCAAAGTCATTTAGCCGTGTGGTGCAACCGCATTGCACCTTGGCTGTTGGAAAAGGTTTTACTGATGGCGGCTCCTCAAGAGAGACAACTGCACTACCCAAGATTTAGAGACGCTAGGGGGAGAACTTAACCTTTGCGTTAACCCTAAGTATGGGAGGCGACTCCCATACTGGAGGTGGAGGAGCGATATTTTTGCCATTCCAACCTGAGAATACAGGCAATCAACCATACTAAACCTGCGGCATAGCCAGCTGCCACATCAGTGGGCCAGTGTACGCCTAAATAAAGCCGACTAAAACCTATCGCCACAATTAAGACAACGGTCAAGGCAAAAATATGTCCCCGCCATTGACGAAACTCCTGTGCCAGGATATACCCTATGAAGCCGTAAATCACCATTGACACCATTGCATGACCGCTAGGAAAGCTGTGTTGACCCACATCAATCAGCCAGTTCCACAATGCTGGACGTGCCCTACCAAAGACCACTTTCAGCAAACAATTGAGCAAGATTGCACCGACTGCGGCTATGCCCAAGGTAGTTGCTTCCCCGCGACGCTTAGAATACAGCGATCCCATGACCAATGGCAAACAAATCAACAGCAAAACTGCTGGATCACCAAGAAAAGTGATACTAAGCATGATGCGATCAAGAAGTGGCGTGTGCAACTTCTGAATTGCTAACAAAATGCCTTTGTCAAGACCATATCTGTGCAGCAACGCGGTGCCAAAGACAAGGGTGCAAACTGCCCCTGATACCAGAACAAGTTGACTACCCACTTGGTCTAATTGTTTCTGCATGGGCGTTTCAGGCAGTATGGCTTCGCCAACCATGTTTTGGTTGTGCCTGAGCGTATATTGTTCGGTTACCGCAACCACAGCAACGCCCTGTCCATCAGTAACTCTTGTCCCCGTGTCAACCATATTCACCTGATCATCAAGGGGAACATCCTGCATGGTAAGGGCTTCAGTTGTTTTAGCAAGTGGCATTTCACCCGTCAGTGGTGATTTCTTTGCCTGTTTGCTGTAATCTAAAACAATACCTTGGATGAGTAAGGCGATTGCATTTAGGCTGAAATCTAAATCAAAAAAAATAAGAACATTTCCTGTGTAAGGATTAGCATGAACCTGCCCGATACCTTCCTTTTCTGACAATCGCAATTCAAGGTATCTTTTGAGAGCTTGCGAACAATAAAGTCCATTTACCTTATATCTAGCTCTTCCTTTAACAGCAGTATGTATTGTCCGCACCAAAGGATTGTTATAGGGTATTTTACTGAAGTCATGAGTGCCCATTTTTCTACGTACGCTGATTTGAAGTCAAGCCCTTATCTTCCCGAAACGATGTGAAAGCAACTGTTTCAGCACAGCTTACAGTGCATCGTCTACGCCAGCAGCTTGCAACTTGAAAGGCTGTAAGCCTACCTTATCGCCTCGCTTATTAGGCAAGACGAACATAATGGCAGATTTTAGCCGCTTGATGATGGTTTTCGCACCAGAGAGTAAGCGCTCCCAGCCGTCTGTCCTGAATCGGTGATACACAATTGCGTTACGCGCTTTGTTAATATTACGTGTACTATCAATCAGGTTGATGATAGCATCAAAGATAACTCCCACAATTGATTTTGCCGTTGCTTGGGTTGGTACAACTATATTTGGGGCGGTTTGAATAAGATTTACCAGATGCGATCGCATTTGGTCATCTGAAATTATGCCTGGTTGATAATTGATAACAATGGATGCAGCTGTAGCGTTAACACGGACATTCGTAGTTCTAGAGTCGGATTCTATGACCTGCTTGAGTTTATCTGCATACTCACAATCTATGACTAGCCGAGGAATACGAAAACGAATACGTCCCGGAATTGCATGGGCAACGCTATAGGATATCTTTTGGGGTGGCGCTGTTTTATTAGCTACACCGATAGTTGTTTTTTTAGGTTGTCGATGCAGATTGAGAATAGCACTTTTATCAGAATTAGACCGTTTTTTAGAAGTCATGCTATCATATTTCAGTTTCAAAAAAGGAAAAAAGAGATCTGGTTTCTTGCGATTTTCCTGTAGAGGCAAATAGCTGTTTCCCCCTACAATTAGGTGTATTTCATAAGTAGGTGAACGTAATTAAATGTAAGATAAAATTTTTGTTTGTAGTGAGCGATAAATCGCTCTGTCTAGGATTTTAAAGGGCTAAAACCCTGACGCGAGAGTTTTTATTTAATTAATCCCTTCTACTTACAAAAGAGAACCTTTTCATAGGCATTGACTCAAGACTCCCCACCATTTGATTGAGCCTGACTAACTCCGTGTAGCTTAATAAAACTATCAAAGGCATACCATGCCAATACGTACCAGGGAATAATATCGAATTGCAGCCCCTTGGCAAGTAACTGTCGCATAGAAAGGACACCTAGTCCCAAAGGAAAAAGGAATCGCAAATCAACTACATTATTTGTTGCGTGTTGAACTCGGTTGTTCAAGTCCACAACTGCATTCGACACACCCGTTGCTGCTACAGATTTTCTTAGCGTGATATCGCCAAAAATAATGCCTAAATCTCTTAGCGTGGCAACAACATTCTCAAGACTGCCATCTTGATTATCGTGTTGTATAACAATACTGCCATGTTGGATATTAGTACGTACTTGATTAATGTTGCCATGTGCTTGTAGTGCATTGGCAATCCGTTGCATATCTTCAGTTTGACGATGGGGCTGTGCAACTCTCAAACGCAACCTTCCAGGTGTAGAACTCACAACCCGCGTAGATATAGGTTTAAATGCGGTTTTTATATATTCTGCATTCATATTTATCGGCATCTGAGTGAGACTGACAAAACCGTTTTTTGACACTTAAGTGCCCTCTTAAACAATTCAAAATTTCAAAATATTGTAAATTCCAATGGATGACCGTAGTTGCAGAATGTGAGGCGGAGCCTCTGAGTAGGTCTTCCCTGGTTCAGCCACAAAACAAGAAAAAAAGGAACCTGTGTAGAAACGTTGCAGTGCAACGTCTCTACATTTATGGAATTCTCACTTATACACCGTTATCGGGCGTATTATCAGCAGAGGTTCCTGCAACATCAACTGCTGGTAACTGTCTTCCCTCAGCAAGTTCTGCTCTGGCTTCGGCTACCATGTCCTCGAAAGTTTCGCCAAGTTCTGCAACAGCTCCCCTACTTTTTTCATAAAGGACAAGTCCGCCTTTAATCAGTGACTTGGCAATCGGTTTACCAATGCCAGCTACAACTGGAATGACCACAGGTGCTAAGAGTACTGCTCCAATACCAGCTATAATACCGGGTGCACCAGCGTCTTCAACAAAGTCAGTAATTTTAGGTGCCATGACTATTTTCCTCCTGTGTATTGAAAAATTTTAGAAAATTTGCAACTATACTGTTTTTTGGACAGCTATCTCATCCTACCGATGGTAGAGTTTTTCGTTTGCGGCTTTTGAGAATTGGGCGCAAACCATTGACTCCCGCAACCACGGTCGAGCCATTGTTAACTACCGTCGCTGCTAAGGGGTTAAGACCAAACAAAACTGCTATCAACAATGCCCCTATGTTAGGAATGGCGATTAAACCCGTATTTTGCCGAATCAATTGCCTGGCTTTGCGGGCAATTTCAATTGCCTCCAACAAACCATGCAAGTCATTCTGCATCAGCACGACATCAGCCGTTTCGCGGGCAATGTCAGAACCGTTAGCGAAGGAAACGGAAACATCAGCATAAGCTAAAGCCGGCGAATCATTGATCCCATCGCCAACAAATGCAACTGTCTTGCCTTGTTCGTGCAGCTTTTGGACAACCGTTGCTTTCTGCTCAGGAAAAGCTTCTGCGTGGGTATGCGTCGGAGGAATTCCTAATTCAGCAGCAACAGCACTAGCAGTCCGCCTGTTATCCCCAGTGAGCATGTGGACTTCCACACCTTCGACTGTCAACAGCGCTGTGATAACTTCTCGACTTTCTGGACGGAGTATGTCACTATACTCTATTCTACCTTGAAGTTGACCATTGCTAGCGACATAAATGACTGAAGTTGCCTGCTTTTGGTGTCCATTAAGATCCATCGCAACGCCTTCAGTACGCAGAAAGCGCTCGCTACCTACATAAACAGTCTCGCCGTCAATTTGTGCTCGAACACCCAAGCCAAGTTGATAGTCCCATTTGCTACGGGACAAAACTTCGATTCGCTGTGTTTGGGCATAGCGTACAATTGCCTCTGCCACTGGGTGAGTCAAACGTTGTTCAGCAGCAGCCGCTAGTTCCAGCACTCGTGTTGTTGAGGTTGTATTAAGACTTTCAACACCAACAACAGCCACTTCACCTTTAGTCAGTGTGCCTGTCTTATCAAAGACAATGGTATCAACCTCTGCGAGTTTTTCTAACGCTCGTCCGCTACGGATGAGAACACCGCGCCGCGCTGCATAGGTGAGTGCTGCCAAAACCGTTGTTGGAACTGATACACGAATACCAGTGGCAAAGTCGAGAGTGAAGACGCTGGCTGCTCGTGCTGGGTTACGGGTTGTGGCAAATACTGCCCCGCCAAGTAGCAATGTTGGCAGGACTGCTTTTTGAGCAATATTCAGGGCATGGTTTTCCATACGGGTATCATGGACAGGAGCTTCTTGCATTAACTTGATGCTTTGTCCGGCACAGGTATCGTTACCTAAGCGTTCCGCTAAAATATAAACTCGTCCCTCTCTTACGAGAGTTGAAGCATAAACGGTTTGTCCCTTTTTCTTTAACACCGGCATTGACTCACCAGTCAGTTTTTGCTCATCCAGCAGTGCTTTACCCCGCACGATAGTACCGTCAATCGGGACTTGTTCGCCAGGGTAAACAATTACCGTATCCCCTCGTTGCACGTCTTGAATAGGAATTTGCACCTTTTCACCATCACGTTCAACCCAGACGAACTGTCCGAGGGAACTGAGCAGATCCAGAGTTTGTTTTGCCGAAGAACGAGCCGTGCGATCGCGTATATTTTCGCCAACTTCAATTAAACTTAGCATCAGCGCCGGCGTGAGAAATTGACCCTGGACTGTGGTAATAGCTATTGCCATAAAATCCAGAAAGTCAATATTGAGTTTTCGCTCAACCCAGATCCCCTCCCAAGCTCGTTTGACAACGGGCAAAGTGGCAAGGGCTATGCTTCCCGCAACCATTACAGGCGGAATAGTCAATCCTAATGGTCCACCCAAAACAGCTAAAGCCGTCGCTAGAGCCGAAAGTTGCATCCCTGGCCAAGATTGTTCTTCTGTATCCGAGGCGGGTTGTGGCTTGGAGGGTTTGAGAACGATAACTTCACTAGCAGCTTCAATCAAATAGCCCAGATGCGATCGCATCTTAGCATCTGAAGCTTTGCTGGATTTATACGTCACAGTCACTGACGCCGCCACAGGCTTAATACGGACACTTGTCACAACAGTGTCAGCCTCCAACAAGACTTGCAGGCGCTGTGCATAGTCGGCATCATAACGCAAGCGAGGTACGCGCAACCTCATCCTTCCCGGAATCGTATGCACAAGGCTGTATGGAACTTTGGGAGACTGAACCTGTAAGTGTCCATTGCTCTCCACTAAAGAAATTTTCCCATTTTTTGCCGCTACAGCTACTTGGGAAACATGACCTCCGGAAGGTGATAATTGCACACTAAGTTCTGCCATTTCTTCTCTCTCATACAAAAATTGTTCAAATTGGATTTTCAAAAGCCTGCTCAACGAGAGACCGATAGGGTGCATTAAGAAGGTAGGGGAAGTCTAAAACTACCCTATTACCGAACACCCAGATACCCTACTTCCAAGGAAGGGCTTGCCTATCTTCTGGTTAACTTATGGGAACTAGAGTATCGCTAGCAGCAGATTGAATCAGACTGGATAAATATGATATGGCTTGTTCTAAAAGGCTCAAAGAACGCTTTTGGGAATTGGGCATTGCTTCAGACTTGTAGGTAATAACAATTGAGGCTGCCGCGTTATTAACGCGATAGCGCAAAGTGATCGCCCCTTCAGGGCGATCACCTGTGACTACAGGATCTGCTTTGAGCAACGCCTCCAACCGTTGGACATATTTTGAGTCTTTGGCTATTCGAGGCACGCGGAAACGCACTCGTCCAGGAATTGCATGAGCAATGCTATATACTACTGTTGCTGGTTGCTTTGCGCTTTGATGAGTCTTTTCAAGATAATGATTGGACTGGCTTGTTGGAGTGGGCTTCTTTCCAGCCCTCTCTGATTTAGATTCCAAGGATACTCCCATCCCAACTGATCGGGGATCAGAGGAGACACCCACATGCACAGTTTCATAACCATCCTCTTTGTCTTGTGCAACACTTGGATGAGTGGCTCTTTGAGATAAAGAGGCGTTAGCTATTGGCTTTTGAGTTGCTGGTTTTGTCTGTTCTACGTTGCTAGCAGATTGAATCAGACTAGCCAAATACAGGCGCATTTCAGAATCTGACATGATCCCAGATTCGTAGGTAATGACAATAGACCCTGCCATGCGATTGACTTCCTGAATGATGACCCAAGGCTCATAAGCAAGCAAAGCCTGTAAGCGCTGCATATATCCGGGATCATGGGATATCCGAGGAACGCAAAATCCCACTCTTGTTGGAAGCGCATGAGTCATGCTGTAAATGACCGCAGAGTGTGGCTTTGCTGCTAGATGACTAGTTTCTTCCTCTACGATTTTCTGAGATTTTGTCTTTAGATGCAGTACCTGTGATGTTGAACCAGCCATTTTTGTCCTCCAGTGTTCCTCAGTCTGGAACCGGGTCTAAGGGAAAGTTCGCCATAAAGGATAAAGCCGTACCGAGAGCCGAAGACTTGAAATGAGACCATCTACTGGGTGTTTCCACTGTGGGTTGCTCTTTTGCCGTTGTTGATTCTGCTGGTTCTACAAGCTGATGAACTGGCTGTGGAAGTGGCTTCTCTGTTGTTGTCTTTATGGGATTTGTTTGCGGGATTGTTTTGTCTGCCAACTGCATCAGACTAACCCAATGGGATACTGGGATCTCACCTGATCCATAGGTAATAGCAACTGATGCCGCATCACAATTGACACGTATGTTTGTCACTTGGGGTTCTCTTTTCAGTAACCTTTCGAGTCTTCGTGCGTAGGCGCGATCGCCTGCAACTCGAGGCACATTCAACCTGATACGTCCTGGAATGGCATGAACAACGCTATAGGCAATTTTTGCATGTGCTGCGGCTTCGGCAGATTTCTGCTCCACTTTTGATAAGGAAGGTTGGTCAGTTTTGTTGCGTTTTATTGCAGATTTCTGATCGCTCTTTGCTTCTTGGGAAGCAGGGGCTACGCTCGTTTCTGATGCTGACAGTTGGAGTTCGTCAATGAAGCGACGCGTGGCATTTGCTGTAACCAGGTAAACTGGGATCGATGCCAAACCGCTGATTCCTAGCCCCCCAGTCACTGCTAACCCCGTAAATAAGGGAATAAACGAAATGCCCTGCTCCTTCCAAAAATCAGCAGATTTCCACACGGCAAAGGGGTCTTTTTTGCTTTCTACCTGAGGCGAAACTTGCAACTGCTGTATGCCATATTGCTGGAGTATCTCCAACATCTGGGGTAAGGACAGTCTATTTTCATCAAAGTTAACGCTCAAACTGCCCGTTTGCTGATTGACGAAAACTTCCCTCACCCCATCTTGCTTTTGTAAATATTGAGAGATGGTATCAAGTATTGAGTTATGACTACCGTCAGTAGCACGGATTCGCACGCGCCCTGTTGTTGCATGAACAATTTGCAATCCACCTACGGGTGGTTGCAGCATTGATTCCGCAACAGATTTGCTGGTAGTAGTTTGACTTGATTCATCGCTTTGTTTCTGAGATGAGACTAAATCCACAAGCTTTTGCTCCCGAGGACTTAATCTCTCGCGACTACTGAGAGTTTTAGTCATTTACCCGATAGATGCGTCAAGCAAAAAGGTTAACAATAGGTTAAATTTAACTTAAGATTCCAGGTAATTTCTCATTCTTTAGAATTATTTATAGTTAAGTGTTGTTAATCACTTGTTTTTGATATACTTGCTCAGTGATTATGTCCAGAGTACTTTCTAGCCTATCTAAAAACACGATACCGTCAAGGTGGTCATACTCGTGTTGAAAGATACGAGCGACAAAATCAGTCAATTCTTGCTTTTGCAGTTTGCCATTGCGGTCAGTGTATTCTACTTCAATCGCTTGATATCTCTTAACTAATCCCCTAATCCCTGGAATACACAAACAACCCTCCCAACCTTTGACAACTTCAGTTGAGTGAGCAATGATTTTTGGATTAATCATGGCAGTGGGTTCCATTTCTGGAGCGTTGGGATACCTGGGATTAGGGCGGGAGGCTACTATAAATAAACGACAAGATTGGGCAACTTGAGGTGCAGCAATACCAACACCATTAGCCTTAGCAACTGTCGCCATAAGGTCGTCAATGAGCTTTTGAATAGGCTCATCATTGATATTTTCTACCAAGGTGGCTTTTTGACGCAGTATCGGAGCACCCAATTGAATAATTGGTAGCAATTCACCCATAATAATAAAAACTCCCATAGATAAAGTTTATGAAATATCAAATATGAATCAAGAAGATTTTTCATTCATAATTCATACTTCATAATTCATAATTTAGCTTCCACGTCGAATCGGTAAAGGAGCGGGTTTAACGGCTATTTGTGCTGTTTGCCCATTACGAATCACTTGTAATTCAATAGGAGAGCCAATTTTACTATTTTCCACTATCTTTTGCACTTCTTCTATTTTAGTAACTGGCTGGTTACTAATACTTTGAATGATATCACCTTGTTTTAATCCAGCAGAAGCAGCAGGAGAACGTGGCACAACATCAAGTAACAATACCCCCTTATCTACTGCCAAATTAATGCCTTTAGAACTGGCTTTTTCCTGAATTTCTGGCGTTAAAGTCACCATTTGAATACCTAAATAAGGATGGTCAACCCTACCTTTTGTAATTAATTCTTGAGCAATCCGCTGCGCCGTGCTGATAGGAATAGCAAAGCCTAACCCTTGAGCACCTTGAATAATGGCAGTATTCATACCAATGACATCTCCACGAGTATTCAGCAGTGGTCCTCCAGAGTTACCAGGGTTGATAGCTGCATCAGTTTGAATATAATCAACACGCTTATCAGTAGCACCAATATCACTGCTAGAACGACCAGTAGCGCTGACAATTCCAGATGTAACGGTGTAGTCTAAACCAAGAGGATTCCCAATAGCAATGACCGCTTCTCCTGGTTGCAAGACCTCAGAGTTACCCAAAGCAACAGTTGGTAGGTTATTAGCTTCAATTTTAATGACAGCAACATCAGTTACCCGGTCTTCACCGAGTACACGTCCGTCAAAAGTGCGTCCATCTTTGAGTTTTACCGTCACAACGTCAGCACCGTCTACCACATGGGCATTGGTCAGAATTTGACCTGCAGAGTTAATAATAAACCCAGAACCGCTACCCCGCTCGACCCGTTCTCTAGGCTGCGACCCAAAAAACCGCCGGAAAACAGGATCATCAAACTCATCGGGTATCTGAGAAACTACTGTCCTAGAAGCATCAATACGAACAATAGCAGGTCCTACCTTTTGTACAACTCCAACGACGAAGTTAGGATTATTGGACGATGAGACAGGCAAAATATTTGGGGAAGTGGGATCATTTGTCTTTTGGGTTAGCGTTTGAGGCTGAGTGTCTGTTTTTCCAGCCTTAATACCACTAGGTATGGAACAACCCCCAATAGACATCACTGCTGCACTACTAAGCAGCATGACCAAAATACTGAATGTTGAGCACCTCTGGGGCAAAAGTCCTTTCGATGACGCAAAGACACAAAATTTTTCCGTGTTCTGTTGTCCTCTTCTCGGCTGAAAGTCATGGTCTGTTGTCTTCATTTGTCTTTGCTTCTCCGTAAGAATCAGTGGGTGGTTGGATCTTGGCTACCGTGGGTAGTCCAAGAACGATGGCAACTCAAAGGCTGATACCAGGTCTAGAGCATAGTCTGCTAAATTGGTGCTTACTTATATCTTCATTATTGTGACGATTGCCGAGCATTGGTGGTAAATCATGGAAATGCCCCTAGAAAGTCTGTGGAATCAGGTACTGGAGCGCTTACAACTGGAGCTATCCCGTCCCACCTTTGAAACTTGGATCAAAACTGCGAGTGCAGAGCGATTGGAAAATAATTGCTTGGTGATTTGCACTCCCAACCCGTTTGCTCGCAATTGGTTACAGAAATACTACATAAAAACGATTGCTAATGTCGTACAAGATATTCTTGGTTATCCCGTAGATATCTATATTAGTGTTACTAAAGGTGATGAAGTCTCTCGTGTCAATGAAGGAGAAATGTCTTGGGGATTACCGGCTCAACCCAGTCCTCCTGAAACACTTCCTCAAACTCGGCTCAAAACGACAGAATTAAACCTCAAGTATGTCTTCTCCCGATTTGTAGTCGGTGCGAACAATCGGATGGCTCACGCTGCTTCATTAGCAGTTGCTGAATCTCCTGGAAGAGAGTTTAATCCTTTATTTTTATGTGGTGGCGTTGGTTTAGGTAAAACTCACCTCATGCAGGCGATCGGTCACTACCGATTAGAAATTTGTCCAGATTCAAGAATATTTTACGTCTCTACTGAGCAATTTACTAATGATTTAATTACTGCTATCCGCAAAGACAGTATGCAAAGTTTCCGAGAGCATTACCGTGCTGCTGATGTTCTTTTAGTAGATGATATTCAGTTTATTGAGGGCAAGGAATATACCCAAGAAGAATTTTTCCATACTTTTAATACTTTACATGAAGCAGGGAAGCAAGTTGTCTTAGCTTCTGACCGTCCTCCCAACCAAATTCCTCGGTTGCAAGAACGTCTGTGTTCTCGATTTTCTATGGGGTTAATTGCTGATATCCAAGCGCCAGATTTAGAAACAAGAATGGCGATTTTACAAAAAAAAGCAGAATATGAAAATATCCGTTTACCACGGGATGTCATTGAGTATATTGCTTCTCACTATACTTCTAATATTCGAGAGTTGGAAGGAGCATTGATTCGCGCAGTAGCGTATATTTCTATTTGGGGTTTACCTATGACTGTGGAAAGTATTGCACCCATTTTAGAACCTCCAACTCAGAAGGTAGAAGCCACACCAGAAGGAATTTTATCAGTGATAGTTGAGGCTTTTGATGTCTCAATAGAAGACCTTAAAGGAAATTCACGGCGACGAGAAATTAGCTGGGCGCGTCAAATTGGAATGTATCTTATGCGGCAGCACACAGATCTGAGTTTGCCCAGAATAGGAGAAGAATTTGGTGGAAAAGACCATACAACGGTCATGTACAGTTGTGAAAAAATTACCCAACTGCGAGAAACAGATCATAATTTGGCACAAACGCTGCGCCAATTGAGCGATCGCATTAACATGGCTAGTCGTCCCCAAAAATGATATTGACTAAAGAACAGAGGGTCAGGATGTGGGAAAACAGAAAAACAAAATATTGTGTTTTCCACAAGGAACAGCTCATCTCTAAATGTTAAGTGAAGT
This sequence comes from Mastigocladopsis repens PCC 10914, assembly GCF_000315565.1. Taxonomy (NCBI): domain Bacteria; kingdom Bacillati; phylum Cyanobacteriota; class Cyanophyceae; order Nostocales; family Symphyonemataceae; genus Mastigocladopsis; species Mastigocladopsis repens. The sequence continues at coordinate 2,568,498 of NZ_JH992901.1, read as the reverse complement.
ATAAAAAGTCTTTAAGAAAAAATTATTTTGGGGAAAGTATTTTATTTTTTGTGGAAAAGTCGCGAATAATCTGTGGAAAACTTGAGAGTTCCAGTGGAAAACTTCATTCAAGTATAAGTACTCTGTGGAAAAGACCCCCGATTTTTCCACAAGTTTTCCACAGTTGATGAGGTGCCAAAGCATCTATGATACAAACTAGCATCTAAGTTTTCCACAATTTCCACAGGCACGACGACTCATAATTAAATTTAGTAGTCGTCTAGCTGTGAAAGACACGGAATAGGGATGCAAGGCATTACATCCCTACAGACCGACTCCTCTCATAGCAACAACGGTGCTAACATATCCATCACAGAAGCAAATTTGACCATGAAATTAGTTTGCACCCAAAGCGACCTCAGTACTAACCTCTCACTCACGAGCCGTGCTGTCCCTTCACGTCCGACACATCCGGTACTCGCCAACGTGCTGCTACAAGCGGATGCTGATAATAACCAGGTTAGCCTCACAGCCTTTGACCTCAGCTTGGGTATCCGCACCAGCTTTAGCGCTGAGGTGTTGCACTCTGGAACAATTGCGATTCCTGCTAAGTTGCTCAATGACATCACTGCTCGTCTTCCGGAGGGTGAAATCACTCTAGAAAACGAATCAACCTCAACAGGCGATACTTTAGGTGAAGAAGGCTCAATTGTGACGCTGACACCAAAAAGTGGACGTTATCAAGTACGAGCAATGGGAGCACAAGAGTTTCCAGAACTTCCTGTTCTCGAAAATGCTCAACTGCTACATATACCTGCTGGTAAATTAATTGAGGGTTTGCGAGGTTCTCTGTTTGCAACCAGTGCTGACGAAACCAAACAGGTACTCACTGGTGTGCATTTAACAGTTCAACAAGATACGCTCGAATTTGCAGCAACCGACGGACATCGATTAGCAGTCGTGCAAACTACGAATGAGAATCCCTATGCAGATAATGTAGAGACGCAGCATACTACGTCTCTACAAGTGACAGTACCAGCTAGAGCTTTAAGGGAACTAGAGCGGATGCTGGCTCATACAAATTTACAAAATGAACCCATAGCGTTGTATTTTGACCAAGGTCAGGTTGTTTTTGAGTGGCAAAATCAGAGATTGACGAGCCGAACTCTTGAAGGACAATATCCTGCTTACCGTCAACTCATTCCCCAACAATTTCAGCGGGATTTAACTTTAGATAGGCGACAATTCCTGAGCGCTTTAGAGCGGATTGCTGTGTTTGCAGATCAGAAGAATAATATTGTTAAGGTGAGCGTAGATAGCGAAGCGCAGGAAATTACTATATCCTGTGAAGCTCAAGATGTTGGCAATGGTAGAGAGTCAATGTCAGCTCAAATATTGGGAGAGGATATAGACCTTGCTTTTAATATTAAGTATTTGATGGAAGGCTTAAAAGCTTTGCCTTCTTCGGAAATTCAAATGCAGATGAATTCAGAGTTGACCCCAGTGATTTTCACACCATTAGGTGGTTTGAAGATGACTTATTTAGCTATGCCTGTGCAACTTAGGAATTAGAAGTATTTTGTTGTCATAGCAGATTTTCTTGTTCTCTGATGCCTTGGTATCCTATATATAGCTATATAGCGCAACTCATTTGAATAAAGTAAGTAGAAGGGCTTAATTAAATAAAAACTCGCACGTTAGGGCTTTAGCCCTTTAAAATCTTATAAAGAGCGATAAATCGCTCACTACAAACAACAGTTTTATCTTACATTTAATTACGTCCACCTACTTACAGATTTATCTGTGTGCATCGGTGTCCATCTGTGGTTCATTATTTCTTTGTATACCTTACCCAACCACAAACCGCTATATCTTGGCAATTCATTTCAGCAATAAATATGAATTATGAATTTTTGATTATTCATAATTCATACTTCCAACAGTGACAGTCTAACTCATTTTCACACCGCAGCAAAACGGATTTTGAGATAGTCTTCTTCCATTTTTGCTCCTGCGGGTTGGAGTGCTGCCAAAGCTTGTGGCAATACTAAATTTCTGCGATGATTACCAATTGTGATGTTTAACTCATCTCCAGTTTTCTTTAATTCAATCTGATTTTTAGGAACGCCTGGTAAGTACAATTCTAAACTGTATTGATTTTTCTCTTGCACAACTCTAATTGTCGTTTCTTTGTAATAAACCTGAGCCGGATCTTCATCTTTATAGAGCGTGTCCTTAAGACGTTCTAATGCATCCAAACCACACATTTCCTCTGAGAAAAGCGGGACTTCCTTAACAGGTAGAGGATGGAAGTTTTCATGAATTTCGTGGCGATACTGCTGTTGATTCTCTTTCCAACGCTGGAAAAAAGGGTCTTGCACTGCTTCAGGAATAATACGATTTGCGACAACTAAATCCGTTGCAACGTTATACAAACTCAGATATGCATGAGCGCGAAGAGACTCTTTAATCACCATCTTTTCGGGGTTGGTGACGAGGCGCACCGAGGTTTGAGTGTTATCTGTTAATACTTTTTCCAGAGCTTCAATTTGTTGATAAAACTCGTAAGGTGCGTCCATCACCTCTTTGTCTGGTAAAGAGAACCCAGCAATTGGTTTAAAAAAAGGTTCAACTAAAGGTCTAAGTGCAACAGAAATGTTTTGAAAAGGTTTGTAAAAACGGCGCATATACCAGCCACTGACTTCTGGTAAACTTAGCAAACGTAGTGCCGTGCCGGTAGGGGCTGAGTCAATAATCAAAACGTCATACTCCCCTTCATCGTAATGGCGTTTCATTCTTACCAAGCCAAAAATCTCATCCATGCCTGGTAAAATAGCTAATTCTTCCGCCTGCACTCCGTCTAAACCACGTGCTTGTAAAACTTGGGTAATATAACGTTTTACAGAACCCCAGTTTGCCTCTAGTTCTAGTAGTGCATCCAGTTCCGCACCCCACAAATTGGGGCGAATTTGTTTCGGTGCGTGTCCCAGTTCTAGGTCAAAACTGTCTGCTAGAGAGTGAGCGGGGTCTGTACTCAAAACAAGTGTGCGATAACCCAGTTCTGCACAACGGAGTCCAGTGGCGGCGGCTACGGAGGTTTTTCCCACGCCGCCTTTGCCTGTCATTAAAATTACACGCATCGATGGTTTTGTCCTAGATGAGGATTATTTACATTTATTTACATTATGAACTTTTTAAGGAGAATAAATGCTGTTTGAGTACATCTAGGCGCGAACACTGCCAATAATCAATGTGGGAAACAATCAAACCTTGAGTGTTGAGGCGCAATTCACTCCAGCCAGGTATAGAAATGCGTGGTTTCCAAGGAAGGGGGGTATTCCAGCTGAGTGTCCACTCAGTTTTAATGGTGTCTCCTACACGTTCAATGTTATGCAAGTCCATTTTGGTATTTAAAAACACAGTCTTGATGAATTTAATCATCTGCTTGTATCGCTCAACACCACGAAATTTGTTAAGCGGGTCTTGAAAATAAACCTCTTGAGTGTAAATGCTATATGTCTGGTTATCCGGAAATCTCTGATAGTCTTGTTTGAGAATTTCAATGATATCCATAATTAAATAAATCAAAAATTAAAAATCAAAATGAAAATAATTAATAATGGCACATCCACTTAAATAGGGGTATGCAAAATAAATAATGTACCAATATATATTCTAATGGAATTACGTGTTTTAAATTCAGATTAGAAATTTGCATCAACTTCATTCCACAGGCGCTCTAACTGATACCGCCACGCTGCTAAAACTTCCTCTGTTGCCTGTGAAGTTTGGTCTATTTCACCCATCAATCCTTCTGCATAAAAGCGATCCAGGTTTTGCATTGTGGCTTGAAGAGATTGACCTTGCTGCTTAGCCGCTATAATAATTTGTCGGATACGTCTTTCAATGAGTCGATTAAAAGCATTATCTAAACCTGTTCGATGGAGAGAAATAAGTCTGGCGATCGCATCTCGAAAATCTTCTGCGACTAAGCTATGACAGTTGTGCTGAAACACTCCCCACACCACTCCTTGCTGCAAGGCGTAGCGTACTTCCTGAGTTTCGTCAAAGTTTGCTTCCAGAAGTTGTTCTAGAAAGGGTTGAGCCTCAGATGCTGGCATGATGGGTAATAAAACTCGCAGCCAAGTTTCATCGTCTGACAGCATAACTAGCAGCCGAAAATTTGCAGTTTCTATTTGCCAGGAACTAGGTGCAATAGCATTGATAGACGCTGCATCAAATAATTCTTTAAGCGTATCCGCGATTTCAGAGGGTGTCATAGTCTTTTTTTAGCTTTAGTTTCTAGGGTAGCGCAGGGTGGCAATGCGATGGGCGAACGCGAGTGCGTGTCCGCAGGACTCAGCCCCGCCAAAGGCGATGGCGCAGAGCGCCCGCTGGAAGCGATGCTCCCAAAGGGCGGCTCCCTTTGGGAGCATCGCAAGTAAGTAAGCTTTTATGTTGATGACTGGAGCCACAACTCGCTCATCCAGGTGAGTGTATCTATGCGATCGTGTGCAGAAAATGTTCGTAATCACTGGGCGTTCACCGTCAACTGCCGACCTGCTATCCCAACTCGTTGCATTTGCGCCAGATCCGCGATTTCTGCATCTAGTTCAGGCTACTCGCAACCGCTCAATATCCCTGATGGGCGGCGCACCAAACATGCGAGCATATTCGCGGCTGAACTGTGAAGTACTCTCATACCCAACCTGATAAGCAGCCTGGGTCGCATCAGCATTCTCGGCAAGCATCATCTGACGTGCGCTCAAGAGTTTCAATTGTTTTTGGTATTGCAGCGGACTCATCGAGGTGACTGCTTTGAAGTGGCGGTGGAACGAGGAAGCAGACATATTCGCTTGCTCTGCCAACTCTTCAACTCGTAGCGGCTTGGTAAAATCTGCTTTGAGCCGTTTAATCACTTCAGCAATGCGCTGCATATTACTGCCAGAAGTGGCAATCTGACGAACCGCTTCCCCTTGTTCACCCATCAAAAGACGATAGTAGATTTCCCGGATGATCATCGGTGCGAGAAACGGAATATCTTGCGGTGTATCTAAAAGTCTTGTCAGTCGGATGGCACAATCAATCAAGGGTGGAGCGGCATCGCTGATGAACCAGCCTTTCACTGATTCTTTTTTGCCCGTGTCTGGGTTCGTTTGAGCAATGATCTCACAGAGTTGGGCAGGGTCTAGCTTTAGCTTCAAGCTTAGGTAGGGCTGATCGGGTGTTGCCTCGACTACACACGCACCTAGCGGCAGATCCACCGAGACAACCAGATGCTGAGCGACACTGTACTGATAGATTTCCTCATTGAGGAATACTTCTTTTTTGCCCTGCACCACAATGGCGAGCAGCGGTTCGCTGACATCTCTAATTGCGGTGGAAGGCTCACATTCTCGCATGAAGACCAAGGGATCGATCGCAGTGGCATGGGCACCGTTTCCCTTGCCATCCGTGTGCCGATCGACCAATGCCGCTAATTCTCCACACTTGCCGATAGCGAAGCGCTGCTGCGTTCGCGTAGCGTCTCCGACAGGAGAAGCGCAGATCGTGGTCCCATAGCTCAGTGTCTCAATCGTCATACTGTCTTTGACTTAACTCTTCTCATGCGCTCATTATAGGAAAACTTTGCCGATGCCCATGCCCTGTTTGGGAGGATTAGGCAATCATCTGCCAGGTTTGTGTATTCATGCGAACGCTGATCAAGCCTACGATGAAACCATGCCGTAAGGAATGAGAATTAAATAACCTGCAACGCCTTGGAATTACCTTCACTGAGAAACAGCGAAAACTGCAAGGAGAAATCCAAATGAACTACGACATCAAAGACAAAATCATCTTGGTTACGGGCGCAAATCGCGGTATCGGTAGGGCGATAGTTGAGTCCTTTATTGAACACGGAGCCGCCAAAGTATATGCTGCTGTTCGTAAGCTGGACAGTATCTCCCCATTGGTTGAACAATACGGCGATCAGGTAGTGCCGATTCAGGTTGATTTAGGTGATCCCCAATCTATTGTTGCCGCCGCTCAAACTGCCAAAGATGTGCAAGTAGTTGTTAATAACGCAGGAGTCTTTCAAGCTGGGACTGTCCTAGCTGAGGATGCGATCGCCTCCCTTGAATTTCAGATGAATATCAATGTATATGGACTAATTTATATGGCTCAGGCGTTTGCCCCAGTTCTCAAAGCCAATGGAGGTGGGGTCTTTGCTCAGATCAATTCTGTTGCTTCGCTGAAGGGTTTCTCCGACTCTGCTACCTACTGTGCCTCAAAAGCTGCTGCCTATTTGATTACCCAAGCCTTGCGAGAACTATTGAGTAAGCAGGGCACGTTTGTGCTAAGTGTTCATCCTGGTCCGATTGCCACGGATATGGGCGATGCGGCAGGGCTAACTGAGGTTGCGGAGCCACCTGCACTTGTGGCAGACGGGATGATAGAAGCTTTGAAAACTGGAAATTTTCATGTCTTTCCTGACTCAATGGCTAAGCAAATGGGCGGTGCTTACAAAAGCTTTGCGGAAAATGTCGTTGAGGTTTTACCAAGTTAACCGTATTGCAACGGCATTGCTAAATCAGGGAATGGTTCTGCTTGCTAATCTTTGTAGATTCACAACTAGAACATTGTATTCCTCGATTATGGAACGCCAAAAATTCATGAAATTTTCAAAGGTTAAGATGATACATCGTTTTTGTCAGGTTTTGATGAGCGCGGGGTTAACGGGGCTGCTGGCTGTTCTGACAATGACGAAAACTCCCACAGCTAAGGCAGATTCTCAATCAGATGTGATTGTGTTTCAGCCAAATAATGATGCAGCCACCTGTAGCGATTGCGCGGAGCGCAGTGTCGGAGGCAATCGCTGCTTAACACAGCTTTCCCTCGATCGGTCTCTAGCGAACTGCTGGAAGCAGCAGCGCTTCGCTATCGCAGACGTTGCCCAGGTAATGCAGTCCAATCAAGCAGACGTACAAGATACTGAGACGATCGAACAGCGCAACAAGGAAATTGTCCAACAGTATTTCGACGGCTGGCGAAATAGGACTGGCAACTTCTTCGACTTGCTCGCTCCGGAGGCAACGTGGACGATTACCGGCACTGGTGCAACAGCGGGCACCTATCGCAAGCAAGAGTTACTCGATCGAGTCATTAACCCAACCAGCGCCCGACTATCGACCCCGATCGTGCCAACCGTACGCGGTATCTGGGCGGATGGCGATATGGTCATCGCTTTGTGGGACGGGGAGGCGACCGCCAGGGACGGCAAACCTTACCGGAACACCTACACCTGGTATTTCCGCATGCAGGACGGCAAAGCGATCAAAGCGATCGCCTTTCTGGACATGCAAAAGTTCACCGACTTATGGACAAGAGTTTCACCGAGGAACTAGTGCTGGTTGCCGCATCGCCGATCTAGAGCGGCTTCCACTCGAGCGAAGAGAATTGAAGTTTTCAGCGCATATTCATTTAATCACTAACTCAACAGCGAGGAAAATAACCATGACAAACAACACGAAGATCGCATTGGTCACAGGAGCAAGCCGAGGACTGGGCAAAAATACTGCTCTGGCACTGGCGAAAAAAGGGGTAGATGTCATCGTGACGTATCACAGCAGCGAGGCAGAAGCAAACAGTGTTGTCTCTGCGATTGCAGAAATGGGTGGTAAAGCCGCTGCCCTGCAACTGGACACTTCCAACACGAAAACCTTTGATGGGTTTGTGGCACAAGTCAAACAGACACTTCAAGACAAGTGGCAGACCGAGCAGTTTGATTTCCTCATCAATAATGCCGGGACTGGAATATACGCACCGTTTGCAGAAGGGAGCGAGGAAGACTTTGATTACATGATGAACATTCATGTGAAAGGCGTTTTCTTTCTGACACAGAAACTGCTTCCTTCGATCAAGGACGGAGGACGGATTGTCAATCTTTCGACTGGTCTTACCCGTTCTACTCTACCGGGCTATGCCGCCTATGCCAGCGCGAAGGGCGCGATCGAGGTTTTAACTCGATACATGGCGAAAGAACTGGGATACCGACAGATTGCGGTGAATACGATCGCTCCAGGCGCAATCGAAACTGATTTCGGGGGTGGTGTCGTGCGTGACAATCCAGAGATTAACCAATTCTTCGCGTCGCAAACTGCCTTGGGTCGCGTGGGTGTGCCGGATGATATTGGTGGCGCGATGGCATCATTGCTCTGTGAAGAAAATCGATGGGTGAATGCACAGAGAATTGAAGTTTCTGGTGGTCAGTATCTTTAATTCCAATCAACCTCAACAGTAAGGAAAGTCATCATGTTGAATGTAGAAAACAAAGTCATTATTATCACTGGAGCCAGTAGCGGCATCGGCGAAGCCACCGCGAAGCTGCTCGCCGCAAACGGTGCAAAAGTCGTTTTGGGGGCACGTCGGACAGACAAGCTAGAAAAGCTGGTCGAGGAGATTCACGCATCCGGTGGTACAGCAGAATTCAAAGCGGTAGACGTCACCGATCGCGAAGATGTGAAAGCATTCATTCACTTCGCCAAAGATAAATTTGGTCGCGTTGATGTCATTTTTAACAATGCAGGCGTGATGCCCCTATCCCCAATGAACGCCTTGAAGGTCGAGGAATGGGACAACATGATTAACGTGAACATTCACGGCGTATTGAATGGCATTGCGGCGGGTTTGCCAATCATGGAAGCGCAAGGTGGCGGACAATTCATCAATACTGCGTCCATTGGTGCCCATGTGGTAGCGCCCACTGCCGCAGTTTACTGCGCGACCAAGTATGCGGTTTGGGCAATTTCCGAGGGACTGCGGCAGGAGTCGAAAAATATCCGCGTGACCACAATATCCCCCGGCGTGGTTGAGACCGAACTCGGCTCTGATATCACAGATGATGCATCCAAAGGTTTTTTGCAAGAACTCCGCAAAACTGCGTTGACTCCAGATGCAATCGCCAGAGCCGTCTTGTACGCTGTGTCCCAGCCGGATGATGTCGATGTTAACGAAGTGATCGTCCGCCCGATCCGCCAAATGATGTAAGCATCGGACGACATCATGAAACCCTCTAGTAGTTCTGGCTGGACTGTAGGAAGGAACACAAAAACAGACGCAAGCGATCGCCTATCAAAAAACCCCGCCATAGCATCGCTGTAGCGGGGATTAAAGTTATATGTCGATTTTCGTCAACCCAACATCCCAAATTAAGATAGCCATTCTAAAACAGCTTCTTCTTTGGTATTTGTATTCCGAGATGGTGTCTCACGAGTAAACTTCATGTGAATTGACCGTGTTTGTTCACCATCAGCAGCAACAGCCATAATCGGATAGTCAATCAAACCATCCTGGAAGGACATCTGGAAGCGGAAGGTTCCGTCTGGATTCAGCTTAATTGGACGACCGCCAATTGTTACAGTAGCATCAGGTTCTGTTGCGCCATAAACAATCAACTCAGCATCAGCAATTAACCAGAACTGGCGTGGACGCATTGGTACGTCACCAGAGAAGCCAGCACCGGACATACCCACGCCGGACATCGTCAACCCGGACATAGTTGGAACTGCCCACATACCGACGCCGGAGGGGAAGACGTAGGAACTGATAGCTTGTTCTGGTGCGGCGGAACCAGGTATGTGCTGCATGGAACCAAACACAGAACCTGCAACTCGCATTGCTTCGGCAGACTCAGCCATGCCAAAGATTTGGTCGTAAATGGGGTTAGCACCAGCGCCAACGCCATTTGTCGTTGCTGTCGCTATCTTCTTGGCAGGAGGAACCAGTTCGTAAACGGTTGTGCCGCGCAAATCTTCCTCAAAATTCACGGTGATGAAGACGTCTTCAATCCAGTCAGAAGGATACACAGGAGGAACGTGGACGGGTGCAGAACGAGCCAGGACTAACCAGCGACCATCAGCGCATCGGTAACCGATGTCGATGACATAATCGCGATCGCTCACTGGAACTGGCAGATACCATTCCCTCGCGAGTTCGTCGCTGGGATACTCTTGAATGCTGTGGGGGCTTTGGTATTCCAAGCTGATGTCGGTGACATCATAAATACGCAATGCCAGTTGTTGTCCCCCAAGACGGCGCAGTTCTTCTTTGTGTTCGTTGGACACATCCCAGTAGGTATAAGCCCATTGAGGATCGCGGGGCATGAGAACAATACGGCTTTCTCCATAGCCTGCTGGAAGATCCGCCAGTCCTTCATCAACATCAGCGAGAGTTCCACCAGTACGGTCTACTTGACCCAACTCAAATTTTGCTGCTTCCACGGTTTCCTGTGCCTCCAGTGAACGAGATTGGCTGAGAGAAACTTTGCTGCGCTGGGCTTCTTGAATTGCTGCCAGCAGTTGCGATTTACGCATTCGGCTATAGCGAGAGATGCTACATTCGCTGGCAACTTTACGTAGTTGCCGCAATGTCATCTCTTCTAACGGTGGGCGTTCTTTTGCCATGAATTTGGCCTCCAGTAGTTTGAAAGGTTCATGATGTCCCCTGGTTAAAAGTGGCTGATATATATAGCCATCAACCCCAGATAAACTTCTTATTCCTGACTCCTGGTTTTGCCCAGTTGTTTATGTTTTTTAGTGTGTTTTTTAAATTGGGGGTTACTCCCTTTCAATTCCCTGTCATGCCCAAATCAGCATTTTTTACAGGGGAGTGGAGGAGCCTTTTGTTAATAAATATTAACCAGTAACCCTCACCTGGGATCAAGGGGTTCTCAAGCACATTTTTGAGCTTTCCACGAATTTCTCAGCTCTTTGGGGATCATCAAGTTATGATTTTATGACATTCTAGCTCCTTAAAAGCGCGTCCAGCATCTGCTAGATAGGGAAATTGTCAAGATACTTTGACAAAGGCGCGTGTGTGGGGATCTAGAACACGGATTCAGTAATGCCAAAATCCCTGGTGAGGTGAGCGAGCCTAACACGAAAAAAACAGCCAGCCTTAATACGATATTTCGTCTTGACCCCTCGATTAATCGTGGGGCAACAAAAGGCTGGCTGTTTTTTAGGGGGCAATTTGGAGAGAGGGGGGAGTGTGGGAAGAGTTATTGTTCGTCAACTCCGCTCCTCCTCTCCTCCTGCTCCTCTGCTTGCCCTTACACCCCCAATGACTCATGAGCCGAAAATCAAAATCCACAAAGGAAGTACGAGGAGTAACAAGAGTGTGGATATGATGATACTGCTGGCGATTAAATCGCGGTCGAGGTTGTACTCTTCCGCCAAAATGAGACCAGCAAAAGCTGTGGGTACACCAGACATTAAAACCATTGCTAAACGTGGTGAACCTGATAATCCGAAAAATAAAGTTGTTCCTACACCAACAAGTAGGGGTGTCATAAAAACCCTCAAGAAAGCGGGAACGAAGGCAAGTTTCAAACTCTTCCAGCCTTGAAGTTGCGCTAAGCGAATACCAGTCAGTAAAAAGGCGCAGGCGATGACAATATTTACAGACTCTTGAAGTCCTGATTCAATTATGTCTGGTAGTTGTACAGAGCGCGTGAGATAGCCGAAGAGAAAAGCCCATAGAGGAGGTACACTCAGAACATCGCGCAGTTGCATCCACCAGCGATTTGAGGATTGGGAATGACTGAAGTAACTAGCAATCACAACTCCAAAACCATAGGTGCCGATGACATTGTGGGTAACACTGTAAAGAACAGCCCAGTTGAGAGCATCTGAGTTAATTAAAGCGGGGGCGATCGCTAACCCTACGAAACCTGTATTACCCAGCACAGCAGAAATCACAAAACTGCCACCAAAGGAAGAGTCAAGCAAATGATGGGGAAGTGATTTAGCCCAGTCTAACTTGAACTGGTGGGATAGTAACAGTTTCCATCCCCCCAAAACGAGCGACGCCATTACCAAACCAAGTACCAGCGCTCCTAAAGTAGTTATTGGTGCGAGTAAGGGAAAACTCACCCCACCCTCGAATTCAGATAAATTACCTTGTCTTGCTAACGCCAAAAGTTGTAGTGGCACCCCGAACCAGTAAAGACCACGACCCAAAAGACGTGGAAACCACTGAGGTAGAAAGTTAAATATTAATAGCCCCAGACTCGTCCAGAGAATCAAGGGCGCATAGGCATGAAACAGAGTTTCTGTCATGAATAGAAAATATTCCAGCGACTGGGATGAGCCTTATCCTAAATACACATTAAAAATTAAAAAATAAAAATTTTAAAGTTCTATTCTTAGCTTGACTAGGGTATTAACCTGAACGAAGTGTAGATAAGGGGAGACCACAAAAAAAAGATACCAGGCGTGTTTTGGGATTATTCGTTGCGTGGTTTAGATCTAGATGTGACGCCTGGTATCTTTTTTCCGGGCATATACCTAGGCACAGCATCGCATTGTATAGGGTAAGAATGCTGAAAATTCTATAATTTGAACTTTTGCCCTAATCTATTAGGAGTTTTTTCATCTAAAAAATCATACTTATCTTGTTAAGAACTGACATATCCTGGATACGCCACAAACCCTCCACAAGAACTAATTCATACCTGACTCGCAATTTTTCATTATCAGATTTTTTTATCTGACCATTTTCATAATACTCTGTGACTTCACTCACCGAAGCTTCTACCGCAGCGTGATTTTGGTCAGCCTTATTTGTCTCCACAGATTCTACTTTCAAGCTATGTTCATATTTTCGATAGCGGTTATCTGCCCTTTCCTGTTGTACCCATCCCCGCCATTTTGTCAAGGTTGACCCGACTAAAATCTGCTCCAAACTATCAGTTTCGTAGTTGGGTCCAAAAGCTGCGGCTTTGGTATCTAGCCAAGCCTGAACCATTTCTTCTGCTGTGGCTTCTGTAAGAGGTCCTGCTGGTAACTGTAGTTTGCTGTTTTGGTCAGGAATCGGTATTGGAGGTTGATCTAGCTGCACGAATAACTGTTCCCCTTTCAAGTAGGGTTCAGGGAAAAACAGATGTTTGAACAATCCAAAAGTTGCTGCTATCAATAACCACAGCACCAATAGACTCGTCACCGAAGCCAACATTATCCACAAGAATCGTATTTGCGCTGGAGAGACACGGACAAAAGCTCGCCGACGATGAGCAGAGCCATGACGGTTATCTAATCCACGCCCTGAGCTAGCTGAACCACGTTTGCGCCTCCTTGAAGTTGGCGGTTGAGGAGGTGCTGTCGAAGCTCTGGCTGAACCATTCAAGTTGTGGTTAGTTCCTCCAGCAGTGCGGTCTGTGTTGGAAAGTGGTGCTACAGGTGTTTCTGCTTTTGAACTCCAAACACCTGTAGCAGAGGGTGATATCTCATAACTGGGTGGGGAAGAGTTTGAATATTCAGATCTTTTCTGGGTTGGTGTTGCTGGTATTTCTGAGTTAGGCGTTTTTTTGGTTTGGAATTGTCCATCAGCCCATGGGGAATTATTGCGGCGACTCCGACGAGTGGTCTGTGCTTGGGAAGAGTGGTGGTTTCCAGTCTCTTGATTTGTGGTTTCTGCTTCTATGGGTAGGGCTTCTAAATAAGCTTGCACCTGTTTGTCGGCAAAATAATCTTTCAAGGAAGCTGAGTGTTCTACCAAATCTCGGAAGTTGGGAAACACTTCGTTTTGCAACCAGCCTTCTCCGTATAAACACAGTCCTGGTAAGAGGTCTGGAGAGTCTTGAGAATTTTCCCGTATAAAAGCTAGAGCCTCATACTCCTGCGACAGTTCTAAAGCACGACTTGCTGGTTCTGTTTGCCCCAGCAGCAGCGCACAAAGCGACTGTTCCAGGTGGACATCTTGGCGTCTGCTTAGGCGGAGGAGCATTTGCTTTGCCTGACGAATTAATGCAGGTTGGCGTTGGGTGAACCCCCGTGCGATTGAAGCATAAACTGCTAAATAGGTGGCGACCGCTGAGGGACGCCTGCTTTCGGTTTCAAACAGTTTGTGCTGTTCTGCAACTGTCATATAGTTACGCAGTTGCTGAATAAATCGGAGAAAATCATCTATATTTAAACCAGATTTGTCGTCTCCAGTACCATCAATACCACCGCGCTCATCTAAAATGTCCTGCAATAATTGCAACCCTTGTTTTCGTTCGGTGGTCTGTTCTTCAGGTAGTGCGAGTAACTCCAAAATGCGATAGGGTCGTAATCTATACAAGTCCGACTGGATTTCAGCCCGAACGCTGGGGAATAACCCTTCGCGTGCTAGGAGTTCTTCTCCAGTTTCTAGGGAAATAGCAGCATTTTCGTAATGACCTTGCTGCCATTCCTCGCGACCGAGTTCTAAACAAGCCAAGGCAACGGTGAGCACAACGTCTGGACGTTGTGGTGATGCAGTCGTGTCTTGTGTGTCCTCTCTATAGCCTTGTATGCTCGCTGTCGTGTTTCTATTAATTAGGAATGGATGACCAAGTTTTAGGACAAGTTCATATTCCCCCAGCTCTTGCAAAATCAATAAAGCACCAATGAATTCATCTTGGGAAATTTCGATGCTCAGAGATTGAGCAATATCATTTGGGTTGGCTTGTTCGCGATTTTGAACGGCGACTGAGGCACCCTGAGTGCTGTCACCATAGGCATGGGCAAGATAATGTTGGTCGTAGGTTTTGCGTTCTTTTGGATCTGAGAGAACAAGGTAAGCTTCTTCTATCAGTTTTTTTCGAGATGTAATTGCTGCTTGGGAATACTCACGGCGCGGCAATTGGACAATGCGATCGCCATATGCCTGCCGCAACTGCTCCTCACTTGCCGCCATCGGTATCCCTAAAATTCTGTAGTAATCTAGCGGAATTCGCACGGCTCACGTCCCCTGCAGCGCGATCAACATAATTCTCCTAGAGTATTCCAGGCTTGTAAAAAAGTGCTATAACAATAACCTGTTGACTTCACACCACAAGTATGTTTTGCAACAACTTTACTAGTGCTTTTCCAAAAATATAATTTTGCTATGGTACTAGTGTTTTGCTCTAGCTGAATACTATCCAATCTTTTTAAGAATATTTTTACTATTTCTGGCTTAATAAAATTGCAACCTGTTTGACAAACTAGAAATTTACCATAGCAGCATAAATAATGCTGTGCTTGCAGGAAGATTTTTTTATTCTCTTTCCGGAATGTACGGCTTGACCATTCCTGCAACTGGTTCAGCGGGACTTTCTTTGGCATACGGTGAGAGAAACACCGTTTTGTAGGTCTGCTACTAGAGAGCGAACCACAGTATATCATAAGTTATTCTTTAATTCCAGGAATATCCTGAGAAATACTTAACTTTAGCGAGCATTTTCTTAAATTGTTAGTAAATATGCAGAAAAGTTGCTATTTTGGTAGGTAATCTATAGATCAAGGTTGCCATACTACCCATTGCTGTAGCACGAGATTAACAACAGCAGTGAATGAATTTGATTATTGACTCCTTTAAACGTTATCTTTTTAAAAGCTTACGCTGCCTAAGCGCACTTATCTCAAATCGTAACTTTAAGTTTTACGACAGGAACACTAAGAAATAATGGTTCAAGAACGCACATTACCCAAATTTGATGCGGCTACCGTACAGATAACTAGAGAAGAAGGATTGCTGTTGTACGAAGACATGGTACTGGGGCGCACCTTTGAAGACAAGTGTGCCGAAATGTACTACAGAGGCAAAATGTTTGGTTTTGTCCACCTGTACAACGGTCAGGAAGCCGTTTCCTCTGGTGTGGTCAAGGGAGCGATGCGACCGGGTGAAGATTTTGTTTGTAGTACTTACCGCGACCATGTTCATGCTCTGAGCGCGGGAGTCCCTGCAAAAGAGGTAATGGCAGAGTTATTTGGTAAAGCCACAGGGTGCAGCAAAGGGCGTGGTGGTTCGATGCATATGTTCTCGAGTACACATCGCCTGCTAGGTGGTTATGCTTTTGTGGCTGAGGGGATTCCCGTTGCTGCTGGGGCGGCTTTTCAAACGAAATATCGCCGGGAAGTCTTAGGTGATCAAAGGGCCGACCAAGTCAGCGCTTGCTTTTTTGGCGATGGAGCTGCTAACAACGGTCAGTTTTTCGAGACGCTAAACATGGCGGCGCTGTGGAAACTGCCGATACTTTTTGTGGTGGAAAATAATAAGTGGGCGATCGGGATGGCTCACGAACGGGCGACTTCCCAGCCGGAGATTTACCAGAAAGCCAGCGTATTTAACATGGTGGGGGTCGAAGTAGACGGTATGGATATCCTAGCGGTGCGAGCCGTGGCGCAGGAAGCCGTCGCCCGCGCTCGTGCTGGAGAAGGACCCACCCTAATTGAAGCACTGACATACCGTTTCCGAGGTCACTCTCTGGCTGACCCCGACGAAATGCGAAGCAAGGCTGAAAAAGAGTTTTGGTTTGCTCGTGACCCAGTTAAGAAATTTGCTGCTTATCTGGTCGAGCAAAACTTGACTTCCCATGAAGAACTTAAAGCAATTGACCGTCAGGTGCAGCAAGTTATTGATGAGGCGGTAAAATTCGCTGAAAGTAGCCCTGAACCTGACAAGAGCGAGTTGTATCGCTTTGTGTTTGCGGAAGATGAATAATGTAGAGACGCGCCATAGCGCGTCTTTTAATTACTTTTCATTAATAGATTTTTTACAAAAGTATGATTAATAGATATTTAGAACCACAGATGGACACAGATGTAGACGCCCGGAGGGCGGCTTCCCGCAGGGTACACTGATAATTTATCTGTGTCCATTTGTGTAGCCTACGGCACGGCTTACGCCTACATTTGTGGTTTCATTTTTATTCAATTGACTTTTGTAAGAGACTGTTTGTGATATCTAAGGAATAAGGTGCACTTCAACCATATCAAGAACAATGAATAAACTATACATCCAAACAAATCAGTCCCGACTGGAGATTTTGCCACAAAGAGGTGGTATCATTACCAGCTGGCGCCTACAAGGTCAAGAAATTTTCTACCTGGATGAGGAACGCTTTGCTAATCCTCAATTGAGTATAAGAGGTGGAATTCCGATTTTGTTTCCCATCTGCGGGAACTTAGCCGATAACACTTACACCCACAACGATAAGCAATACACTCTCAAACAGCACGGCTTTGCTCGTGACTTGCCTTGGGAAGTGACTCATCAAGAGACAGCCAATCAACAAAAGGTTAGCATCACTGTAACCTTAAGCAGCAACGAGCAAACACGCGCAGTTTATCCTTTTGAGTTTAAAGTCGCTTTTACTTACCAAATACAAGGCAATACTTTAGAAATTGGGCAGCAGTATACGAATCTTTCCACTGAACCAATGCCTTTTTCTGCTGGCTTCCATCCTTACTTTTTGACGACAGATAAAACTCAGCTCAAGTTTGAAATTCCCTCGCAAGAGTACCACGACAAGATAACCGAAAAAACTCACTTATTTAACGGTGATTTTGACTTTAACCGCGATGAAATTGATGTCACCTTTAAGCAGCTAAACGGTAAATCGGCTACAGTCACGGATAATGCTCGCAAGCTGAAATTGACGCTGGAATATGACGATACATATTCCACTTTGGTGTTTTGGACTGTTAAAGGCAAAGACTTTTACTGTTTGGAACCGTGGAGCGCTCCTCGCAACGCTCTCAACACAGGTGAACATTTGAGTGTGTTAGAACCACAAGCTACCCATACAGCAAGTGTACGCTTGACGGCAAATTTCTTCTAAAACCCCTTTACAAATCTCGATAAGGTCATGCTATGATGGCATAGTTGCAAATGACGGAACGGGTCGCTAACTCAACGGTAGAGTACTCGGCTTTTAACCGATTAGTTCCGGGTTCGAATCCCGGGCGACCCACTGAGGAGTGTTGAGAAATTATTAAGGACTAGGGATTGGCATTTTGCTTCTTGGTCTTCCCAGTAACTCGAACTACAGACTTGGACATTCAAAATGGTAGAGTAGGATGGTCGGTGTCCATCTTACTTTGGTTAAAGTTTTTCAACATTAAGGACACATCACTAGTTATAATTTCCTATAAGCTTAAAATAATATTAAGAATAGCGTACTCATTTACGCTTGTCTCAGACCGACTAGCTGACAACGATATTAGGAGGACTATGTATGGCGCTTGTACCCCTGCGGCTACTGTTGGATCACGCGGCAGAAAACGGTTACGGCATACCAGCTTTCAACGTTAACAACTTGGAGCAGATTCAAGCTATTGTGCAGGCTGCCCAAGAGACAGATAGTCCCGTGATTTTGCAAGCCTCTCGTGGCGCACGTAAGTATGCCGGTGAAAACTTCCTCCGCCACCTCATTTTGGCAGCGGTAGAAACTTATCCCCATATTCCCATTACCATGCACCAAGATCACGGTAATGAACCTGCTACCTGCTACTCAGCGATTAAGAACGGCTTTACCAGCGTGATGATGGATGGCTCGCTGGAAGCGGATGCCAAGACCCCCGCTAGCTACGAGTACAACGTCAACACCACCCGCGAAGTAGTGAAAGTAGCTCACTCACTGGGTGTTAGCGTTGAAGGCGAACTAGGTTGCTTGGGTTCTTTGGAAACTGGTACAGGTGAAGCTGAAGATGGTCATGGTGCGGAAGGCGTACTTTCCCACGACCAGCTTTTGACTGACCCAGACCAAGCTGTGGACTTCGTGGAGCAAACCCAAGTAGATGCTTTGGCGGTCGCTATTGGGACTAGCCACGGTGCTTACAAATTCACCCGCAAGCCGACTGGGGAAATTTTGGCAATCAGCCGCATTGAAGAAATTCACCGCCGTTTGCCCAACACCCACTTGGTAATGCACGGTTCCTCCTCTGTACCCGAAGATTTGCTAGCCATCATCAACCAGTATGGTGGTGCAATTCCCGAAACCTACGGTGTACCCGTAGAAGAAATCCAAAAAGGTATCAAGAGCGGTGTGCGTAAGGTCAATATTGACACTGACAACCGTCTGGCGATTACCGCAGCGGTACGTGAAGCTTTGGCAGCAAATCCTAAGGAATTTGACCCCCGTCACTTCCTCAAGCCTTCTATTAAATATATGCAGAAGGTTTGTGTCGATCGCTATCAGCAATTTGGTACTGCTGGCAACGCTAGCAAGATTAAGCAGATTTCACTTGAGGAGTTTGCTGCTAAATATGCCAAGGGCGAACTCAACGCTGTAACGAAGAAAACAGCGAACGTCTAGTTTTGAGAAGAAGGAAGTAGGGACATCAAATTGCTGTGTCCCTACATCACTGAGGATTCTTATACTGCTTAGACTCAGCCGGGTGGTGCTTATGTTCCCCGGTTTTTTGTTTTATTTTCTACAAAAACGCAGGCGGGAGTGTTAGTCGTTGACGCAGACCCTAAAAGGGCAACTGCATGGGGAACAGGGCGAGGTTCATAACGTACCAGAGATTCTCCTTGGTAAACCAAGGAAGTACTCTGACCTGAATCAACCATGACAACATCCTGTAACCCAGCCTTAACGAGTGCGACTCCCAAAGATATGGAGTCAACAGATTCCAGGGAAACACCGATAGTGGCTTGTTTATTTTGGTTAATACCCCAAAAAGCCCGATAACGTGGTGCGTCAAACCCAAACAGACCGTTAAAGGTGCTGGCTTGCTGAGGTTGACCATCTTTAACAAGCCACGCCGCTGCTACAAAAGCATCTGTTACCTCAGGCATTTCAGCTTGTATTCCCTCTAAAGTGTTGTGATTGAGTGGGTCGAAGGGAACGAAGCGCACTTCATCAGGACTAATCAATACTAAAGGACGTCCGGCTAGTTTCTGGTTATCGCCAATGTAGCCAGGAATAAATTGTTTGGTGACTTGGCTGAAGACGGGTCCAATCATCACATTAGAATTTAAGAATTTCAAGGAGAAGAACCCTCCGTCCACAGCTGCAACAGCATTGGTGTTACTTTTAGCCAAAATCTCCTTGACCGTATAACGGCTATCAGCGTGGATGGTTATTGGTTTGCCACCCGAAACCAGAATAAGAGGAATTTTGTCAATCGTAATGTCAGTTCTTTGAACTGGACTTGTAAAGTTAAAACCTATTTGCCAGCTTGGTAATTGGGGTCCTCCCCAAGCTTGGGCTATTATGTCTTTGAGTCTAGATTGACCAAAGCGCGAAACTGCTAATAAACTTTCTGATCCACCTGCAAACCGCTCATCCACATCATTCATGGTCAGTGCTAGATCATATCCTGCGGCTTGCACCAAACCTGCAACTTGCTCATTATATTTTCCAGCAGGATAAGTAAAGTAGCGGATAGGAATCCCCAAATTTCCCTCTAGAATCGCCTTAGACTCGACAACTTCTTTTTGGATTTGTTCAGGTGGCAAAACTGTTAAATCAGGTGGGTGAGTAACGCTATGGGATGCAATTGTAACTAAGGGATCAGCTGCCATCTCCTTTAGTTGTTCCCAGCTCACATGAGTTCGACCAGCGTTGTTGCCGACACCATTGGTGTAAATTGAAAATACGGCAGGGTAGGCGTATTTCTTAAGTAATGGATATACATACTCATAATGCCCCCCGTAACCATCATCGAATGTCAACACGACAGGTTTTTCTGGAAGTGGCATTCCAGTCTGTAAATGAGTCATGAGCTGGTCAAGACTGATGGGAGTGATGCCATTCTCTTTAAGAGATTGAAAATGCTGTTCTAATTCTTCCGGGGTGACATCAAAAAAGACTTGTTTTTTTGCTATAATGTCGTGATACATCAGGATGGGTACTCTTGCCTGCTTTGCCCGTTCACTAATGTTGGGCCAAGAACTACGATTTAGAAAGGCAAAGACGTACGGACCGATTGATGTTACTAGGTTTTCAAGTCCTAAATTGGGCTTACTAACCCAAGTGGATGCCAAAACAAAATTGCTAGCCCAGTAGGAAACTTTGTTATTCAGCCTTGTATCATTGCTGCAACCTTCACTGGTTGTTGTGGAAGTGCTTTTAGGTTCAGCGGTTCCTTGAACAGGAGATTTCGCAACAGCCAGTTGTGGTAACAATCCTGAGACAGTAAACAATCCACAAATAAGGGCATGAAATATGCTTTGGGTAGGAAAATTAAAAAATAGGTCATTCAAAATACGATTATTAGGGATTAGTTTCATACTTAACTTTCAGAACGCTTCCGCTTTGTAACGGTGCATATGCTTTAGTCAGAGTAACGCTTACACTTTATTCCTTATTCGTTAAAGGATAAGAGGCAAGACTATAAAAAAAAGTTAATAAAAGTATAAGGACTGCTTAAGCTTGACATCAGCAATCCTATCTGTTGGTTAGACTGAGCTTGATAACAATTAGGTTCCTCTGTTTTTTTTCATACCGTTTAGTTAAGGTGATTGGTAACCTCACGCCCGTAGAGACGCGCTTTTTGAAGCGTCTCTACATTGACAAATCCTTATGGAGTGGGCAAAATCAGACAAAGACACGGTGTTGTAGGCTAGGCATTTGACGGCGGACTTGTTCTAGCCTTGAGGGGTTTATCTCGGCGATCGCAACGCCCGGCTGCTCGCCAGCATCTGCTAAAATGACTCCCCAAGGGTCTATAATCATGGCGTGTCCGTGTGTTTGGCGGCGGGCATAGTTGATTCCTGTTTGTGCTGGAGCAATAATGTAGCAGGTATTTTCAATGGCACGCGCTTGCAGTAGGACTTGCCAATGGTCTTTGCCTGTGAAAGCAGTAAACGCAGCAGGCACGAACATGACATCCCCGCCTTTGTGAGCCATGTGTCGATAGAGTTCAGGAAAGCGGACATCGTAGCAAACCGATAGCCCTATATTACCAAGTTCTGGTGAGAAGTACACAGGGGGTAATTGCGTGCCAGCCATGACTGTAGTGGACTCTCGATAGGTGTTGCCGTCTGGGACGTTCACATCAAATAAGTGTACCTTTTGGTAACAAGCGAGTTCTTGACCGTTAGGGTCGATAAGTAAGGCAGTGTTGTAGACTCTATTGCGGGTATGGTCTACAGGAACTGGAAAACCGCCGCCTAGGATGGTGACTTGAAAACGCTGCGCCATCGTTTTGAGAAATTTTTCTGTTTCGGTGGCGATCGCGTCAGCTTGAGCCAGTTTTTCACTTTCCTCACCCATGAAGGAGAAGTTTTCTGGCAAACCAATTAATTCAGCACCCTGACGCACTGCTAAATCGATGAATTCCTCTGCTTGTGCCAAGTTTTTTTGTAAATTGGGCACACTGGTCATTTGAATAGCGGCGGCTAGATAAGACTTCATAAATTCAACAATGAATAATAGAGTTGTGCGAAGTTGGAAACAGTTAAGTTATCAAACCAAAAAAGTTAATTCCTCAACAAGTCTTTTGTGATGGAATGTTGACCATGGACAAAGCAAACAAGTTGATTGAATCAATTAGTCCAACTTTACACTTGAGAGGATATGGGCTATACCGTAAAATTCCAGATTTTTTTAGCTTAAGCAACGCCTGAGTTATACCTTCATTCACAACTAAAGCAGTAAAGCAAGCTTGGTTTTGGTTGAAACGGGGTATTTAGCAGTATTTTCAATTAGCCATACTACCAGGCACTGACCGAGTCATTCTTAATTCTTAAACGCTTGGCGATTGTCCATATGCCCACTGCCCTTTAGGCGATGGCATGGATACTGTGAGGGCGGCAGAAATTACGATAGTGTGGAGTACCCGCCTGAGTGCAAAACTTACAAATTCCTGAGTCTTTGTACAAACAAAGAGATTTCATGGTTTTAACTCGAAGCACTCGTATAAAAACGCAAAGCAAACCGCCAAAACCTGATGGAAACAAAAAATAGCATCAGCGCTAACACTCCTGCGCCTACTATCCAAGTGATTTGACTTTGACCTAGCATTGCTTGGGCAGGCACAGTTGTTAAAAAAGCTACGGGAACAACAAACGTGAAGAAAAAGCGGAACGCAGTGGGATACGCCACCATCGGATATCTCCCGGCTTCCAACAGACCCCGTAGAACTTCGGTAACATTGTATATTTTGACGAACCAGATGCTAGTTGCTCCTAGCATGAACCACAAACTGTAAAGAATCACCAAGCCAAAACACAGGGGAATGACACTGATGAGATAGTTGTCTATTCCTAAACCAAGTCGTGTACCTGCATAGCCAATTATCACACTACCAAAGATTATATCTGGCAGACCCCAAGGTGACAGGGTACGGGTGGAAAGCCAAAACTGGCTGCGGATGGGTTTGATTAGCACAAAGTCCAGTGTACCTTCTTGGACGTGGCGGACAATGCTATTTAGGTTTGGCGCAAGGAAAGTTGCAGAGAAGCCTTGCAGCAGAGTAAAAATCCCCAGTACTACCAAAGCTGCTTCCCATGACCACCCAGCGAAGGTGTAGCCATTACCATAAAACAAGAATAGTCCAAACAGACTGCCTGCAAGATTGCCCAAGCTGCTTAAGGTTGCTAAGAGGAAGTTGATACGATACTCCAACTCAGCCTCTATAGCAGTACTCCAGAACAATGTTAGTACTCTCAGGTATCTATTTCTCAAACAGAAGAACTACAAGATTAATCAAGTTATAGGTTATATCTTATAACGTTTTCCTGTCCCCTGTTTCCTCGTTCCTGCTACCGAATCTCTGCAATAGATTTTGACTTAAAATACACTTGGCAGTATGCAGCGAAGAGGTTCTGGACAAACATTTATGGAAAGAAGAGAAAGATTTGTTCCCTTGACACGTAGTGCGTGTCCGTAAGGGCAAGGCTTATAGCAGAATTCAGAATACATCCGTCAGAATATGCCCTCCGTGTACACTGCGCGTTAACGCAGTTCCGACCTAGGAGGCACAAAAGTAAAACAGGCGTTCTATCTGGCTTTGAGACTAAAGTTTTGTACCTCATACCATTTCACGAAAAGCCTGATACAAATAAAGCATCAAGAATAAAATCCCAACCTGTAATAGAAGCAACGATTGATGTGTTTAATTGTTCCAATCGCTTCCAAATAAATTCTCTTAATTCATCTAAAGTTGAGAAGCTTTCCCAAGTTAAATGCCTTTTAACCTCCTCCCACAATCTTTCAATTGGATTAACTTGAGGTGTATGCGGAGGCTGAAATAACAAAACTATATTTTCTGGTAGTTTGAGATGCTGACTAAAATGAAACGCTCCATTATCTAACTGAAGAATATGTATATCTTGAGAATAAGTCTCTGAGAATTTTTCTAAAAAAATATTGAAACAAGCTGTATTTAAATGAGAGAATTCCCAAATAAAATGCTCTCCAGTTAATGGTTCTACTAATCCATATAAATAAAAATTATCCCGCTTCCATTGCATAATGCCGATGGGCTTGACTCCTTTTGTCGTAATTAATCTCCCAGGTTCAGTCTTCAACCCCACACGGCTTTCGTTTCCACACCAATATCTAATTTTTTTTTGTTTATCGACTGGTGCTATGATGTGTTTTTTAATTACTTCTAGGTATTGTGGCAGTTTTTTTTAAATTCCAATTCTGCTTCACTATCGTATTTGACACCTACGGCTCGCGGTACTTTTAGCTTCGCTTTCATTTGATAGCGCACTGTGTCGTGTACTACTTTATATGATGCTTCTATCCCTTCCACTGCTTTTAACCAAGTTCGTATTTCTTCATAACTTTTAAATCCCTGTGGCTGTTGAAGTTCTCTGTCTAGCTGCTCTCTTGCTTGTAAGTTAATCATTGGCGGTCTTCCTGGACTCTTTTTCGTTGACAATAAACCTTTTATTCCTGATTCGGTATAGTCCTTCAACCATCTTTGTACCGTTACCCTTGCTCTCCCTAGCACCACCGCTACATCCTGTATTGTTTTTACATGACCTATTTTCAGCAAATACAACGCTTGAATCCGTTCACGACTTGATACTATTTTTTGTTTTCTCAGCAGTTCCTGTAATTCTTCTGCTGACTCATATATTTCTACTTTGGTGACTCCAGCCATCTTTGCTCGTTGATATTTATTCCTTCTTTATCTGTATCATAGTTTTAGTGAATTGGTATCACTCATCTGCAAACTGCTGTAGGACTTTGAAACAACACAGAAGTTGCCTGGAAGAAGTTCAGCTATGCGGGTTTCCAGCCTTAGGAAACTGTCGTTAACTATTTGCTAAGTACGGTTTCTACTAAGAAAGGGGCGATATCTTCAATGGCAAGCAAATATTGAGCAGCATCTAGGGCGATCGCCTCTTTCACCATGCCAAAAGCCGCACCACCTTTTTCATCTTGGGCGACTGTCAGACCTCCTATTTGAGAAATCGCCTGTAAGCCTTGTGCGCCGTCATTGCCAAGCCCAGTTAATAAAATCCCGGCGCTTGCTCTGCCATAGTAGCTAGCGATAGATTTGAACATGACTGTAATGGAGGGACAATGCTTTTCTCCTGGTACAGATCTTAAATACATAAACTTGCTTCGAGAGTCTAATTCGAGATGATTCTTCTCTGGAGCAAAATAAACTGTTCCTGGTACAGGAGACTCGCCAACTTCAGCAACTTTGACCCTCAAGGAACACTCACAGGACAGCCAATTCACTAATCCTGACAAAACGCCTTCACCTACATGCAAGGTACAAATAATGGGCAATGGGAAATCAGACGGGAGTTTGCACAGAATCTTCTGGATAGCTTGAAGACCTCGTGTGGAAGCCCCTATACTGATAACTCTGATAGGAGTTGTCATATTTGACACTCGTGTTTTAGTCTTTAGGAACGGCCCAGACGTTATAGCCTCCTCAGGGGGAGAAGTCAGCGGCTGTTTTTGTTGCGATCTGGCAGCCACTTTTACACTAGAAAGGACTTTAATTTTGGCAATCAACGCTGCTTTGATTTGCTCATAGTCAGTGGGCGAACCTGTGGTCGGTTTGGGGAAAACATCTGCCGCTCCGGCTTGCAACAGACGGAAGATAGTGTCTATATCTGTGTTTTGTACAAAATTGCTAATCACCAAAATTGGTCGGGGGTCTTGAGCCATCACGCGTTTGGTCAACTCCAGACCATCCATGTTTTCCATAAGCAGGTCTGTACAAATCACATCTGGCTGCGTCTTGGTAATGACTTCCAGACCCTCCAAACCATTGCGTGCGGTACCGACCACAGCAACCTCTGGTGAGGAATTGAGTAATCGTTGGAGAATTTCCAGGGCAATAGGAGAATCCTCGACTAGAACCACTTTCTTTTGAAAAGAATCCATTTATACCAATCTCCTTAATGTATCTAGAAATACTCCTTGCTCGAACTCACCTTTGGTGATGTAAGCGTTTGCCCCAACTTCTGCACCTTGACGCTTGTCCTCCTCGGACGCCAAGGTTGTCACTAAAATGACAGGCAATTCCTTATACTCAGGTAATTCCCGAATTCTGGCGGTCAGTTCCAGCCCATCCACATTTGGCATTTGCACGTCCGAGACAACGGCATCAAACTTGCTCTCCCTCAGTTTGTCGAAGCCATCTTGACCGTCTACAGCAGCCGTGACTTCGTAACCAGCACTTTCCAAAATCCGCCTCATTTGGGTACGAATGGGAATTGAATCTTCAACCAGAAGAATCTTCTGTTTGAGTTGTGCTTTTTCCCTTAACTCCTTAACTGTGACAGAAACAACTGCCTTCTTCGCTGACTTAAACAAATCAGGAGGATTGAGCACCATGCAAACTTCTCCAGTACCCAGAATTGTGGCACCGGCTATATTGCAAACCCTTTTGAGCAAATGACTCTGCGCTTTCAAGACAATATCTTGTAGTTCCGACACAGTGTCTACCAGCAATCCTAAACGCTCAGAACCAAGCTGAAGAATAATGCACGGAATGCTTTTTAAAGCAGTGTTCAAAGCTTGAGTTGATGCAGGCACTTGGACAGGTAAGCCTAATAAATCTGCAAGCCAAGCCACCGAGATCGCCTGTCCTTGATATGAGAACGTTTGGCTACCTTCAAGCGCAAAAATTTCTTGAGGAGAAACCAACAGCATTGTTTCCACAAATTCCACAGGCATGGCATAGGAATTTTGGTTGACCTGCACAATTAAGACGTGTGTGGTTGCTAGTATGCTACTGAGGGTGATGCGAAATAAACATCCCCTGCCGGGTGTAAATTCTACCTGGATGGTTCCTTTGAGACGGTCAACATTGGCACGCACGACATCCAAACCAACTCCTCTGCCGGAAATCTCGGTGACTGCTGTGCGAGTGGAGAATCCAGGCGCAAATATCAATGCCTGAATTTCCGCCGTTGACATAGCTACCAGTTCTTCTTCAGAGCGAATACCACGGCGTACTGCTGCCAATTTAATGGCTTCGACATCCAAACCACGCCCATCATCTGAAACTTCAATAGTAACTGTGTTGCCAGTCTGGTAAGCCTTTAAGTGAATCGTCGCCGTGGCGGGTTTGCCAAGTTGTAAACGCTCTTGGGGTGTTTCGATGCCATGATCTATTGCATTGCGGAGGATGTGCATGAGCGGATCTTTCATCTCTTCAATAATCCGCTTGTCTACATAAGTCTGTTCACCTTCGATGTGAAGATCGACTTCTTTGGCTTGCTGCTTCGCTAAATCTCGTACGGTGCGGTGAAACAGATGAAAAATTGTAGATAATGGCAGCAGTCGTACAGAGATGACTCCCGACTGGAGTTCATTGGATACGATTTCGAGCCTAGCAGTGTAGTCAAACGCTTTATTGCGGAGTCGATTTAAAGACTCTCCCAGTTGCTTTAGGCGGTTTTCCATTGATTTGGAAAAATTTTGCTGCATGGGTTGCAGTGTACTACTACCCTGTCCGCGTCGCTCTAGATTTTCATATGCCTGACGGAGCACAAAGATTTGCCGACTCAACTCCTCCCACAGGGCTATCATTTCGTCAATTTCAACAAGTTGGTCTGCAATCTGACCTTTAGTAACTACCAGTTCACCCACTTGTGTCAAGAGCTTATCGAGCCTTTGGGATTCAACGCGAATGGTGTCAATCTCGCCGTCACTGACTTGAGCAAAAGTGTCTGCTACTGGTTCTGTTGGCTGGTTAACCTGAACGGCATCCCTAAAGACTAAGGGGGGCTGTGCTAGGGGCAAGGTAGAGAAATCATCCTCCGATTTGGCATCATCAAAGACTGTAGGCAGTTGTGCAAGAGGCAAGATAGAGGAATCATCCTCCGATTCAGGAACCGTTTCCTGAATTTCCGACCATGCATCACTAGACTCACCTCTCATAAGTTGAGCTAGGACATGAAAGACACTGACTCCTGCTGGTTGTCCGGTAACGGCTTCATGGGCAATTTTACGAATAGCATCCAGCCCTTGAGATAGGCACTCGTACAGTGGGGAAGTAAAAACTCGCTCACCCTGCAGGACGGAACCGAGAATTTCTTCCATTTGGTGGGTAAGGGTTTCCACATCTTTTACCCCTAACATCCTGGAATCACCTTTGAGGGAGTGGGTTTCTCGCAGTAATCCTTCTAGTTTGGCATGATCTTGGGGATTTTTTTCTAAGTGGAGCAATCCCGCTTCGATTTTCTGTATATGTTCTGCACTGGCTGCTTTGTAAAGCGATCGCAGTTCTTCGTCTTCTATCATCATGGCTTGGGAGCTATTTTTAAGGGCTGATACGAGGTTGCTTTCAAACTGAGTTATCTCCTGACAGGGTATAGAAAATCACAACAAACCACATCCAGTCTCAAGAGTCATCTGTTTGAATGCAAGTTGTATGACATATTTAAAGCACAGCCTGAAGATTCTGAGCGGCTTCGTTCAGGTCTTCGGTCACCTCTTTGACTTGGGAGATGGCAACGGTTGTTTCTTTTGCCCCTAAGTTGATGGCATTCATGGCTGCAACGATCCTCTGCACGGCAACAGCCTGCTGTTTAGCTGTCATAACAATCTCTTGGTTGTTAAGAAACACCCTATTAACAGCATCGGAGATATTTATGAACACATCACCCGTTTCTTCAGCTAGCTTGATTCCGTGCGTTGCTTTCTTGGTACCTTCATCAGTCACCATGATGGTGGAGTTAATTGCTGCTTGCACTTCGTTAACCAGAAGATGAATCCGGTCAGCTGATTTCCTACTTTGATCAGCCAGTTTACGAATTTCGCCAGCCACCACTGCAAAGCCTTTCCCGTGCTCACCTGCACGAGCTGCTTCTACGCCTGCGTTTAGAGCCAGCATATTTGTTTGATTTGCCAAATCAGCAACTAAGTCAGAAACTGTGGTAATTTGTGCTGTTTGCTCAGAAAGACGCACAATCTGGTTGGCAATTGCTATCACTTGGTTTTTGAGTTCCAAGATCCCTTCCATTGTCACACCGACTGTTCTGGTTCCTTCTTCAGCGAGGTCTAGAGCTTTCTGCGCTCCCCCGGCAGAGATTTCTGCTGTTTGGGCGGATTGGAGCGAAGAAGTTCCCACTTCCTCAATAATGAGGGTGGTTTCATTCACTGAGGCAGACTGCTCCAAGATGACATGTTCCTGCTCGTTGACTGTGGTCGTAATTTCTTTTACAGAAGAAGAGACAGCCTCAGAGGCATCTTGGATTGTCTTAGCAATACCGGAGGAGAGTGCATAAGAAATGACTATGGAGATAGAGGCAGATATGAGTGTACCCAGCCCCGCAACAAGTTGCATGAGGATTGTTGCCTGTTGGACGTCGTTAATTGCTATTTGAATAATTTTGTTTTGCTCCTGTTCAAACTCTTTCTGCAACGCTTCAGCCCCTTGAATATAGGGTCTACTTTTTTCTGTTTGATATATTCTGATTGCCTCTTCTCTTCTTCCTGACTCTACCAAAGTCACAACCTCTCGAGAAGATTGCTCTAGTTGCAAACCAAGTTGACGGAGTTTTGCCAACCGCTCTTTCTGCGATGGGTTGACAACAAGCTTTTCTGCGGAGGCAAGAGATCTCTTATAGTCCGATATCCCTGCGTTAAAGGTTTTTCGCAGGATTTCGTCACTACCAAATATTAAGAAGCCGCGTGCTGTCCTTTCCACTCTTGATAAACCCAATGTTGCTTCGGCTGCTCCTTGAGAGGCTGTCTTGGCATCTTGCACTTTTTTGAAGGCTACATCGAATCTTCTAGCATTTCCCAATGCCAGACCGCTCAGTACTATCAATAAGAAAAGCGGGAATGAATATCCTAATAAAATTCGACCTCTTAACCTTAATTTGCCAAACATAGGTTCATATCCTTCTGTATGATTTGTATTTATAATTAATTCAGATTTGAGTCAAATTTAGAGTTCTTATTAATAAGAGCTAAATTTGTTCATTCACTGTCAGTTCTCCTTCGGTCAGGATTTTGGGGAAATCTAGGACACTCAGCATTTTTCCCTGAAAGAAAGCCATTCCCCGGAGGTACTGTGCATTGTAAAGAAGTTCTAGTGCGGGCAAGGGTGTCATTTCAGCAGGATTGAGATAAACTACCTCCAACACTTTATCAACGGGCAATCCGACAATAACATCTTCAAATTGAACGACCACTGCTTTAGAACCAATGTTAATCGGCGTCATTGGGAGATTCAAAATGTTGCGAATATCAACCAAAGTGACAATTTCTCCACGCAAATTCATATTGCCAACAATATGCTTTGGGCAGCAAGGAATTGGGGTCAAATTGTCAATATTGGTGAATTCGCGCACCAGTTTTAAATCCAACCCATAGTACTTGTCACCAATGCCAATGACTGCTAGAGCCATCAGGCTGTTTGTCACCTCTGACTCTTTGAATGATTGCCTAAGATGAACAGCCCTTTGTTGGAAAATAGCCCGTTCTTCGGAAGTCGTATGCGGACAACATAAGTCGTAGAAGTTTGGTGTTTGATATTCCTCGTACTGTTGTCCATCATCAAATGCTGTCGGGACTTCCAACTGGCTTTGTGCATCCCAAATTAAGGTGACTAAGGTCTCTGGTTGACGAACTAATTTCTTGGAATCTAGCAAAAAAATTGTTTCTGACTCTATCTTGGCTACACCAGCAATAAATGCGGTATTGATATCAAAAAGGAACCCATTATAAGGGACTGTTTCAATGACTTCATCATCTAGTTCTAGCATTTCGTTGACTTGGTGAACGAGTATGCTAATTTGCAAGCCCTCCCACTGTAAAATGATGATGTAGTCGCTAAGATGGCAAACTTTTGGCGGATATCCTTGAAGCCAATCAAGATGTATCACTGGCACAATTTGCGTCCGCAAATTGAGGATGCCAATAATATCACTGCTTGCTTCAATATTCGGGATCAGTTCCGGAAGCGGGAAAATTTCTTGAACCATTCCTGCTTCGATTCCATAGTGCAAATCATGTATACGAAATGTTAGGTATTTCTTGTTCTCCATTGCATTTTTCTACTCTTGAATCTGTTGACTGTTAACAATCAACTGTCAATGGTTAGACGACACTTAATTTGAATACAGCTTGATATAAAACGATAGCTGAAAAAACAAAGTTATAAATAACTTTTTTCGGAAATTCTGTTATCGAAAGTTCTCTTTGTAGGAGACTCTTTTAACTTTTGTCGTCTTTGTCCCACATATTTCTCAACAATCTCAAGTAAATACTCAGGTTCAAATGGCTTAGTTAAATAATGAGTTGTTCCAGCAATTTGACCTCTGAGTTTATCAGAAAATTTATCTCGTGCCGTGACCATAATAATGGGCAAATCCTTGAATTTTGGAATGCTACGTACAGTACGGCAGAATTCTAAGCCATCAATATCTGGCATAGTGACATCCAACAGTAACAGTACAATTGGATTGGTATTCATCAAAGTTAGAGCTTGCACAGCGCTACTTGCAAAGAGCACCTGATAGTGATCTCCCAAAGCCCGCCTGATTAAAATCTGCACTACAGAACTGTCATCAACACTCAATACAATTGGACGTTGCTCTTCAACATGAGCAACTTCTTGAGTTACAGGTGTATCTCGCACAAACGTTATCCAGCCTGATGCAACCCACTCCAAATAGGTTCGCCCTAGCTCTAGAGGGTCTTGGTCTAATTGTTCGGCAATGTCAATAAGCGATCGCCTACCATCCACCCACTTGTGGAAATGCTGGTGCGCTTTAGTGTCTGTCACTGTTCGCCAACCTGGTGAAAGTTGGGGAACCGCCTCCATGCTGGGAATCACAGGAGCAAGTGCAGTCCATTCCCGGTGGCGACAAGCAACGTCTTGGATCAGCTTATTCCATTCCAAACCATGACCCTCTTTCCCATAACTCAGGTCAATCTGAACTGTGGGGTCTAACTGTAACTTGCCTGCATAAGGTAATGTTTGCTCTAATACTTGCACAGCTTGAGCATGAACACAGGTTTCAATCTCTTCCCATTTGAACACTCGTATCCGAACGATTTGTTCTAAAAGTTCTCGAAAGGATGAGGGGTCTTGTAACTTTTGTGCTGCATATCCAACCGCAATATCAGCCCAGTCATGACTTAACTTAATCCCAATCCTTCTAGCAAATTCTTGATTATTGAGAATTTTTGAGCCACCATAAACCATCTCGCCGTTGTTTAAAACGACAACACGCGACCTTGGATTTTGCTCTGAATTTACGATGGCATTGATGTAAATAAACCCACTGGCTCCTGTACTTTGTAAATTCTCTAGCAAATCGCTGAGTTGCCCAGCTCGATACTGTAATGGTTTCAACATTCTTAAATTAAATTATTTGCTATACGTTTAAAGGTATATGTAGCAGATGAATCCGACGTTATCGTTAATAATACTAAATATCCGGACACGCCTCATAAATTTAGCTTTTCCGTCTTAAAAAAGAAAACCTGCTATACAAAATTCTGCCCTTTTAACCAACTTTACCTCGTTAGCAGATTTACTAGATTCACACCGATATGTGATATGTCTAGATCAAACAAACAGCTACTTGCTATTTTAATCTCTGTCAATTAATAGGTAACTTCACTGGTTTAGCCTCGCTTGCACCAAAATTTTGCTTGAGTGAGTCATGAAGTTGAGACAACAACTTTAGGGCAGTCAGTGTAAGTACCACCACCCTTCAACAAATGTAACTATTAAAGCAAATTAATCTTTAGCTCTGGAATTTAGGGTAGATACTCTAGAACCTCATTCCGACCTTATCGCAAAAACGAGACACACCCACTTACTCTTCTGTCAAGAGGTTCCCTTTACAGTCATCACTTTTTTACCTCTATTGGCAAAAAGCGACAACTATGCACGTTACCGTACTGAGGTTTACTTTGCATAAACAAAGTTACCAAACAAACAACTAAAAATCAAGTAAATATATGAATCCTCCAAGAAGAATTGTACAAAAGTTTGCAATTGACTATGTCAGCTTTGATGAAAGCTT
Organism: Mastigocladopsis repens PCC 10914; assembly: GCF_000315565.1. Lineage (NCBI taxonomy): Bacteria > Bacillati > Cyanobacteriota > Cyanophyceae > Nostocales > Symphyonemataceae > Mastigocladopsis > Mastigocladopsis repens. The sequence goes on along the minus strand of NZ_JH992901.1, from coordinate 2,535,333 downwards.
TAAAATTACAGAAATATGGTGTTTGCTCTTATACCTTTCTAACAGATTTAATAGTTGCTGTGTGTAAAAATTACAGAAATTAAAATCTTCTATACATAATTCTTGAATTGATTATTATTTTTATTTCTTGATATCCATTGATTGTTCACATAATTAAAGAAAATAAAACTAGCTGGCGTGAAAAGTCTGCTAAAAGTTTCCACGTACTCAAAATACAAAAGATCTGTAAGCTAATGAGCATCTTGATTACACTTTTTTTCCTCAAGGCACTCCAGAGTGAGTTTTGACTTTTAACAACCCTGACCAGTAAGTATGCAGATTAAATTCGTAGTAGCTTAACACAGTCATGACTTCCATGAACACAAACCTCTACCTGTTTATAGAAAACCTCGTCTTTTTCCTACTTGCCACATCTTTTCTTGTCGTTGTAGGTTGGGCGTGGAGAAACTCGAAACCTTTCAGCCTTCCCCAACCACTGCCAGGGTGGTTTAAAATTTGGTTCGGTACGGTGCAAATCCTGGGAGTAATAGTACCCCTTGTGGTGATACTTGTGTGGGGTATGTGGCTGCGTGATACGCGCATATTAACTGTGTTTATTCCCTACTTTGTGATGTTAGGATTGCAAATCCTATCTGAGATTTTAACACTTAGGCAATTTCATACAGTTGTGTGGGTAATGGTTCCCTATTTATACCTACCTTATCGCTTTTGGCAACTCTATCAAGGGTGGAAGTTTCTACATTTTGAAACCGATTTAGCGTGGGTACGAAATTTATTGCTGGTAGAAATAGTCCTGTGGATTGTGAACTATATCTTAGATGTGGCGCAGCTACCAAGGCTACTGCGTTGGGAAGTTAAAGAAGATTCCGACATAAGTATTCATTGACTGTTCTGAAACTACTCAAAAGCTGATAGCGTCAGACAAACAAGAGTATTTTTGTGGACGTGACAGCTTGAAAACGCGCTCTAACTACTGGCAACTTCTACCGTATATCCAACCTCAGTGGCGAACCATTGTCAAAGGGTTCATTGGCATCTTCGGATATGTCCTAGCGACTTTGGCACTCCTGTCTCTGGTACGTCAATTTGCCACTCTGTTTGGTAGCGGTGATTTAAAAGCGATCGCCTTACAGCTTGGTATCATAGCAGCAGTATTTCTAGCACGAGGCACCTTTCAGTCCGTGCAAGATATCTACATGGCAAAAGCAGCACTGCGAGTCGCTTTTCATCTCCGTAAACAGGTTTACACCCACCTGCAAAAGCTCAATCTCAGCTATTTTGAAACAGCAAAAGCAGGTGATTTATCTTACCGCCTCACGGAAGATATCGACCGGGTGGGGGAAGTCGTACACAAAGTGTTTCACGACTTTATCCCCTGCGTTTTGCAGTTGGTAGCAATTCCGATTTACATGATTTTTCTAAATTGGCAACTGACGTTCGCCACGGTTATTGTTGCACCACTGATGGGTATTTTAATTGGTTGGTTTGGCGAACGGTTACGCCAATTCTCCCTGAAAAGTCAAAATCGCGTTTCAGATTTGTCAGCAATACTCACGGAAGTTTTCAGTGGTATTCGCCTCATACAAGCTTTTGCGGCAGAAAACTACGAAATTTCCCGCTTTAGCCAAGAAGCAGAACGCACTTTCAAAGCGAAATATTCAGTGGAACGGCTGAAAGCAATTCAGATTCCAATTATCGGATTTTTAGAAGTTTTGAGCGTTTTAACTTTACTATTCGTTGGCGCATGGCAAATTGCGACTGGTAGCTTGACGGTACCAAAGTTTGTCAGCTACTTAACCGCAGGTGGGTTATTGATTGACCCCATTGCTCATGTTACCAACAACTACAACGAGTTTAAACAGGGTGAGGCGTCTGTTGACCGCGTTTTTGAGTTGTTGGCAATTCAACCTACGGTGGTGGAAAAAGCAGATGCTTTGTTTCTTCCCCCAGTCACTGGCAAGGTGGAATATAGTCATGTGTCCTTTGCCTACAAACCAGGTGAACCTGTCTTAAAAGATATCAGTTTATTGGCACAGCCAGGAGAAGCGATCGCTCTTGTTGGTGCTTCGGGTGCTGGTAAAACGACTTTCGTGAATCTTCTCCCCCGCTTCTATGATCCTGGTGCTGGTCAAATCTTAATTGATGGTGTTGATATTCGGGATGTCACCTTTGACAGTCTACGGCGACAAATTGGCATTGTTCCTCAAGAAACCATTATGTTTTCTGGAACAATTGCCCAAAACATTGCTTTCGGGCAAGACTTTTTTGATATGGAAGCGGTAGAGAAAGCTGCTAAAATTGCTAACGCCCATCAATTTATTACCCAACTACCAGATGGTTATGACACTTGGGTAGGAGAAAGAGGGGTGAATTTGTCTGGTGGACAGCGGCAAAGAATTGCTATTGCGCGTGCTGTTCTGCTGAACCCTAGAATTCTTATCTTAGATGAAGCGACATCAGCATTAGATTCAGAGTCAGAAGCTTTGGTACAGGAAGCGCTAGAGCGGCTAATGGAAGGGCGAACTGTGTTTATTATTGCTCATCGTTTGAGTACAGTGAGGCGGTGCGATCGCATTTTAGTTCTGGAACGCGGACAGGTTGTCGAATCGGGAAGTCATGAAGAATTGTTAACACTTAGGCGTCGTTATGCCAGATTTTACGCCCAGCAGTTTAGTTAGAGTTAGGGTGTGGAGGAGTAGAGGCAATTTTGAGGATTTTTCTCTTTAGTTAGAAGTTAGAAACAGACAACTCATGCTTAAGTTCACTGGGATCGAAACGCCAGTTCAGGAGTTTTTCCAAAAGTTGACTCTGACGTTTAGCATTTTGCTCAATCTCTTTAAGCGCCTGAATAGTAGAACTGTTGTCAAGTTGACCTTGACGCCATTGTTGAGTCAAGTCATAGCTACGATTGAGGCACAACTTGAATTCAAGAACGAGAGAATATTGAAATTTCCTTAATTTTTGATAGAACAGGTCTACATCAGGTGACACACTTGAAGCATCAGGGTCGATTTCGTTAGGAGCAAGACGCCAGTTTAAAAGTTGTTCCAAGAGTAGAGTCTGAAGTTCAATGTGTTGCTCAACAATTTCAAAAGCTTGAATGGTGGCATTATGGTCAAACCGACTTTGACGCGACAAATGAATCCAAGACAGCAGGCAGTTCAGGGAAAACCTAAACTCAACAGATAGAGAAGATAGAAATTTTAGATATTGTTGGTTGACGTAATCTGCATCTATCTTAGTACTGATTATACTTTTTCTCATAGCACACTTCCTGTTGTAGTGTTTACCTGAATAAGCGGTAATTACCGGAAACTAACGGAATTAACTCTACTCTACAAGCTTTCCTGGCACGAGTCTGTATACCCACAAGCATATTTGTTCTACTATCTTGAGGCGTATCATTAGGCTGAAAACATTGAGAAGAACTCATAATCGCCCCATGGATAAATCTGCAAGATTCACAAAGGCAAAATTTCTCTGTTCACGAAAGAATTCCAGGACTTTTCACCTTAACTCGCCACCTAGTCTGCCTCCTGAGTTCTTTTTTTTATTTTTCACAATCTTGCTTTCTTCAAAATGAAGATTTTACAATGCTAATAAATACCACTCAGCCTAGTTAAGCTTGGAAAGTTTTATAAAAATTAAAGATTTCAGGAAAAGTCTAGAGGGCATAAATGGCAGCCATTACAGTTCATCAAAAAGTCTTTGAAAAATTAAAACAAGCTTATATAGAAAAGTTTGGTAGTTCACCGAAGCTTCTGATTAATGAGCTAAATCGGTTTTATCTTGATAAAACAGAAACCTCAGAAAAAGATATCATTTCTGACAAAACTATCCGTAACTTCTTTAATAACGCTGAACCAACAAAAATGCAGGAGAAGAATCTTAACTTCTTATGCAGAGTGTTACTGGGATACGAAAGCTATCAAGAGGCGTTGAGACAACAAGCAGCCTTAGAACAAGGAGAGACAAGTTCTCGTCTTAATGAAGAGTGGCTTGACCGCTACCATGAATATCTTAGGATAAAGTGCGGCACAATGAAAGTGCTCACAATGACGCAACCTGTACAATTAGAGAGTGTTTATGCCAATGTCAATATTTTAGAAAATATTCAAGGTAAAAAGCAAAAAACAATTGAGGAGTTGTTAACTAACATTTCCATTGAAAGTGGTGTAAACAATATAAGCTTTAGTCGCATCAACTATACAGTTAGCAATAGAAATGTCGCAGCTTTAGATGCCGTAAAAAATTATCCTAAGCTTCTTATTTGGGGTAAACCAGGAGCAGGTAAAACTACGTTTCTCAAGCATCTTGCTGTGCATACTACCCAAGAATTAGGACAACAAACTATCCCAATTTTTATTTCATTAAAAGCATTTGCAGACGAAGAAGATCAACCCAGCCTGATAGATGCCATAAAACGAGAATTGATGACATATGCTTCTGCATCAGAGGAACTTGTTCAAGAGTTACTACAAGGTCGTTGCTTAATTTTATTGGATGGTCTAGATGAAGTGAGAGACCAAGAAAGCAACCGAGTCTACCGAAATATTAACACGTTGGTAGAACAATTTCCCAAAAATCGTTTTGTTATGACCTGCCGTTCAGGAGCTTCGGATTATACATTTGAATACTTTACAGAAGTGGAGATGGCAGATTTTAATGAACATCAAGTTGTGATGTTTGTTAAAAAATGGTTTGCATCAGGTCAAGAACCTAAATTAGGAGACGAATTTTTAGGAGAAATAGAAAAAAATAGTTCTATAAAGGAGTTAACAACAAATCCTTTACTACTCACTATGTTGTGTTTAGTGTTTGAAGATTACTATGCATTGCCAAAAAATCAATATTTACTGATTGATGATGCTATAAATGTCCTGCTACGCAAATGGGATGCTAGTAGGCGAATTGAACGTAATTGGACTAATCAATTTAACTTACCACATCAACGTAAAGTTAATTTACTTAGCCAGATAGCTTATGAGGCTTTTAACCAAGAACCACAGAAGTATTTTTGGCAAGCTAGTGAACTAGAAGAGTTAATTAGAAATTATATTGAAAATCTTCCAGAAATTTCCCCTAAGACTCTTGCTGTTGATAGTTTAGCAGTCTTGAAAAACATTGAAGCAAATCATGGATTACTCGTTAAGCAAGCTCAAGATTTGTATTCATTCTCACATCTAACTTTTCAGGAATACTTCGTTGCTAATCATCTCGTAGAGAGTCGAAATCCTGAAATTTTCAAAGAAGTTATTCAGCAGCACTTAACCAACCATCAGTGGCGAGAAGTGTTTCTGATGGTTGCAGGACGACTCGCAAATGCTGATGAATTTCTCAAGCTCATTTTTAGCCAAATCAACAAGCTGGTAAGTAGTAAAAAACTCCAAGATATGTTGACTTGGCTGTATGACGTAACGACTTCACATGCAGTTCCATCTAGTTCATGGAGAGCCTTTTATTTATTTGTTGACCAGGACTTTGAACTTTATAGTAATCGGTTGACAAAAATTGATTCTAACTTGGCTTTAAAACTTGCCGTTATGTTGAAAGAGTTTAATGATGAACGAGAAAAAATTATCAAACGTTCTCAAGTGTCCAATTTTGCATTAAATTTAGTTGACATTTATGCTAAAGTTTCTGCTAAAGCTTATGATAAAGAATTTGAACCTCAGAAAATAAACCCTTTATTAAGAAAAGAACTTCCTGTTAGTGTCACTGTTCCTCAGCTACGAGGTGGGGTCACTATTGATAAGGAAAAGGGAGTTATTACGATTAATAAGCAAGAGCGTCAAATTACTCTTGATAAAGAACATTTTACTTTTCAAAATTCTAGCAATAGTGATAATCTTCAAGAAGAAAGCGCTAATCTTAGTGAAGAAGATATCATTGCTCGCGCTAGACAACTGGAATATGACGATTTAGCAGACGAACTCATGTACTTGCAAGATAGCTTTCCTTCTGATGATGCCCCAAAATGGGAATGGCAGGAGTGGTCAAAAAAATTGAAAGGATTGATGAGATTGTATTTACATATTGGTTTTGATGATGTGAAATTTTCCGAAGAACAAATCAAAACTTTGAAAGATTATTTTTATGCTAATACTCTGTTACTTGAATGTATTCGAGGAGATAGTTACTCTTCTAAAGAGTTACGCAACCAAATTGTTGACAATCTATTATTGCCAAATAAACGCATTCATAAAAATCTCATCTTAGAAATATAAAACCTATACCAGCACAGTGCCTTGCGCCCCTACACCCTTGTTATTCCAATAGTTACCGCTAATTACCGCTAATTACCTTTAATGTTATATTAATGAGGTACGCTATAGCATTTAGAAAGAATAGCTATATATGGGCAAGCAGGTTAAGAAAGTATGTAAGCACGAACCCGGTCAACAGTGGACAGATGGCTGTTGTAGCTCGAATCCACAGGAAGATACGAGTTCTAGAAAGCCTGATGAACGAGTGGTTGAGTCTGCTTTCGAGCAATCTTTTTCAGCCCAACCAGCTACATAGGCTATCAGAGGCTTTCTAAATAGCTCAAAAGGTCTGCCATTTCTTGAGAGCTAGGTTGGAATTTTGGCATGGGTGGGGTTTCGCCACTAATGACTTGGTGAATCAGACCATATGAGGATTTGCGCTTTGAGACTCCTTGCAAGCTTGGACCTACGCGCCCATCTGCTTCCCAGCCATGACAACCAGCACAGTTGATTTGAAAGATGGCGTGTCCTATGACTTGGTCGCCTTTGAGTGATAGAACGCTTTTGACGTATGGATCGGCAGTTCTTGTTATGCGAACAGCAAAAATGCCCAAAAGGACTGCTAGCAGAATCGCCAGCGCCGTCAAAGCGATTCGCCAAATCAAAGCTTCAGGTTTGGTAATCTGGTTATGCAAAAGTTTGCTATTTGAGTCAAAGTGTACAAAAAGTTTTCATTTCATACACATAGCTTAAAAGTTCTTGATTGTGTCTGCAAGCACAGACAAATGTTTTTTTTCTAACTAAGCAACAGATCAGGGGGTTGAGGGGGATAATTTCGTCATCTTCTCCCTTCACCTCGCCTCACTCCTACTTTGGAAGAAGGGATTATGCCAAATTTGGTAGAATCAAGTGCGGGAACAAAATATTCAACGATAGCAACAAAGGAGATTGAACGTGGTTGAACCCTTGCTTGACGGCATTGTGCTGGGTCTAATCTTCGTAACCTTAAGTGGGTTGTTTTACAAAGCGTACCAACAATACAAGCGCGGCAATCAGCTAGGCTTGTAAAGTGCTGAGTAAGGAGTCAAGAGTCAAGAGTCCCCTTGTCTCCTTGTCCTCCCTTACTCCACAACCCTGTAAAAGGTCAAAGCTGTGTTTCCGTAAACTTTTTCGCGGCAGATTTCCCAAGATGAAATCGCTGGGGGCGTCCAATCTTGAGGATTATGTTCGACTGCTATTTCACCGTTAGAATCTAAAAGCCCAGAGTGAGCGATCGCCTCTAACACTGGCTGGTACAATCCACTCGCATAGGGTGGATCGAAGTAAATTCTATCAAACCGCTGTCCTGCCAGTTTTGGCAAAAGCTGTAAGATATCTCCTCGTAGTACCAGAAATTCCTGTTCAGCACTCGCTATTTGCTGCCAGTTTTGTTGGATAATTGCACAGGCACGATTAGATTTTTCAATTCCTACGACTAGGCTGGCTCCTCTACACAAAGCCTCTGCGCCCATTGAACCAGTACCGGCGCACGCATCCAGCCAACGACAACCTTCTATTGTTCCCTGCCAAATATTAAAAACTGCCTCCCGTACCCGCGCACTGGTGGGTCGGGTTTCTTTCCCTGGTAAAGTTTTTAATGGTCGATTACCGTAAATTCTTAAACTCATTAGTTATTTGTCATTTGTCATTCGTCATTTGTTACAAACTATAAATGACGCAGGATAATATTTTACAGGGTGTTAAAATATTACACTTTTAAGGACAAGTGTAGACTGTCCCTTTGCTATTGGTATGACAAAGGACTAAGGACGAATGATGATCTCACAAGAAAATATCTAATTGAGATGTTTTGTTTTATTAAGCAGCAACTTGTGTCCAAACTTGGGCTACAAAATTAGACAAAATTTGCAGTCCGATGTTGGAAGATTTTTCTGGGTGAAACTGGACTGCCATGAGGTTGTCACGGGCGATCGCCGCTGTTACAGTTTGACTACCGTGGGTGACATTTGCAGCACAAATTTGCGGGTCTTTTGGGTCAACATAATAGGAATGGACAAAATAGACCCAAGGTTGAGATGGAAGATACTCCCACAAAGTACTTTTTGGCTGAGTCAGTTGGAGTTGATTCCAGCCCATATGAGGAATCGAAATTCCTGGTTCTGGACGAAATCGCCTGACTGTTCCTTTAATAATTCCGAGTCCTGGTTCAGAACCTTCTGCACTTGACTCAAAAAGAATTTGTAGTCCTAAACAAATGCCTAAAAATGGTTTGCCAGATGCAATTGCTTCTTTGATTGGTTTTTCTAAACCACGCGATCGCAGGTGTTGCACTGCTGGATCAAATGCACCCACTCCTGGCAAAACGACAGCATCTGCCTTCTCTAATTCCTTTGATGAGTCAGTAATCTTAGGAGTTGCCCCGGCTTTTTCCAATGCTTTGCAAACCGAGTGCAAATTTCCCATGTCGTAATCTACGACTGCAATCACCGTCATTTACCTGCTCCCTGTTAATTTATGATGGAGGGTATTTCTATTTTAAATAATATTTCTTATGAAGAAAAGCATTCTATTAACATCTTTTGACACTTGGCTATCTCATCAAAAGTCGAATTCTTCTGATGATTTGTTGGCAGAAGTTGCTCGAGTGAACTCGTTACCATATGATTTAACCTTCTTGCGACTGTTGCCGGTCGATGTGCAGCTTGCCAGTTTTCGGGTTATAGAAAAAATCCATGAACTCCAACCAGACAGTATTATCTGCTGTGGCATGACTCAAAGACGGACGCTATTAAGTGTGGAAGTAGGTGCTAGTTGTGGGGAAAGTGTGTTGCGGACAACGGTTGATTTAGAGCAATTAGTGGCGGGAGCAAGGGCAGTTGAGATCAGTCACGACTGCGGAAAATTTGTTTGCGAAGGTCTTTACTATTCAGTTTTAGATGAACTGCGCCAACACCAACAAAGAACCCCTTGCATCTTTGTCCACGTTCCTATTTTGACAGAAGAAAACTTGTCCTTAATAGTTGACGATTTTGTATTGATTATTCACCAGATGGCACTTTGGGAAACTTGTTTGCGTCTGGAGGGAGAAAAAAATATCTAAGTATATGTTGCCATTCTTACTAATTTTTCCTATTGCTCAAATCACTCCTCCCCCACCACCACCGCCTGAAGAAATTGTGCAACAGCAACAAGTGCGTCCTTTACCTGGCAATCTGGATAGCGTGCCAGTCTTTAACAGCAATAGTCCTGAAAAGATCCTCAAAGAAGGAATTTTGCTTTCCACCTTTCCATCGAGAGGGAAAAAAGTCCCAACAGCACACCTGAATTTTCCTTTCAAGGGACGATTTGATGTTTTTGCCCACCACGTTGCCCAAGCACCTACACCAGAAGATTTGCGGACACTGTACCTGGGGATAATTTTGCATAACCCAGGAAAACAACCAGTGACAGTAAATATCTTGCAAGCAGCGAGTTATTTAAGCCAACCAGATGCGCCTTTTTTAGAGCTACCGTCTAAGAGTGAGAATATTCTGGGAACAGTTTTTGCAGGACCAGGCGATCGCGTCATGGATGATGTCTTGCGAGGACAACGACAAGACACTTTTCCAGCCCAAATTATCATTCCACCAGGCGAAAGCCGGATGTTACTCAACTGTGCCATTCCCGTTAATGGACTGACACCACCCTTAAATGGTCGGTCTACACTGATGCGACTGTGGAGTAGTGGTACAGTTTATGCAGCTAGTCTGGCAATGTTTGCACCAATAAATTTTGATGGGAGCGAGCGTGCCCCTTCTTTAGAAGAATGGCAAAATTTACTTGATAATGGTGATTTATCCGGACCACGCGATAAAACCCCTACGCCTGTTGAGGAAACTAACAAACCGATAGTATATGGTCGCGTTGCTGGAGTCGCACAGGGATCACAATGGAAAGCCTTATTAATAGATAATCCAAAAGCTCTGCATCTGACCATACCCAATCCAGGACTTGCCTTTTCCTATACTCTTAGTGGGCTGCATCGCGGGACATTGGGGACTCGTCAAATACAAAGTGCGCCAATGCTAGTGCGCTATCCTGACACCGCATATCGCGCTCATGGAAATTACACTGTACAATACAGTCTGTCTTTGCCACTGTATAATAATACTCAGAATTCGCAAACAGTTGTTGTGTCAATGCAGACACCAATTAAGGAAGACCAGTTAACGAAAGCGGGATTACGCTTTTTGAATCCACCAGCACAGCAAGTGTTTTTCCGGGGTTCAGTGCGAGTACGTTACAAAGATGACCAAGGTCTACCTCAAACTCAATATTTGCATTTGGTACAAAAGCGGGGACAACAAGGGGAAGCATTAGTGATGCTAAATATGAAGGCAAGTGAGAGAAGATTAGTAGAAGTAGACTTCCTCTATCCGCCAGACGCTACCCCACCCCAAGTGCTTACAGTTCAGACGATAGGTGAACAATGGCGGAAAAATGAATAGACTTCTTGCAAAAATCCGATTTAGGAATTTTTGAACCACAGATGGACGAGCCAGCGCCTTGCGGGGGTTCCCCCCGTTGTGGCGACTGGCGTATAGATGGACACAGATAATTTATCGGTGTCCATCTGTGGTTTCTGTATCATAAAATTGACTGGATGCAAGAAGTTTAATAAATAACTGAAGAAAAAATCCCACGCTTAAAAAGCCTGGGAATATTAATCTGACCTTTCGTTTACCACAACTTTGACCTTGACGACAACCTCATCATTGACCCTGACATAGACCTTTACCACCAATCCAACTGTGGAATCGACTTTGACTAAAACGTTGACCTTAACCACAATTTTCAAGAAACCCCGGCATTTAACCGGGGGAAAGGGGTTTTGTCGTGTCCTTTGAGTCTTTTGTGCAAGACCGCATTAATTTACAAAGATAAGCTTGTCTCAATCCGACAAGTTGCCAAATTGCCAAGTAAGCAAGCAATATTGACACTCTCACCTTCACAGGCTTCGCCTGTGAAGGGAGATTCTTGCTTCAACAGGTTTTTCTAGCCCACTGTGGTATAACGAGTTAAAAACTCTCCCACAGGCACTGACCCCGACAGATTCCCCTCCACAAGCATCTGTTTTACTACCACGGGCTGCCCGACCGCAGTCACAAAATACTTATTCTGATGTATCCTTTGTCTCATTCACAACATTCGACCCCCCTGTTAATCAGGTATTTCCTTTTGGTGATGCGAGTTGTCTGGTGGAGAAACACCAATCTTGCCTAACCCTAACTTTTTTGGTGGCAAGTATATTCTACTACACCAAGGTATTGCGAAGCCATGTTTTTTATTGGTCGCAATTCATCTCACCGTTAAGGCGAAGCCTGTAACGGGAGATGAATTGCGACATCCAAGATAGCCAAAATAAAACCCCAGGCTTATGACCTGGGGTGACGGTGTTTCAACCACGATGTGCATGACGGCTTACTGACCTAATCTACCCTTTTGTTTTTAACGACAGTAGCCAAAATGCCAAAAATACTTTTCCACTGCTAAACTGCTGAGTTGGTGAAATCTGTCCCAGAAAAATTACCTAAACAACTATATTATGAGATGGATAAAAAAATCGGCATAAATATATAAGTAGAGTGGGCAATACACCCATGACCGATCACTCCGAACCAACATACCTACACACAATGAACCCGCTGACTCGATTCTCAGACAGAGTAGGGGATTATGTGAAGTACCGACCAAGCTACCCAGCCGCAGCAATTGATATTATCCTCGAGGGGTTAGCAGCATTACCGTCACAACTCCTAGCAGTAGATATTGGTGCGGGTACAGGAATTTCATCGCGGTTGTTAGCAGAACGCGGTGTCAATGTCATTGCGATTGAACCAAACGCAGCAATGAGAGAAGCTGCGGAACCTCTTTCAGGACTGGAATTTCGTGATGGAACAGCAGAAGTTACCAAATTACCTAACGCATCGGTTGACTTAGTAACTTGTTTTCAGGCTTTCCACTGGTTCAAATCTGAGCTAAGTTTATTAGAATTCCGCCGCATTCTCAAACCATCGGGACGGTTGGCGGTGGTGTGGAATAACCGCGATGAAAATGACGAGTTGACTGCTGAATATTGCCGCTTGGTACGTGCAGCATCGAATAACCACCCTGCTGAGTCGCGGATGGAGTCTGTGGAACCACTCGTAGCAACTCAACATTTTGTTAACCACCGCGAATATACCTTTGTTTATAGGCAAGAGTTAGATTTAACTGGACTTATTGGACGTGCGATGAGTGTTTCCTATCTTCCTCGTGAAGACTTAGTGTACGAACAGGTTGTTTCTGATTTGCAACAGTTGTATCAGCGCTTTTGCGATGAACGCGGTTTTGTTTATCTGGTTTATCGTACCAGCGTACACCTTGCTGAACCATCAAATGAGTAGCCTTTTAGAGAAAGAACTTCCAACTGGCTGGTATGGCAAACTTAGCTTAGTGTATGCCCATCGCCAAAATACAACAACGCTCATTCACAACCAGAATCAAGCACCGCTGAAGGTACAACGCCCATTTTATCCAGAAGGGCAACAGGTTTGTCATAGCGTGATTTTACATACGGCTGGGGGAATTGTGGGGGGCGATCGCCTTTCTTGCAACTTCCACCTCCAACCCAACGCTCAAGCACTCATCACAACAGCAGCAGCAAGTAAGATATATCGTAGTAATGGGACTCAAGCACAACAAAACATTGAGATAAGAGTTGATTCAGGTGCTTGTTTGGAATTGTTACCCCAGGAAACAATTGTCTTTAATGGTGCAATTTATCGGCAAGACTTGCGGGTAGAATTAGCTACGAAAGCGAGTTGGATCGGCTGGGAAATCACCCGCTTTGGACGCAGTGCTAGAGGAGAGAAATTCTTGCAAGGAGAATGGCGATCGCACACTGAAATTTGGCAGCAAGGCGTTCCCTTGTGGATTGATAGACAATTGTTACCTGGTAGCGAAGAAGTTTTTCATAGTCCCCACGGCTTGGCAGGGCAACCTCTGGTAGGTAGTCTAGTATACGTTGGGCAAGAAGTTTCACCGGAGTTGGTAGAGAAAGTGCGTTCTCTGTGGAATGGCAAAGGGGAAGCAGGTGTGACTCGTCTTTCATGTGGATTATTGTGTCGATATCGTGGTTCTACGACATCTGAGGTGAGAAACTGGTTTACAGCTGTGTGGCAACTGCTGCGACAATCATTTTTGGCGCGTTCTAGTTGTGTACCAAGAGTTTGGCAACTTTAAACCGCATCAACAGAGGAGATAAAGAGGTAGAAAATGCAACTGACGCCGCAGGAAAAAGATAAACTGTTGATTTTTACCGCTGCGCTATTGGCAGAAAGACGCAAAGAAAGAGGTTTGAAGTTGAATTATCCCGAAGCAGTAGCGTATATTTCTGCTGCTATTTTGGAAGGTGCGAGAGACGGGCAAACAGTTGCAGAATTGATGAGTCATGGGACAACGCTATTAACGCGGGATGATGTGATGGAAGGTGTCCCAGAAATGGTGCCTGAAGTGCAGGTGGAAGCAACTTTTCCTGATGGGACAAAACTCGTCACCGTTCATAACCCAATTCGTTGATTGTTCAGTATTTTAAATTTTAAATTTTGAATTATTATGATTCCAGGGGAAATTATTACACCAGAAGGGGAAATAGAACTTAATGCAGGTCGTCCTACTGTAAGATTGCAAGTCTCAAATACAGGAGATAGACCGATACAAGTTGGTTCCCACTTTCACTTTTTTGAAGTCAACGCCGCATTAAATTTTGATAGAGAACAAGCGAGGGGAATGCGCCTTGATATACCCGCAGGGACAGCAGTTCGCTTTGAACCAGGCGATGAAAAAGAAGTGACATTAGTCCCGTTAGTTGGGAGTCGCCAAGTTTACGGTTTTAATGCCAGAGTCAATGGACAGCTGCCACAATTATAAAACAGCCCAAAACTTTGGAAAAGGAGTTGCTATGTTGCTTTCAGAACAGCGACAACTTAAGCATAATTTATCAACTATATTAAAAGGAATTGTTTCTCTGTTCAGAGAACCCACTAATCTTGACTATGTTTACGATATCGAAGATGGGTTGCGTAACACTAAGGCAACTTCACTAGCAGTAGAGTTTATGAAATCCCAGCCAGGGGTAGCCCAGCTAATTGAAGAACGTTATCTTGCACCAACTCCTGATATAGAAAGTTTACTGAAGTATCCCGAAGACACATTAGGATACACTTATGCAGCCTACATCAAAACAGCAGGTTTCGATGCAAATTTTTACCGCAATGTCAAGGTAGAAGATGAGAACAGTTACATTCTTTTACGCATACGTCAAACCCATGATATTTGGCATATAGTTACGGGTTTTGGTACTGATGGATTGGGAGAACTGGGACTGAAGGCTTTTGAATTAGCTCAGACACGTAGAAATTTGGCAGTCGTGCTAGTAGGAGGAGGGTTATTAATTGCACTCGTAAAATCACCAGAAGGTATCGGTTATTTATTAGACCATATAGCCATGGGATATAGGATGGGGTCGAAAGCAAAACCCTTGTTGGCTCAAAAGTGGGAGGAACACTGGGATAAGCCTTTATCGGAGTGGAGGGCTGAATTAGGACTTGAGCCAGCCTCGGTTTATACTCCTTAAGCGAATCGTTAGATAATGAGGAACTAGGTGATGAGTTACAGAATGGATCGCCGCGCCTATGCGGAAACCTTTGGTCCAACAGTAGGAGATCGCATCCGACTAGCCGACACAGAATTATTTATCGAAGTTGAACAAGATCTCACCACCTACGGCGATGAGGTAAAATTTGGTGGCGGTAAAGTCATCCGCGATGGGATGGGACAGTCTCCCATTTCCAACGCTGATGGTGCGGTTGATTTAGTCATTACCAATGCCTTAATTCTCGATTGGTGGGGTATTGTTAAAGCAGATATCGGTATTAAAGACGGCAAGATATTCAAAATTGGTAAAGCTGGAAATCCTTATATTCAAGACAACGTAGATATTATTATTGGTCCTGGTACCGAAGCACTAGCTGGGGAAGGAATGATTCTCACTGCTGGCGGTATCGACTCCCACATTCACTTTATATGTCCTCAACAGATTGAAGTGGCGATCGCCTCGGGTATCACCACCATGATTGGCGGTGGTACTGGTCCAGCTACGGGTACAAATGCTACCACCTGCACCCCTGGACCTTGGAACATTTACCGAATGTTGCAAGCCGCCGATGCCTTCCCAGTGAACTTAGGATTTCTTGGTAAAGGCAATGCCAGCCAACCCCAAGGACTGGTAGAACAAGTGCAAGCAGGTGCAATCGGGTTAAAACTGCACGAAGACTGGGGAACCACACCCGCAGCAATTGATACCTGTCTCACCGTTGCTGATGAGTATGATGTACAAGTAGCAATTCATACTGATACTTTAAACGAAGCGGGGTTTGTGGAAGATACCATCGCCGCTTTCAAAAATCGTGTTATCCATACTTACCATACTGAAGGTGCAGGCGGCGGTCACGCACCAGACATTATCAAAGTGTGTGGAGAAGCAAATGTACTACCATCTTCCACCAACCCCACACGTCCTTACACCGTCAATACCTTAGATGAACACCTGGATATGTTGATGGTGTGCCATCACCTCGACGCTGGTATTGCCGAGGATGTGGCGTTTGCAGAGTCGCGTATCCGTCGGGAAACCATCGCAGCTGAAGATATTCTGCATGACTTGGGTGCATTCAGCATGATTTCTTCCGACTCCCAAGCTATGGGACGGGTAGGAGAAGTGATAATTCGCACCTGGCAAACGGCACACAAAATGAAAGTGCAACGGGGAAACCTCACCCCAACCCCTCTCCTTGTAGGACAGGGGGAAAAAGCAGACAATTTCCGGGCGAAGAGGTATGTTGCTAAGTACACTATAAACCCAGCAATAACCCACGGTATTTCCCAATATGTGGGTTCAGTGGAAGAGGGAAAACTGGCAGATTTGTGTTTGTGGCGTCCAGCGTTTTTTGGTGTGAAGCCGGAGATAGTCATTAAAGGGGGAATGATTGCATGGTCACAAATGGGCGATGCGAATGCAAGTATTCCCACACCGCAACCAGTGCATATGCGACCTATGTTTGGCAGTTTTGCAGGTGCGCGTCACGCCACATCGTTCACTTTTGTCTCGCAAGCTGCTTTAGAAAGAGAGATTCCCAGTCAGTTGGGTTTGCAAAAGCAAGCAGTTGCAGTTTCCGGGACACGTCAGTTGAGTAAGCGGGATATGAAGCTGAATGATGCGTTACCTCATATTGAAGTAGATCCGGAAACCTATGAAGTGAGGGCGAATGGGGAGTTGCTAACGTGCGAACCCGCAACGGTTTTGCCAATGGCGCAAAGATACTTTTTGTTTTGATACTAATGGCAAGGAACAATGAGCAATTAGCAATTATTAGCCTGCAACCAGGTGACTAAATCAGCTGCTGAGGAAAAATCCAACAGCGCCTCACCTAAATTTTCTAGCTGCGTGACGGATAGCCCCCTAATTTGCTGTTCCTGTTCTGGCTCAACTGTAACAAGTCGGCGTTTCAGTAGGCGCATAGTGTACGTTAGCGCCTCTTCCCGCTTTCCTTCTTCGAGAATGTCTTGGTAAATAACAGATTCCCGCATAATTTCCTCGCTAAAAAGTTGGCGAATTAAATCCTTAAAGCGATCGCTTGTTTTGGGGTAAGGGTGCGATCGCTCATTCTCTGCCAAAAGCAATCGCTTGCTTTGGGGTCAGGATGCGACAGAACCTATACAAAATCAGTAAAACCTGGTATGGGAATGATACGACTGCGAAGCCATTGAGTCAATTCGTCTCGCCCTAATTCACCAGATGCTACTTGCAAAATTACTTGCTCTTGCTCATCTACTCCTGCATCAATTTCATAGCCATTTAATACCAGGAAGACTTCCATTGCAGCGTGACCAATGCGTTTGTTGCCATCTATGAAAGGATGGTTTTTAATCAAGGAAAAACCAAGAGCCGAAGCTTTCTCAACTATTGTAGGGTAAAGTTCCTCGCCGCCAAATGTCATCTGTGGTTGAGCTATAGCTGACTCCAGTCCACCAAGGTTAGAAATACCTGCTGAACCACCTGACTGCTCGATGATGCGATGATAGATCTGTAAAACCTCTTCTATGGTGAGATGGCGCATTAAGCTAGCCGTTTGTACAGATCAGCATTTTTCTTGAGTACATAGCCCATAGCATCTTGAAAGGATGCTTCTGGCTGTTTGAGCAATTGTTCTACACTCATTAGCACTAATTCTTCTATTGATACGCCAAGACGAGAGGCCGTTTCTTGCAGCTTGACTAAACGGTCATCCGAAATGTGGATGGTGATGGTGTTCATTGCTAGCTAAAGGTTTGAGGATACGATCACTTTAGCATTGGAACTTATTTCATGATGTTGAGGCTATTTGAAAAGGCGATCGCCCTTGGGGAATGAGCGATAACCGTTGGTAAGCCCAAAGCGCGATTGGCTTTGCCACTGCCCCTTGGGCAATCGCTTGTTTTGAGGTGAAAGTGCGTAAGCATTACTCCTTTGATAGGACGTTTTTATGGTCAAACATGGCTGTTGATTTGGCTAAACTGTTTCTAGATACGAGAGTCAAACCATGAATATTTACGAGCTTTTGCAAGCAAAACGAGAAGAAATCCTCCGAAGTGCTGCTAAATATGGAGCATACAACGTACGTATTTTTGGTTCTGTGGCACGCCGAGAGGCTGATGCAGACAGTGATATTGATTTTCTGGTAGAACATGATTTTTTTTATAAACTTAACGGGTAATTCATAGTTACTAATATTTGTTTTCAAATAAATTTTAGCAGTGTAGCTACCAGCGCCTAGAAAAATTGTATTTAATATCAAGTCCAATTTTACGGAATAACCCTCAAACGTAACAGGGTTCAGTTTGACGATTTCAGGCATATTAGTAGAAGCATTTCCCTTGAGCTTTCCTCCAGAAGTTTGACAGATAATTTTCAATGAACCAGCAACAAAATTAAGGTCGTGTGGCACAAATTTCAAGTCTAATTCACTGGGTTCTATATAAACTAGAACTTTAGTAACTGTATATGATATGGAAATCCGGCAAGTATACTCACTTCGTATCGGCTCAATAAACAGGGGTAGTCGAGAAAAATAAAAAAACGAGCGAGGAACACATAGCGTCGTAGAATATGACAGATGACGCAAAAGCAATCGAGTGAAAAGTTACTCAAATTCGAGCAATCCCCTCTCTTGCCCAAGTTATTCGCGAGAAATCTTCTCTCATTCCATTGGGCTGGTCGTGGCAGCTTGAATCACTGCCTACCCCAAATTATTGAGCCGATACGCCAAAAGACCACTCTGGCTTTGAAAAACTGTTTTGCTGCTACTATCGGGAAGTCTAAGGTGATTGTTTGCTCAGGCTTTTCAACAATAGCTCGCGAAAGTCCCAAAGCATCTGCGACGACATGAGCGCAAGTAAGGATATGCTTTTGGGATACCAAGAAGCCAGCACCAATCACTTTGCCACCGTTGGAGTAAATCCTGACGACTGATGACTCAAGCGGTGTGGTCATCCTGTGACTCCCGTTTCCACTTCAGGGTAATTTCGTAGTTGACCTCGCCATTACCAGAAGCAATCACTGCCCCAAGTTCTGCACTAATTTTAATGCCAAACTTGACTTCCACTTCGTCCGCTGGCTCTTTGATATTACGCACCTTGGTGAGAATCACATTAGCTACTGGTCTTATCTTATCCAAAGCAGACTCGAAAGTCTGATGAGCCTTGTCAACAATCTGATCCCGTAAACCAATGCGATCGTCAATGACTGCTGGCTCATCTACTTCTACAAGAATCGATTCGCCGCTTTCCAGAGGAAATTCAACTATGCGCTTCACACGCTCACCTCTATGCAAAATTTTTTCAAAAAATGGGTTTACTTTGACCGTAAGCTGCAAAACTGTACATCAAGCACTCATTTTGCGTAGGTTAATATTCTTGCTACAAGTTAGGAAATTTTCATAACAGTGGCAGCCCTCTCTGATGGTATCAATAACTAACTGCTGCTAACCGTACTCAACAGCTACAAAAATCGTAACCTCCATTCCCTGTGTGTTGTTCTAAAATTCTACGAGCCATAATTTAATTAGCTTGTTATTATTTCTGGCAAAAAGGAGCAGCATTAAACCTCTAAAAAAATTAAAGACTAGGTTGAGAAAAAATTAGAGTAAAAAATGTTTCTTCGGTGGGAGGTCAACTTAAGTAAAAAATGGAAACAATGATACAAATATAGATTTATTTACACTCATTTAGTTTTACTGCATCTCTTCTATGCTGTATGTCTCAATCTTCTAAGTCTGATAAGATTCTGGTTGTAGATGATTCTCCTGATAATGTATTTCTAATTAAAACCATTTTGGAGGAAGAAGGCTACACGGTTAGCACGGCAGAAAATGGTGCTTCGGCATTGGCACAGATCGAAACATCTACTTGTGACTTGGTGTTGCTGGATCTGATGATGCCGGGTATAGATGGTTACGAAGTCACTAAGCGGATTCGGCAAAATATGACTTTGCCATTCATCCCAATTCTGCTGATTACTGCACATGACTCACCCAATGTCGCGCAAGGATTAGACTTAGGTGCAGACGATTTTATCCGCAAACCTGTCACAGTAGATGAATTGATGGCGCGAGTGCGATCGCTCCTCCGCCTCAAGCACAGTATAGATGAACGCGATGAAATCGCTCGCCAACGGCAAGATTTTGTCTCTCGCCTCACCCATGACTTACGTACACCCCTGGTAGCAGCTGATCGCATACTGTTGCTGTTTCAGGAGGGTGCTTTGGGAACGCTATCACCACAAATGCAGGAAGTGATAGAAATCATGGCTCGCAGTAACAGCAACCTGCTGGCTATGGTAAATACTTTACTCGAAGTTTATCGCTTTGAAGCAGGTCGCAAAACCCTGGCGTTTCAACCAGTTAATCTCAGCCAATTACTAGAAGAAGTCTCTCAAGAATTAAGTCCTTTAGCTGCACAAAAGGAACTTGCAGTTAATTTGGATTTCGGTGAGAAGTCAGGAACTTGTATAGTAATGGGCGATCGCCTAGAACTGCATCGGCTATTCACCAACCTGATAGGCAATGCTATCAAATTTACAGATACCGGCTCAATTACCATCCGCATCACTCCAGCCATCGCTGCTGAGGACTACATTACAGTTGAGGTAGCGGATACGGGTTCGGGTATTCCCCCTGAAGAACAAGCAACTTTATTTGAACGATTTCGCCAAGGAAGTCACAAGCGTTCTGGTAGTGGCTTAGGACTGTACCTTTCTCGCCGAATTGTTGAAGCGCATCAAGGCACTATTCTCATGAATTCAGAAGTCGGCAAAGGGAGTGTCTTCACAGTACGTTTGCCCATCAAACAGTAATCATTATCGGTTATTCGTGTTTGTTATAAATAGGATATGGGCAAACAGCCCACCGTGACCAAAATAGTTCTGAGTATTGAGCGAGATAAAGGAAACAAGTAGTCCATTACAATCAATTTGCGGGGTTTGTAGTAAGCGCTTACTACGAAAAATGTTTACCCGTCATACTAGGGGAAATTGACTCAGTATTCATAGCTAA
Source organism: Mastigocladopsis repens PCC 10914 (assembly GCF_000315565.1). Taxonomy (NCBI): domain Bacteria; kingdom Bacillati; phylum Cyanobacteriota; class Cyanophyceae; order Nostocales; family Symphyonemataceae; genus Mastigocladopsis; species Mastigocladopsis repens. Next base: position 2,514,458 of record NZ_JH992901.1, on the reverse strand, counting down.
GAACTTAGGACTTAACTACTCAAGGGTGAGTTCATTTGAGCTACCAAGGACAAAAAGATGATTACTCAAGAATTATCAATTACCGATATTATCCGCAAACAACGTGATTTTTTTAAGACTGGTCAGACAAAAGACATTAATTTTCGACTTGAACAACTGAAAACTTTAAAACAAGCAGTCAGTGAGAATAAAGAAGCGATTATCAACGCATTAAAAGCGGATTTGAATAAACCAGAATTTGAGAGTTATGCTACAGAAATTGGAACAATCCAAGAAATTGACTATGCTATCAAACACATCAAAACTTGGACTAAACCTCAGAAAGCACCAGTTTCCCTGCAACTATTTCCCGCTTCAGCAAAAATTTATCCTGAACCGCTAGGAGTGGTTTTAATTATTGCTCCTTGGAATTATCCGTTTCAATTAATTATCTCACCGTTGGTAGGTGCTATTGCCGCAGGCAACTGTGCTATTCTCAAACCTTCAGAACTTGCACCCCACACCTCTCGTCTTGTCAGTGAGATGACGGAAAAATATTTCGACCCGGCATATATTACTGTGGTAGAAGGAGGTGTGCAAACAAGTCAACAATTACTTGCTGAAAAGTTTGACCACATCTTTTTTACTGGTGGTACGGCTGTGGGCAAAATAGTTATGGAAGCAGCTGCAAAACACCTGACACCTGTGACTTTGGAATTGGGCGGCAAAAGTCCTTGCATTGTAGATTCTGACATCAATATCGAACACACCTCCAGACGCATTACTTGGGGCAAATTTCTCAACGCTGGACAAACTTGTATCGCACCTGACTATCTTTTAGTTGATAAAAAAATCAAAGCAAATTTATTAGATGAAATTCAAAAACGCCTGCAAGAATTTTATGGAGACAATCCAGCCAAGAGTTCTGATTATGCAAGGATTATCCATCAAAAACATTTTGACAGGTTAGTTACCCTCTTGAAAGATGGCGAAATTCGCATTGGGGGAGAAACCAATCCTTCGGAACTTTATATTGCTCCGACAGTGCTTGATAATGTCTCCTTGACAGACTCCGTCATGCAGGAAGAAATTTTTGGTCCGATTCTTCCTGTGATTGAATATACGGATATAACAGAAGCGATCGCCCTAATTAACTCTAAATCAAAACCCTTGGCTTTGTACTTATTTTCTAATAACAAAAACCTGCAACAACGAGTCTTGCAGGAAACCTCATCTGGTGGAGTTTGTATCAACGACACAGCGATGCAGTATGCTGTTTCATCTTTACCATTCGGCGGTGTGGGTGATAGCGGAATTGGTAACTATCACGGTAAATTCAGCTTTGACACCTTTTCCCATTACAAAAGTGTCCTGCACAAATCTTTTCTGCTGGACTTCAAATGGTTATACCCTCCCTATGAGGGCAAATTGTCTACACTGAAGCGAATTATTGGTTAACAGTTAGGAGTATGCGTGAAGAGTGAAGAATAAAAATTGATAATTCATAACTTCTAATTTAATGTAGAGACGCGCTAAATGAAAGCCTCTCTACAACTAAAACCCAAAACCACTAACTATAACGTTCTTCCGCCCAGGGTTCACCACGGCGATGATAGCCATTGCGTTCCCAAAAACCCGATTCCTCGCGTTCTAGAAACTCCAAACCATTAATCCACTTGGCACTTTTCCAGGCGTAGAGGTGGGGAACGACAAGCCGCAATGGACCACCATGTTCTGCTGGTAACGCCTCTCCAAAGACTTTAAAGGCAAAGAAGTTTTCTTCGCGCACAAAGTCTTCCAATGGGAGATTAGTAGTATAGCCACCGTAGCAGTGTTCCATAACGTGAACTGCTTTGGGGTCTACCTCAATGAGTTTCATAAAGTCTGTAACCTTGATACCAGTCCACTTGACATCAAGTTTCGACCAGCGCGTGACACAGTGGAAATCTGCTGTGAATTCGTGCTGCGGAAGCGCCATGAAGTCAGACCAGGTAAAGGTTGCTCCTTTTGCCAAACCCCATACCCGAAACTCCCATTCGTCGATGCTAACTTGAGGAGTAGCACCGTAGGTTAATACAGGAAACCCCTTAGCCAAATACTGACCCGGAGGAACGCGTTCGCCCTCTTGTTTTGTAGCCTTTTGAAAAAATTTTCCTACCATAAGTTGCAGAAAAATAACTTTTCTGAATAGACTTTAATTTTTATAGGGTTATTTGGTAATCAGTCGTAGGTTATAGCTAGTCATTAGTCAATAGTCATTTAGTCAAAGGACTGTAGACTTTTGACTATGGACTCTTGACTATGGACTTTTGGCTGAGGAATTATGATTCCTCTTCATCCTCTTCTTCAGCTGATGGATAGACAAATGTAGAACGTCCAGTCAAAATAGACTTGCCCAAAGAAAGAGCTTTCTGAGCTTGAACTGTGGCTTTGTGCCTCCATGTAGCTCGACGTTTGTCTCGTTTAGACTTGGATGTTTTCTTCTTAGGAACAGCCATAGCAACGGGTACTGCAAATTTAGACAACCTTTTTATTCTAAAGCATAGAAACAAATGCAGTTAGCAATTGGGTAGAAATCTCTATTTTGTGGGTTGCGTCGCTGGTGCAGCAGGTGCTGTTTGAGGGGGAACATTTATCGGTTCAGTTCTTACGCTTGGATCAACAGCAGAAGGTTGAGGTGTAGCTGGGGGGGTATTGGTGATCCCAGGTTGACCGGAAGAAGGTGTGGTGAAGTTTTGTCCAAAAAAGAGCAACGATCGCGCCGTTTTGAAGTAAGTTGCCCAACGTTGCGGGTCGGGGCGAGTACGCCATTGAGGACGACTGACGTCTAATGCTAGAACTGGTGCAACTGTTCCATAATTTTGCACGGAAACGACTATCGAAACATCTGTTACTAAAATATCTTGGTCAAAGCTACGTTGAGCCGCAGATCTTGCAGCAGCCTCTGCCCTTCGGAGTAAGGTTTCGTAGTTTTCTTCTGCTAATCTGTCGATAGAAAGGTCAACTCTAGCGGTATAAGCTTGCACCACCTGGGGGGTGATTGCTTCGGTCGCTAACCAAAAAGGAAACCCAGAACTCAGCAAAAATACAGCAGAACCTTTCCGGATTTTCTTGCCAATGAACGGCATAAATTGAATGAACGTTTTTAATGGATTCCTGACTGCAAAGAGAAGGGTGCATGATTGCTGATAGACATAAATCCTCCTCATCATTTCTTAGCTCCTCACTGATAATCTAGTATTGGGATTTACAAAAGGATGAAGTATAAAGGATGAAAGATCAGAAATTTTATACTTCATATTTCTGGCTTTTGCCGTCAGTAGATACTTCATGCTTTTGCCTTCAGTTCATACTTGATACTTCATCGTTCAGGTGACTTCTGCTCTTGAGATTCAAAGAGAATCACCTAGACTATTAGACATAGGTTAGCCTTGTTTTTTTCACAAAGCCAACCACTATCTTAGGCACGTACACAACGAGTAACAAAAAGCGCGATGGCAAATAACTGGGCGGTCGCAATTGGCATCAATCAATATCAGTTCTTTCAACCTTTAGGTTGCGCCCAAGCAGATGCCGAGGCGGTCAAAAATTTTTTGATGACAGAGGGTGGTTTTTTGCCGCAACAATGTCTGCTGATGACAGAGACTTCGCCACCGCAGGGAGATAGATCTACCTATCCCACGAAAGAGAATATTTTGCTGTTACTTGAAGATTTTGCTGCTGCTTGCTGGCGACCTCAAGACCGATTGTGGTTTTTCTTTAGCGGTTATGGTGTCAACCACAAAGGACAAGATTACTTAATGCCAGTGGAAGGCGATCCCAAGCGTATTCAAGAGACAGGTATAGAAGTAAGAGCGTTAATGCAAAGTCTGCAAGTTGCTGCCCTCGACGCATTGCTATTGTTGGATATCAACCGTGCTTTTGGCACTCACGCAGATGCTCCCGTAGGGAAAGAAACGATAGAACTAGCCAAAGAACTACAAATTCCCATTATTCTTTCTTGCCAGCCAGACCAATTTTCTCACGAAAGTAGCGAACTAGGTCACGGATTCTTTACAGCAGCTTTGTTAGAAGCCCTGCGTTATGCTGATGGCAGTCATTTGGCAAATCTAGAAAGATACCTGAGTGTTCGCACTCCAGAACTATGTCAACACTACTGGCGTCCCACACAAAACCCTATCACTGTTTTTGTTCCCACTCCGGTGGTTATCTCATCGCCATTGGAGGAGAAAAAGGACAAGGGGGTCAGGGGAAACCCAGACAAGGAGGTGTTTGCGTCTTTTTCTTCCCCGACTCCCCCAACTTCCCCGACTCCCCCAACTTCCCCGACTCCCCAATCTCCCCCGACTCCCCAATCTCCCCCGACTCCTCCAACTTCCCCAACGCCCCAATCCCCCCAACCCCATAAAGGGTCATTAAACAACCAATTTTTGCCGCAGATTCTACTGTGGAGTACAGGTGTTATGCTGGTTCTGTGCTTAATCGTGGTTGTTTTGTTCCGCGATCGCGCAGGATTGAGATTAGCACAGACATTGTCAGCATCCTCCAAGACTGCTACTGGTAATACAAAGGTTGTCAAGGCGTCACCAAAACCCAACCCGACACCATTACCTACCGTACCAGCCCAACCAACAATCCAAACAATCCCTCAAGTCTCTCCAAGTCCTGACGAATCCAAACAGCGGACTCAAGCACTATTGGACTTGGAGAAAATGTCCCTGAAACCAACTCAAGCTAGTGATTTGAGGTTGGCGATTAATACGGCTCGTAAAATTCAGCCTAGTGAACCGCAGTATACACAGGCTCAGGACAACATCAAGATTTGGAGCCGCATGATTTTAGATTTAGCTCAAGGTCGTGCTAAACAAAGAATGTATGCAGATGCTATCTCCGCTGCACAATTAATCCCCCAAGACCAATCTCTATACACAAAAGCACAAGCATCTGTTAAGCAGTGGCGGCTAGAGGCAAAACAATATGTCAGCAATTTAACCCTTATAGATGCTGCTGTTGGCTTAATCCGTTCTGAACATGCTTCCACTTACAATCGCGCTATAGAAGTTGCCAAGAAAGTCCCACAAGGTGAACCAGGCTTTGATATTGCTCAAAAATCTATCAACACTTGGAGTGGACAAATTTTGCGTCTTGCCAAAAAGCGAGCTGCCCGAAGAGAGTTCAAAGCTGCAATTGCAACCGCTGTTCTAGTTCCAGAGGGAACAGTCGCATACAAAGAAGCGCAGAATGCAATTGCAGATTGGCAAAAAAAGATTCAGTAGTATTTTTGGATAGTTGTTAGTTGTTGATTATTCCACTAACAACTATCCAGTGTTGATTAGCAGTACTGTGTGACATCCTCGCCACATTCATCTGCTAGATAGCACAGTGCTCGAAAACGTAAGCCAACCACTTCTTCATATACGGGGTTAAGCTTACACATTGGCGGAATATGAAACAGGGTTTTCCCAAATAATTTCACATCGCGCTCAAAAGGACACTGGGAAGGAATCACCTTGCACAAGCGATGAGCAAGTTCGCGATCGCGAACTTGAAAATTCTCTAACCAATTGCGTATGGGTTGGAGAATATCATAGTAAGGTTTGGCGGAAGGACGGCCTAGCTGGGTTTCTTTAACGACATCTTGTGCTTGATTTATCGATACCCAGCTTGCCAGGAAAATGTTTCTTGTGGTATTATTGTATACCTTCATGGTTCACTCCTCTATTCGATTGAGGGTCTTGGCGTGCCTGATGAACATCTACAATATTGCCAAGACTTATCCCGGAAGAATCTTGTCCTGACTGAGATGCAATCTGATGATCTAAGTCGTCTGATGATTAAGTAGCTACTGGCATCAGAACCTGTTCTATATTACGTCAAGTTAACAATAATTTCCTTTTCCTCAGATGTATGATATGAATTTCTTCCTTATAACTTGACGCATATAAAATTGTAATTAAAACATCTACCTTTGGGTAGAGGTAAATGTTACATTTACAAAAACTTCATGACGAAATTTTATAGCAGTATTTATTCGTAAGTAGAAATGCTAGGATTTTGCTATCACGCAGTCATTAGCTATGAGCTAAATTGCGTAAATTCTACCTACTTTTACCGCAACCTCTAAATATTACATCCTTACCACCAAAAAAATACTTATATGTAAGAGAGGCTAAGTGGGAGATATATAGAATAAAAGAAAGAAAATTTGGCGATAATCGCGAATTACCATTTTTTAAAAGCTAATTTTCAGTTATTTGACCCATATTCTCACTCACTGTTTGAAAGTGGTAATCTTTCATGGGAATATGAGTAATTTTGCTGATCGCTGTATCGCTGCTGTCAATAGCTTGATAAGTTTGTGATTCTTCTGCAACAATTTGCAATCTATGGCGTACTGGGGCTGACTTACCTCGGGTGAGCACTGGACTATCTTCCAGGTTTACGCATGAACCGTGCCACAATTGCCCTAGTTGGCTCTGCGTTTCTCATTGCTTTGGGTGTTGTTAGATTGCAAGAAGCAGGGAATGCGATTGATGCCACCACCATTGTGTTTCTGTGAAGCATGATGGTCTTGAATGCTAACCTATCCTTTGCTAGATTTTTCCCGCTAGCACTGTTCAAAGGTTTTTATTGTATTGGTGAAAACTTTCAGTAAAGATTCGTCATTTAGAAATAAATGAAGCAGAAACCAAGTTTCTTCAAGAAACCTGGTTTCTTTGCTCCATGACTACATCCTTAGTTAGGCTTCACTATCGTTCAACCCAACCAAAGAACTTAGGACTCAATACTTTTTACGATGCAACTTGAGCCGCAGTACGGGTGCGACGCCTTCTACCGTCAGCAACTTTTACTGGTGGTTCATCAGGAATTTGCATCAGCAAGGTAACAGATGGTTGACAATGCAGTTCCTTTCGCAGCGAGCGTGCTAGTTCCCGCTCTAAATGCTCTTGCAATCCAGCCCACTCTACCTCTTGATTGTCGCCATCACTAGACTGGGCAAATTCTGACCAGCGAATACTGAGGATTTCTTCAATCCGCTGTTGTACCCACTTTTGCAACAAGGAGCGATCTAGGCTGGTCACTACCCCTCGCAGGTGAATTTCTGGCTTTGCCATCAGCTTGCCATTCCAATCTATCGCCGTCGCGATTGTCACAATACCTTCTTCTGCCATACGTTGCCGTTCTTGCAGTACTTTGGCGCTGACCATACCAGTACCGGAAGTATCTACCAGTTCCAAACCTGATGGCACTTTACCAGCAACACGGATTGATTCATCAGTGAGTTCTACGACATTCCCATTGTGAATAATGACCATGTTTTCAGCGGGAATACCCATGCTTTGAGCCGTTTCGCTGTGCTTGACCAGCATCCGATGTTCCCCGTGAACTGGCAGAAAGAACTTGGGTTTAGTCAGAGCAATCATCAGCTTTTGGTCTTCCTGACATCCATGACCGGAAACGTGAATTCCTTTATCCCGACCATAGACAACCTTTGCCCCCTGCATCATCAATTTATCTATGACGGTGACCACGGCGATTGTATTTCCCGGAATTGGGTTGGCTGAAAATACTACCGTGTCTCCTTGTCGGATTCTGATGTGGGGATGTTCTTGATTGGCAATGCGCGTCATTGCCGACATTGGTTCACCTTGAGAACCCGTTGTCAAAACCAGCACATTTTCAGCTGGTAAATTGCGGACAGTATGCAATGGCTGAAGGAGATTATCATCACACTTGATGTAACCTAGATTGCGGGCGTGGGCAATCAAATTCAGCATGGAACGCCCTACCACGGTGACGACTCGGTTGTACTTCTGTGCCAGCTGCAAAATCATGTTAATGCGATGCACGCTGGAAGCAAAGGTGGTCACAAACAGTCGCCCAGTCGCTTGAGTGAAGACCCTTTCTAGATTTGGATACACGGAACGTTCTGAAGGCGTGAATCCTGGTACTTCTGAGTTAGTCGAGTCGCTCATCAGACAAAGTACGCCTTTTTCGCCGTGTTCGGCTAGCCGTTGCAAGTCAAAATGCTCGCTATCCACTGGAGTGTGGTCAATTTTAAAATCCCCAGTGTGAATGACCACACCAAGAGGAGTATGAATTGCTACCGTGAAACTATCAGCGATGGAGTGAGTATTGCGAATATACTCCACCAAAAAGTTTTTGCCAATCCGCACCATATCACGGGGTTGAACTGTTCTTAATTCTGTGCGATCGCGCACCCCCGCTTCTTCCAATTTGCCTTCTAGCATTGCCAGTGCTAGTCTAGGACCGTAAATCACGGGAATTTCAAACTGCTTCAGATGAAAGGCTATCCCACCGATATGGTCTTCATGACCGTGGGTCACAATCATGCCTTTGATTTTGTGGCGATTTTCCCGTACATAGGTCATGTCTGGGAGAACAATATTGACTCCGTGCATCCCGTCTGTGGGAAAAGCCAAGCCTGCGTCTAATAAGATAATTTCGTCGTCATACTCAAAAACACAGGTATTTTTACCAATCTCATGCAAACCGCCCAACGGAATAATTTTTAGGGCGGCTAAAGATTCGTTTTTAGCCATTTTCTCCTTAGATTGTTCTTTGATCGTTAAAAATGTGAAATTTAGAAATTGTTCTTTGTCGTTAAAGATGTTGAATTTAACGGTGTTGTAAAACTGACGAGACAAGCAGTCTATGAAATCAGTTAGAAAACAACTGAATTTTTCTCAAATGTTCAATTGTTGTTTAATTAATTGGGCTTTAAAAGCTCAAAATTCATAATATGTTTAGTTGTTTTACAGGATTTTTACCTGCAACCTGGTAAAATTAAGCACAAACTTTTTATAAAAATTTTCAGCCACCTAGTCCGTAACTCTTTCGCAAGTTCCTGCTAAATTAGACCTATTTCTTTGAGAACTACCTCTAATTTTCGACTAATTTCTGAGTCATCTTCGCAGAGTGGCGGACGAGTTGAGCCAACCTCCCAACCTAAAAGTTTCAGTGCTTTCTTGGCTGGGATGGGGTTTGTCGTTGCAAATAAAGCTTTAAACAAAGGGAAGAGTTGGAGATGTATTTCCCTGGCGACTTGAGTTTGACCCGAATCAAAGGCGTGGATCATCTTTTGTAGTTGGTTTCCTACCAGATGAGAAGCCACACTGACGACACCCTTTGCCCCTATTGCTAGCAAAGGCAAAGTCATGTAATCATCACCAGAGTATATCTGGAATTGTTTTGGCGTCAAGCGACGGATTTCACTTGCCTGGTCTATGTTGCCGGTAGACTCCTTAATTCCGACAATGTTGTCAATCTCTGCTAACCGAGCAACTGTTTCTGGTTGAAGATTTTGACCAGTACGACCAGGGATATTGTATAACAGCACTGGTAGGTCGGGCGTAGCCTGAGCGATTGCTTGAAAGTGCTGATATAGCCCGGCTTGCGGGGGTTTGTTGTAGTACGGAACAACGTGCAGTGCGCCATGTACTCCTATTTTAACCGCCTTTTGGGTAGCGGCAATTGCTTCTTTAGTGGAATTGGAGCCACACCCTGCTATCACAGAAGCTTTTCCTGCCACTGCCTGCAACACCACACAAAACAACTGGTATTCCTCCTCCCACGTTAGGGTAGGCGATTCTCCCGTGGTGCCACATACCACGATTGTATCCGTACCGTTGTCAGCTAGATGTGCTGCCAGTGCTGCTGCTACATCATAATTCACACTACCGTCTTCTTTAAACGGCGTAATCATAGCGGTTAGAACTCTGCCAAAATCTACCACCCTCTTTTCACTCCTAAATATTCCTTTTTGTTCTTCCTTTTTTTGTGCTTGGTGGTTTTATATTGTCATAACCTATCTGACTATGACTTTCAAGCGTAACTTACGCATTAGCCCTCTGTTCTGCGTTTTTTGTCATCTGTCATCTGTCATTTGTGCTTTGCTTGGTTGTTAGATGTTGCTTGCTCTACTAACCACTCATTGCTAACTAATGACTCATAACGACCGCAGGTTTTAGCAGATTTTTTTCTACTAATAACTCAGCAACTTGTATTGCATTCAAAGCTGCGCCTTTACGGACTTGGTCGCCACATAGCCACAGTTCTAAGCCGCACGGGTGAGAAATATCCTGACGAATTCTTCCTACCAAAACTTCATCTTGACCTGTCGCTTCAATTGGCATGGGAAAATGATTTGCCTTCCAATTTTCCACCAATTTCACACCAGGTGCTTGACTTAGAATTTCTCTCGCCGCCTCAGGGCTAAATGGTACCTCAAATTCTAGGTTAATCGCTTCTGAATGGCTACGTAGTACGGGAACCCGTACACAAGTTGCAGTAATTCTTATATCCTGAGTCCCAAATATTTTACGAGTTTCGTTAACCATTTTCATTTCTTCCTCGCAGTACCCTAAATCGTTCAGCGGGGAGTTATGCGGGAATACATTAAACGCCAATGGATATGGAAAGACTTCAGCAACAGGTTGCCTACCTTCTAAAATGGCACTTGCTTGGATTTTCACTTCTTCCATTGCCTTAGCACCAGCGCCACTAGCAGATTGGTAAGTTGCGGCAACAAGGCGCTGCACTGGTAAAACTTTATGTAGGGGCCACACTGCTACTGCCATCAAAATTGTCGTACAGTTGGGGTTAGCGATAATACCTTTGTGGTCAGATGCAGCTTGCGGATTCACTTCTGGAACTACCAAAGGAACTTCTGGGTGCATCCGAAATGCGCTAGAGTTATCTATCACCACAGCACCAGCCGCAACAGCTTTTGGTGCCCAAGTTTTTGATGTGGAACCACCTGCACTTGCCAGCACCAAATCCACATTCTCAAAGGCTTTTTCGCTCACAGGCTCTACTGGCAACTTATCTCCCTTAAAAGACAGTGTTCGCCCTGCACTGCGTTCTGACGCCAACAACTTTATATCAGAAACGGGGAAATTACGCCTTTCTAATAACTCTAGCAACTCTTTACCAACAGCACCAGTCGCTCCCAAAATAGCTACACAGTAGGATTTAGACAAATTGGCTTCCTCCTTTGATGTTATGTGCAATTTCTTCTAAGAATTTAAAGTTTAAATGGCAATACTAGACACTAAATAATCCTTTTAATAAGCTTTTGATTATTTTTAGCCAATAATTGTAATTCTTAATTTAATACATTTATTTTGTTGCTTATGCTGATTCATGTGGCAATTTACAATAATTTATTACTCAACCTCAGATACTATTAAAATTCACATTATACAGCAGACTACCTTCCGAATGTTTCGATAACACAAGCTTCTCCAATCTTGACTGAAGACAAGAATTCTGCATATAAGATCTGTTGTCAAGATGATTGGTGTACTATGATCCAAATGGACTGGAACTAGCAAGCCGGTAGACCGACCTATTCCCCAAGGCAGATAGCCCCAACGTTACAACTTTGGCGTGCCAACTGCTGCTTGAGAACCAGGATATCACGGTGTTAACCCTTTGGTAAAAAACAATTTGGAGTTTAAATTGGTAAACTAGTTTGCGCTAAAGTGTCAAGAACTTTTACCAACCAAAGGTCTAAGGATAAAAGATGAAGAAAGGATGAAGGATGAAGTCAGAAGGAATAAGCAGGATAAAAACTCCGTGGAGAAAAGCTTCAGGCATTGTATTATCCTTGTCTAGATCCCCCCGATGCATCCTTGTGGATACTTCTAACTAGGGAGACATAATTAAACATAAAATGCATCTGCCCAGAGAGTAGATAGGATAAGCCTTTTCCCTTCTGCCACACCACTTGCTTTATGCAGGCGTTGCCTTGACTACAGTGGCTCCTCTGCCTTCTACTTAACTTCGTACTTCACACTTATTGCCTTCAAGTAGATACCTTTCATCCAAGTCAGGAAAGTTTAACTTTTAAGACGCCATAAATGGTGTCAGCTCGTAATAGTAAAAAGAAATACCAAAATAGATAGAGACGAAGCATGAAAGTCACCCAGGAAAAACTTCCCGCCAGTCAAATTGGTTTAGAAATAGAGATTACGCCAGAAAAGACCAAGGAAACTTACGAACAAGTTATTAAAAACCTCGCCAGTACTGCAAACATTCCTGGATTTCGCAAAGGCAAGGTGCCTCGGCAAATATTGCTACAACGCCTTGGCGGAACTCGAATCAAGGCAACTGCGTTAGAAGAATTAATTCAAGATGGCATTGAGCAAGCGCTCTTACAAGAAAAAATCCAGGCGATTGGTCAACCGCATCTGCGCTCTTCGTTTGATGAATTGATTAACAATTATGAACCTGGAAAACCCCTAACATTTGCCGCAGCTGTAGACGTGGAACCAGAACCCAATCTGGGAGAGTATACGGGCTTGCAATTCAAAGCCGAGGAAGTTAAGTACGAGCCAGAGCAGGTAGACAAAGTCTTAGAAAACGAACGCCAAGAAATGGCGACGTTAATTCCTGTAGAAGGACGCCCAGTACAAATAGGTGATGTTGCTGTCGTCGATTTTAAAGGTGTTTTGGCTGCCTTTGAGGGTGAAGACGAAACAGGCGAACCCCAGCCAATACCTGGCGGCGAAGCAACTGATTTCCAATTAGAGATGCAGGAAGATAAATTCATTCCTGGTTTTGTTGTAGGGATAGTGGGAATGAATCCTGGAGAAACCAAAGAAATCTCAGCGACGTTTCCAGACCCTTACGTAAACGAAGAGTTAGCGGGAAAACCTGCTGTTTTTACAGTAACCCTCAAAGAGGTGAAGGAAAAAGAACTGCCGGAATTTAATGATGACTTTGCCCAAGAAGTCAGCGAGTACCAAACTCTGGACGAATTACGAGCTTCTTTGGAAGAGCGCTTTCAAAAAGAGGCTGAACAAAAAACAAAAACGAACAAGCAAGAGGCTCTGTTGGCTGAACTACTTAAGCAAGTAGAAATTGACTTGCCAGAAACGATGATTCAGCAGGAAGTCGATGCAATGCTGACGCAAACAGCCATGAGGCTTTCTCAACAGGGTCTTGATATTAAGAAATTGTTTACCCAAGATGTGATTCCCCAGTTGCGAGAGCGTTCTCGCGGTGAAGCAATTGAGCGCATAAAGCGTTCTCTGTCGCTCCGGGAAATCGGCAAACGCGAGTCCATCCAAGTGTCAGAAGCAGAAATCGCCGCTAGAGTCCAAGAATTAATGGAGCAGTACTCGGAAAAAGATGTTGATGAGGAAAGACTGCGTGAAGTCGTAGAAAACGAAATGTTGACCGAAAAAATCATCGACTGGCTTTTGGAACGCTCAACAGTTGAATTGGTAGCTGAAGGTTCTTTGAGTCCAGCAGAAACTGAGACTGAAGAAGATACAGTAGCCGAGCCAGTTGCAATAACTGAAACAGCAGAACAAACACCCCAAACTATTGCGGAAAGCTTGCCACAAGACACACCAACAGAGGGAGAATAGATCATGAGGGGGATAAGGGGAACAAAGAGAATTTTCCTCCCCCTATTGCTCTTACAACAGTCCCTCAGGTAGAAGTTTAAAAAAATTTAAATAAGTAGCTGCCCACGTCACTGCCTTGGTTTGATACTGTTTTACACGATAGGAATTTATATAAGGCATAATGGTTAACACATAGCTATATCAAAAATCAGGTTCCTGAACAAGGCAGCAGTTGCTGTCTCGATCATTGTTACACTTAGTGTCAAACGTTCTTTTATGGTTGTATCGCAGTCGGGAAACTACCAAGTTAACAGCTTGAGTGACTTTAAACTTTACTCCCTCAACAGTCCTAGCAACATCGTCCCGATGGTGGTAGAACAATCCGGTGTGGGAGAACGGGCTTTCGACATCTATTCCCGCTTGCTACGGGAGCGGATTATTTTTTTAGGAACGCCAATAGACGATGCCGTTGCCAACTCAATTGTTGCCCAGTTGTTGTTTCTAGACGCTGAAGATTCAGAAAAGGACATTCAACTGTATGTTAATTCTCCCGGTGGCTCCGTGACAGCAGGCATGGCGATTTATGATACCATTCAGCAGATTCGTCCTGATGTGGTAACGATATGTTTTGGATTAGCCGCAAGCATGGGGGCGTTCTTGTTAGCAGCAGGAACGGCTGGTAAACGAATGTCTCTTCTTGATTCCCGGATCATGATTCACCAGCCACTGGGTGGTGCACAAGGGCAAGCCGTTGACATTGAGATCCAAGCCAGAGAAATTCTTTATCATAAATCTAAGTTGAATCAGTTACTGGCGACTCATACTGGTCAACCATTAGAAAGAGTCGAAGCCGATACTGAGCGTGATTTCTTTATGTCGGCCCAAGAGGCGAAAAATTATGGGTTGATTGATCAGGTCATCTCCAGGCAAAATCTTCCCTCTCCAGGGGAAAACGTCACCATTCTGAAATAAGAGGCTGGTATGTCTAAGTACGACTCCCATTTAAAATGTTCGTTTTGTGGAAAGTCTCAGGAGCAGGTGCGTAAACTAATCGCCGGACCGGGAGTCTACATCTGCGATGAATGCGTTGATTTGTGTAATGAAATTCTGGATGAGGAGTTACTCGACACAAACGGGACAGCATCGTCGCAACCAGCACCCAGGTCAGAACCACCCCAGAAACGTCGTCGCTCCTCTAATCTCTCGTTGAATCAAATACCAAAGCCACGAGAGATTAAAAAGTACCTAGATGAACACGTCATCGGTCAAGACGAAGCCAAAAAAGTGCTGTCAGTTGCAGTTTACAACCACTACAAACGGCTATCACTGGTTCAGTCTAAAGGGAGTGGCAAAGGTTTGGATGATGCAGTAGAACTGCAAAAGTCTAATATTCTGCTCATTGGTCCCACAGGCTGCGGTAAGACTCTACTAGCACAGACTTTGGCAAAAATTCTCGATGTCCCTTTTGCCGTGGCTGATGCCACCACGCTCACAGAAGCAGGGTACGTGGGAGAAGATGTGGAAAATATCTTGCTGCGACTGTTACAAGTTGCAGAGTTGGATGTAGAAGAAGCGCAGCGGGGAATCATCTACATCGATGAAATCGATAAGATTGCTCGCAAAAGCGAGAACCCCTCAATTACCCGAGATGTGTCTGGCGAAGGCGTACAGCAAGCTTTGCTGAAAATGTTAGAGGGGACAGTCGCCAACGTGCCTCCTCAAGGAGGACGCAAGCACCCATATCAAGACTGCATCCAGATTGATACGAGCAATATCCTGTTCATCTGCGGCGGTGCCTTTGTCGGTTTAGAGAAAGTAGTAGAGCACAGAACTGGCAAAAAGTCAATAGGGTTTGTCCAACCAGGAGAGGGGCAATCAAAGGATAAGCGCACAGCAGATACTCTGCGCTATCTAGAACCGGATGACCTAGTGAAATTTGGCATGATTCCAGAATTTATTGGGCGTGTGCCAATGGTAGCAGTGGTAGATCCGCTGGATGAAGAAGCGCTGATGGCGATTTTGACTCAACCGCGCAGTGCCTTGGTCAAGCAGTACCAAAAGCTGCTGAAGATGGATAACGTCCAGATAGACTTTAAACCAGAGGCTCTGCGAGCTATTGCACAAGAAGCCTACCGCCGCAAAACCGGGGCGAGAGCGCTACGAGGAATTGTGGAAGAACTGATGCTGGATGTGATGTACGAGTTGCCTTCGCGTAAAGATGTGACTCGTTGCACAGTCACCAGGGAAATGGTAGAGAAGCGTTCTACCGCCGAACTCCTGATGCATCCATCCACACTACCTAAACCAGAATCAGCGTAATTGTCATAAGCTACGGCACGCCGCCCTTTGGGCGTCTACGTCATTCATCCTTTGTCATTTGTCGAGACAAAAGGACAAAGGACAAACGACAAAGGATCAGGGACAAAGGACAAAGGACAAATGCCCTACATAAAGGTTCGTGGTGTTGAACATTACTACGAGTGGATAAAAAAGCCATCAGATACTGAGGAAAAGCCTGTGATGGTTTTTATCCACGGTTGGGCTGGTTCTGGTCGTTACTGGCAACGTACTGCTCATGCTTTATCAGAACAATTTGATTGCTTAATCTATGATTTGCGGGGATTTGGGCGTTCCCGTGGGCGACCAACCGTAGCCAAAGCGAGTGAATCTGTCGTTGAGTCTGTTGAGTCCCACTCCCCGCAGGCAGAATTAGAAGCAATCCGAGAGTTAACCTATGAGCTAGAGGAATACGCCGACGACTTGGTAACTCTCTTAGATGAGTTAGATATTCAACGCGTGTACATCAATGCTCATTCTATGGGCGCGTCCATTGCTACTTTGTTTCTCAACCGCTACCCCCAACGAGTGGAAAGAGCGGTTTTGACTTGTAGCGGTATTTTTGAGTATGACGAAAAAGCATTCACAGCTTTTCATAAATTCGGTGGGTACGTTGTCAAATTTCGTCCCAAGTGGCTGGAGAAAATACCCTTTATTGACCGGATGTTTATGGCGCGATTTCTCTATCGCTCCATAGCCCGCGCAGAACGTCAGGCTTTCTTGCAGGATTTTCTCATAGCAGACTATGACGCAGCTTTGGGTACAATTTTTACATCTGTTAGTAAAGCCGCATCCGAGTTGATGCCGCAGGAATTTGCTAAACTGACTGTGCCTACGCTGCTAGTGGCGGGTGAGTATGACAAAATTATTCCAGCCCAGATGGGTCGTCAGGCAGCTGCATTGAACGATAAAGTTGAGTTTTGCTTGATTCCCGACACGGCTCATTTTCCAATGTTGGAAGATGCAGCTACTTACCTCATACGGGTGCGGCAATTTTTGCAATAGTTTTCGTTGTTAATTGTAGAGATAGGCCATGGCGCGTCTCTACATTAGTCATTAGAACTCTTGCATGCAGTTCATCTTTTTGAGATTAAACCACAGATGTAGGCGTAAGCCGTGCCGTAAGCTACACAGATAAACACAGATAAATATTCAGTGTTTATCTATTTAGCCTCCAGGAAGGCTTTCAGCTATCTCGAGTAGCTCTAGCACGTCTACGCCGTTAGTGCAGCTCCTCCGTAGAAGGGACAAAGACGCTACGCGAACACAACGCACGATGAAAGTAAACTTTCAAGACAGGTCTAGTCTAAACAAGTAGTACTCTCCATTTCCTCTGGGCGACATTACCCCAAACCCAACTCTCGTTTGAGCAAGTTAATCGAGTTGGCATCAATATATTTTTCGCCACACATTAGCTTAGGTGGACGAATAATGTCATCCATAGTCAGTTGCACCGCAGCTTGTACCGCAGAAAAACTCACTTGGTCGGTGCTAAAAATCACCTGAGCTCGCTTGGCGATCGCCTGAAGTTTGTACGTATCTTTTGGTTGTGAGGTCATCACGAGTATTTCATCCCCCCGTTGACCATGGAGGATAACTTCTGCTGCTCGGGCAAAGCCAGAGCTGAGGCTAACTACGCCAAGACAGCTGTCCTTTGGTAGGTTTTTAAACTGGTTTAACTCTTTGGCGTAGTCTTGTATGTCGAGGGGAATGACGCGCACGGCTTTGGGTGCTGCGATCGCTTCCACGACCCCAATAAAATACCTATTTGTGACGACTGTAGCTGAGGAAGTTTGATCTAGCACAGCAGCTAATTGTTCCATCGCTACCAACTGTACTGGTATTTTGAGGGCTTCTTCCAATTCATACAACATCAATTCTCCTACACCGATGTCTTGAGCCGGAGCCGCCACTAGCACTCGCGCACTACAACGTAAGCGCCAATCAATTTCCGCTAAAAATAGCTCACGAGCTTGATTAAGGGAGCAACCTTGAGAAAGTAGTTCGTCAAGTGCCTGCTGAACCACTTTGTATGCTTGAGGATATTGTTTGAGAATTGGTGATTGCAGCCTACTCCCACCCTCATGACCTTGGGCGCGAACATAAATCCCTGACCCAGCAAGGCTTTCTACCAGTCCGTCGTCTTCCAACTGACGGTAAACTTTGCTAATGGTATTGCGATGCAACCCTGTCTGCATTGCCAGCGCTCGTGTAGAAGGCAATTTGTAACCCGGCGGATATTGTCGAGAGGCGATCGCATATCGGATTTGATTTAACAGCTGGGTTGATGCGGGAATTTCACTGTCTGGCTGAATACGGAACTGAATCATTACCAAACCTCCTGCCTGATAGTTGCTGCATATGACCAGCTGCGAATGCTAACTGTCAAATATTTTACTTATATATTGAATTTCTCTTTTGAAAAATTCTGGTGTGGTTGTTACTTGTAGTTGATAATTTGATTGAAGATAGTCTAGAGCTATTGGCATAGCTATATCCATATAGTCACACAGTACTGGTAAAAACTATTATGGCAGAGCGAGCAATACATACCACAACAGTTAAACTTTCGCAAGATGATGTGCAAATTGGTGCATACCTAGCGCAGCCGTCTGAAGAAGGTTCTTACCCAGGAATTGTGGTACTGCAAGAGATTTTTGGAGTCAACTTCCATATCCGGGATGTGACAGAACGTATTGCCCGCGAAGGTTATTTAGCAATTGCGCCTGCACTCTTCCAAAGAGTTGCCCCTGGATTTGAAACCGGCTACACCCCGGAAGATATAGAAGTGGGTAAAAAATACGCATGGGAGCAAACAAAGGCTTCAGAATTATTGAGCGACATTCAACAATCGATTAACTATCTAAAAACTTTACCAAATGTGAAGCAAGATGGCTGCGGTTGCATCGGCTTTTGTTTTGGTGGTCATGTCGCCTATCTTGCTGCCACCCTGGCAGATATCAAAGCCACTGCTTCCTTCTACGGCGCGGCGATTCCTACCGGTACGCCAGGAGGTGGTCATCCCACCATTATTCGCACCCCCGACATTCAAGGCACTCTCTATGCCTTTTTTGGTATGGAAGACGCGAGCATTCCAGTGGAACATATAGACCAGATTGAGCGAGAGTTAGAAAAATACAACATTCCTCATCGTGTGTTTCGCTACGATGGAGCTGACCACGGATTTTTCTGCGACCAACGCGCCAGCTATAATTCTATAGCCGCAGATGATGCTTGGGAGCAGGTAAAACAACTGTTTGGACAACTATAACTATCCGATTGATTTGCGTTCTGGTTGCATTAAGGTCTTCCCTAGTCCTTAGTCATGAGTCATGAGTCATTACAAACAACTAATGACTCATGACAGTCTTAAAGAGCAATCATCGTCACTCGAATAGTGTTGTTTGGCGTTAAGTAAAACTCCAGTGGCATCAGCTAGAATAGCAATTTATCTTTAAGAGTCATGGATTCCGAAGCGAAATTTTCTCAAAAAGCCGATTCGTCTTTTACAATGGACGACTTTGCCAAAGCACTGGAAAAACACGATTACCAGTTTCAAAAGGGACAGGTGGTACACGGCAGGGTATTCCAACTTGACCCGGATGGGGCTTATGTCGATATTGCTGGCAAGTCGTCGGCGTTTGTCCCTCGCGATGAGGCTTCTTTGAGAGCAGTAACCGATTTGTCGGAGGTGCTGCCATTAAATGAGGAATTAGAGTTCGTAATCATCAGAGATCAGGATGCAGAAGGTCAAGTCACCCTTTCGCGACGGCAACTAGAAATTAATCACGTTTGGGAGCGCCTAGCGCAAATGCAGGAGAATTCTCAAACAACGCAAGTGCGGGTCTTAAATGTCAATAAAGGTGGTGTAACTGTCAATGTTCTGGGTTTGCGAGGATTTATTCCGCGATCGCACTTGGTTGAACGAGATAATTTAGAAGCACTCAAGGGTCAATCTCTGGCTGCTGGCTTTCTGGAAGTTAACCGCAGCAACAATAAACTTATTCTTTCGCAGCGCATAGCAACTCGTTCTGCTAGCTTTAGTAAGTTGGAAGTTGGTCAGCTGGTGTTCGGGAAAGTGACTGGTTTCAAACCCTTTGGCGTATTTGTAGATTTAGATGGTACAAGCGCTTTACTCCATATTAAGCAGGTGAGCCAGAAATTTATTGAAAATCTAGAAAAAGTGTTTCAAGTCGGTCAGGTGATTAAAGCTTTAATTATAGACTTGGATGAAGGCAAAGGTCGGGTCGCTCTTTCCACCAGAGTTCTGGAAAATTTCCCAGGCGAGATGCTAGAAAATATGGACGAAGTCATGGCATCAGCCGAGGCGCGTGCAGAACGAGCAAGGAAGAAGTCGGAATAAGTTGGTTGTTAGTTGTTGGTTGTTCTAGTTCTACTAACCAGTAACTACATAACAATGCTTTATCCTAAAAACTTTTGTGTAAGTCTCACGCAAAGACGCAAAAATATTCTCTACGCCTTTGCATCTTTGTGTGAGATTAATCAAACAGTTAAACTGCTTCCCCATCACCAATATCGCGTTTTGGTGGGCGCTTGTAGGTAAACGTGAAAGAGTCACCACTCGTAATGACTTGCCGCATCTCATCATACATTGGATAATTGCCGACACCACTCAGACTTGCCCAACCCCGCGCCCGGGTTAAAGCGACAAACAATTGGTTGCGACAATTCACATCACTTTCATTGCGAGCGACATTATCAAAGCCAACCACATAGACCATATCGGCTTCATGTCCCTTGGCACGATTGATACGAGAAACCGTGACTCCCCCATCGTGCCAGAATTTGTCTGGGTCATGGTTGGGCCATTGGGGAACTAAATCATTTAACTTCAAAGCAGTGGGAACATAAACATCAATATCCTGATCCATCAAGAAACCAGCGACTTCAGTTTCCAACTCTATCGCCTCGGAAGTAGAGCCTAAAACTACCACTAAAATATCGCGGCTGGGATTGAGACCATCATGGACAATGTTATGCATAATATTCTCAGCCAAAGCTGTCAATTCTTCCTGGCGAGAACCATAAGTTTGAAATTCTAATACAGGTGTCCCCCAAATTTCTGGAATCGGATTGGGTGAATATAGCGGTGGTCGATGGACAGTTATTGGTTTACCGAGACGCCGAAAGTCTCCCTTGACTTCGTAACCAATTCTGTTCCAATCATCTTTGTTTGTGATACCTGCAAGCATTCCCTCAGTGCGTAGTAAACCCATACCAATGGCGTGAGCCGCTGTGAGAATTGGTCCAGGTGTGCGGTAACAACGGCGCATCACCTCAGAACGTTTGATACCGCCTGGATATTGTGGTTGCTTGCTCAAAAGATTGCTCAAATTCTCGCCAAATACCTCTTTCGCTTTTGGCACTGCTATACTATCAAGACTTTGTGCTTCATCGTATGCCCAAATTAAGCGCCGTTCCTCTGGTTTTTCCTCATTCACAGGTCGCAACGCTTGATAAGCTAACCAGTAGATTGCCTGCTTATCCTCATATTTCAAATTATCTTCAGTGACTAAATCTTGACCTTCATCAATCAAGATGGCGTCGAACATAGGTTCAATCTTTATCTCTTCCTGTAGCCGTTTACATAAGTCTGCCAAACCTCGGTTAGGTTGTCTTTCTTTTGTATCTCCAACCGTCCCGCGTCTTTTACCGTGGTTGTCGCAGATCGTGCTGTACAAACCTGGATTGTCTTTTGCTCCCCACGCATGAAGCACTCGCAGTTTGAGATTTGTCCTTGGGTCATACAGCAACTCACCACCACTGAAGCGGCGTATCCATTGATCCAGCAACCCAATCATCAAATCGTAGAGCGATCGCGTGAAAAACACCAAGGCAATATCCCAGTCTGGATGCTTGAGGTGCATATGAGCAGCTTTTTGACACAGCAGTACTGTCTTACCTGAACCTGCGATACCGCGAATTCGCTGAGGTCCTGGGGGAATTTCTTTTCCTATGTGTTCTTGCTGTAAATCTATTTCATATAGCCTTTGCCGCAAACTGTCCATGATACTGGCGCGGGTTTTGCCTGTGGTGGAGATTGTAGCGCGAGGAGCTTTGCGAAGTACAGGTGTCCCGCCAATCACTGACAATAACAATTCCCAATCTTTATCTTCCAGGCTTTCTCCTGAAATTGCAGGAGGGATTTGTTGAATACGTTCCGTGCAACCCATCTTGCCCAACTGCTCTTGGAAAATCAAAGGAGGAGAGTTGGGTAATTGGTCAAAGCCTTTTTGTTGCCATTGTTCTTGAGTAATGAGAGGTAATGCAACCATAGCTCGTCCGGTAACTCTGCGCCAGATAGCTCTTTCGCGATCGCTATATGCAATCAATGCTCGTAGTTGGTGTTCGGCTCGCCCGTCAGGGTTAGCTTCTGCGGTGTGATAGTTTTGCAACTGCCAAATACCATCATTAATAGTCACGATTTGGTCAATCGTGACTGGCAGTACTTCAATAACCACTAAACCAAATTCTCTATCAGTGATGAGGATATCAGGTTCCTTACGAATCTCTCCCACTTTCGAGAAAATCGGATAGCGCCAGTATCCGATACAATTTCTATCAGAAAAAGCACTCTTAACAGCATCCCAAACTTTTTGCTCACCCGCTTCGCTGCTAACTTTTAACGGTTCAGTAGTGATAAATTTGCTACTTTGTTCTTCGTTACCACGATCCATTCAGTACCTGCCTGTACTAGTTAAATTTATGACACAAAGGCATTTTGAGTAATACTGCCAAGCTAGCATTGCCCATGTGATAGTTACCAGTGCAGATACACGGAACTACTTAGTTGGGTGAGTTCAGCAGATATGCGGTGTTAGTTAAACAAAAGTTGTGATAATTTTGCTGATTAAGTTTTAGATAATGAGGGTAAGTTAGCGCTGTTCCACCTCTAAATACTTGGCAAAGGTGGAACCTCGAAATCATTGAACAAGCAAACATCCTAAGACGTAGCCCCTAAAGCCCTAGCCAGATGCTGGTCTAGAGTCAGTAAGGGTAGCACCAACCTGCTGTGAAAGGGGAACATAAGAAGCATCATAGGCGCAAATATAAACCAAGGCGATCGCAACAGCATCTGCCATCAAGTCAGCCATTGAGACAACATGCAACAGGAAAACTTTAAGACTAGCTAAATCTGCCTGAACTTCAGCAGCAGCGTACATCCTTGCACGGACATATTTCCAGAAAGGTTAGCACACTCAATGTACAACAGGTCTGGTACAAATATTTCAGTCTGTAGATTGTCAAGATGCTCAAACAGTGTATTAACCTTGGGGGTTAGATATAACTAAGGATTGGTTAGTATATAGAATTGTTAGGATTACTTAATTATTGAGCATGAGTTATCTTTCCTATATAGCCGATGATGACCTTAAATCTGCCGTCAAAATAGTTGTTGACTGTATTCTTGAAACTCAACAAAAAGCTGAAGAAGCAATGCATAAAAATGTTATAGATCCGTTTTCAGCTATTTTTGATGGTGCTGTGCAAGGTTTTGACTTAGATGATTGGCTCAAAAAGGAAAGAGCTAGACAAAGTCAAAAAACTGTACAAAATCAAATAGGTTATTTTCACCAGAATATTTTAGGTAGTATTCCTGGCTGGAGAGTACTTCCTCAAGGATTCGATATCTGTAACGATACAAGGCAAATTTTTGCCGAAATTAAAAATAAATATAACACGGTTAAAGGAAGCGATAAATTTGGAATATACGATTATTTATCAAGCCGCTTAAACGAACCAGATTATCAAGGTTTTACAGCATACTATGTAGAAATTATTCCTAGTAGGAGACAACCTTACGATAGAGCTTTTACTCCTTCAGATAGGACTACTGCTACAAAAAGACCTTTAAATGAAAAAATCAGACAGATCAGCGGTCAAGCATTTTACAACCTGGCAACTGGTGTGCCAGGAGCATTAAGTATGCTTTTTAATGTATTACCAGACGTGATCGGTGAAGTTTCCGGACTTGATAGACTCAGTGAACAACAGCAAGCAAGCTATAGAACCATATTTGATAGAGCTTACTGAGGTAATAAATCAATGGGATGCACTTGCTAGCATGTTAACTATAGCTCTTCCTAGGTGATAAGCAAAATTTACAGGAACTGCATTACCAATTTGTTTATATTTGGAGCCTACACCACCCATAAATTGCCAATCATCGGGAAAAGTTTGAATTCGGGCATACTCCCTTACTGTAAAAGGTCTAGTTTCTTCTGGATGACAGCGTTCCGTTTGTTTTTGTGAGGGAGAAGTAGTCAGAGTTAGACTTGGCTCATCCCAAGAAATTCTACGTGCCATGCCAGTACGTCCACCTGTAAGATAGTAGCTTTTCATCATGTAGCTTTTTTGAATATCTTCAGGTAAATCTCGCCAGCAGCCGCCTGGTGGGACTAATTCTAAAACTTGAGATCTCTTTGGACTATATTTCATACCTTCAGAAGGTGGAACATCTTTCAAGGCATCTCTCAAAGTCAGAATTTTAGAAGAAGGAGCAGGGTAGTGAAAGCGAATATCTGGACGAGTTCCAACAATGATGACTCTTTCTCGCTTTTGAGGAACGTCATAGTTAACTGCATTTAGTAAACGATACTGGACGTTATAACCAAGAGATTCCAGAACAGATAGAACTGTTTTCAGTGTTTTTCCTTTCTGATGACTTATTAAACCTCTGACATTTTCAGCCAGAAATAGTTTAGGTTGTACCTCTTTAAGACAACGGGCAAATTCATAAAATAAGGTTCCACGAGTATCTTCAAACCCTAAACCTTTACCTGCATAGCTGAAAGCTTGGCAAGGAAAACCTCCAGTTACAACCTCTGCACTCATGCCTGCATAGGAGACTTTAGACACATCAGCATGAATTACATTCCATTCTGGACGGTTATGCTGAAGTGTTGCTACTGCATCTTTGTCAATTTCAATTAGTGCTTTGGCTGCCAGTCCAGCTTTTTCTAAACCAAGTGCCAAACCACCAGCCCCAGCAAATAACTCAATAACGGTTTTTGTAGTTGTGATAGGTTCTTGAACCTTTGGTTCCAGGTAGGGTAGTTCAAACAAATCTAGCTGTTTATACATACTCAGGCAGAGGTTAGCCGTCTATTCATTATTAAATTAGCTAATTAGCCAATTGTCAATACAGCTATCTAGCTAAGGTATACTGAGAAAAACTATTTATCTTAAAAGGGCAAATGGCACAGACACAAAGAAAGCCTGTATATATCCAGCCCGAACACCACAATATTCTAAGACGAATTGCATATGAGCAACGTTGTAACATCTCGGATGTGCTGGATGCGGTATTAGAGCAGGCAGATTGGGAAAAAATTGCTCAGGAGGCAAGTAACAAGCCTGTGGAGAGAGCTAAGGAGCGGGGAGGAAGCTATAAAGTTTCACGGGAGACAACTTAAGCCCCGCTCAATAACTCTTACGCTAGCCAAATGCCCAAGTTCTGCTGTTACGCCCAAGCAACCATCACAAATCATTCAACGGAGAGGGGGAGATTCGAACTCCCGGAACCTTTCGGTTCATCCGATTTCAAGTCGGACGCAATCGACCACTCTGCCACCTCTCCAGTAAAGCTGTCAGCCCTTGGCTGTCAGCAGTCAGCTTATAAAGCCGACCAAATACATAGTATATATCATCCTCTACGCAGGTTGCACTACTGGACTGGGTTGTTGATAAAAAATTTCCTCAGAAGTGACAGTGAAATCCTTTCTAACCCAGACGAGAGACACTTGGGAAACGACACCACCTTCTAGCAGGACAATCGAGAAGTTACGCTGCTTATGGTTGCCATGTTCCACAATCCTGGGTACACTTGCGGCGTTCAAGTAAATTATCCCCTCAGGACTTCTAAAGATGCGCTTTCGCGGTTCTTTCTTTGTGTGTCGCAGACTGTGGTGCATATGACCAAATGTGACGAGGGGAATAGTTTTACCAGCCGTGATGGTCTGAGATATCGCCTCTCCTAAATCCGCGTCGCCAAAGTCGCCGCCTATGGGATGCCAATCTTTACCGCAGGGGTCTTCTGGGCGATCGCCCAACCCAGTGGGACCGTTGTGACCTAGAAAAATTATCGTCTGGTAAGCCGCACTCTTAGCTGCTGACACAATGCGAGCTGTGGACTCTTCAAAACTGGTCACTCCATACCATTTTTGGTAGAAATCAGTATATTTCCACTCTGGTCCACCCCAGCTAAAGGGACGACCTCCAACAACCGTTAAATTCAGATCCGGAAAATCTAGCTTACCGTAACCGACATGGGCTTCGCCCAGTAAATCCAGCTGCTGCTGTACCCAGTCTTCCTTGGTGCGGTCGTAGGGGCATTTCTTACGTCCCCAGTCTGTGGCAGTGTACCAGGCATCGTGGTTTCCCATCACTGCTGCTTTGGGAATGTCGAGGGATGCGATCGCTCTTACCACCTCCACCGACTCATTGCCAAAATCCCCGACAAACAAAACTAAGTCAACACCCAGATGCTTAAGTGCAATGCCATCTTCTTCTTCCCATTGGTCGTGAACATCTCCGACTACAGCAATTTTCAAATGTTTTGAGTTTGTTTTCTGACTGGTCATGCCACTTTCCTTGCCATCTGTTTTTAGCATATGAAAATTACGGGATTTTGACACAACTCCGGGGGGAGAGCATTACCTGCCAAACATTTTTGGTAAAAACTACTATAATTGAATCCACACAACAATAACTTGCAACATTAAGCAACGTCTAACTGTGTTTACGACTGCACTTGCTCAACGAGAAAAAACCGAACAGGGTGATCTACCACTGGATTTATTTGCAGCCATTGAGACTCTTAAAAAAGAACTCAATGCGGTTATCCTGGCACATTACTATCAAGAACCGGATATTCAAGATATCGCAGACTTTATTGGAGATTCGCTACAACTGGCAAAAACAGCAGCTCATACAAATGCAGATGTGATTGTCTTTGCTGGTGTCCACTTCATGGCAGAAACAGCAAAGATTCTCAATCCTGACAAATTGGTTCTTTTACCAGATTTAAATGCTGGTTGTTCTTTAGCCGATAGTTGTCCTCCAGAGGCGTTTGCAGCTTTTAAAGCGTCACACCCAGACCATTTGGTGGTTTCTTACATCAACTGCTCTGCTGACATTAAGGCAATGAGCGATATTATTTGCACTAGTTCCAACGCTGTCAAAATTGTGCAGCAGATACCAAAGGAACAGTCGATTATTTTTGCCCCAGACCGAAATTTGGGGCAGTATGTCATGGAAAAAACTGGGCGAGATTTGGTATTGTGGCAAGGTAGCTGTGTTGTCCATGAAACCTTTTCAGAAAAGAAAATTGTACAGTTAAAAATTGCACACCCAGAAGCAGAGGCGATCGCCCACCCAGAATGTGAAACTAGTGTATTGCGCCACGCGAGTTTTATCGGCTCTACAGCGGCTCTACTCAAATATTGCCAAGAAAGTCCGGCTCAAGAATTTATCGTAGCTACGGAACCAGGAATTATTCACCAAATGCAAAAACTAGCGCCGCACAAACGCTTTATACCTGCACCGCCGCTGAATAACTGCGCTTGCAACGAGTGTCCTTTTATGCGGTTAAATACAGTAGAAAAACTGTATTTGGCAATGAAAAATCGCACACCGGAAATTACTATGTCTGAGGAGATACGGTTGGCAGCTTTGCGTCCAATGCAACGGATGTTGGAGATGAGTGTTTAGTTAGGTTTTTATAAGTTGTAGAGATGCGGGCGATCGCGTCTCTACAGCATTTTGTTGGGTTAGGTTGGAGGAAGAGAAAAGTAATAAAATAATCGATTACCTTCCTTATCGTAAGTATCATTTGACAAAAAACTAAGATTTACTCTTCTGTGCCTCTTTCTGCGCCACCTTGCTGTACTGCTGATACAACTTAGCCCTGAGCTGCGCTTCTTTATAACGACCGTGGCTAAGTGGCACTTTATTCATTAAATCTGAAGCCCTTTGCCAGTTTGCAGCTATTTCTAACCATTGAGTTGAAGTTTTAGCTATTTTACCAGTTGTGGTAGCTTGGTTAGCAATTCTCACCGCTGCTGCAAAGGGATCTTCCTCTGGGATGGAAGCACTTTGGGTAGGAGTAAAAGTCTGGTCTTGAGGTTTTTCCTGCTTAGTATTTGCTGACCGTGGCGTTTCTGATATAACTGAATTTTTCAGTTTAGTGTTTAAGAACGCATAAATAGCCCAGGTGAGTATCAGCAAAAATAAACATATACTGAGAGAAATTAACATCTGTCCCCGGAAAGAATTATTTTGTTTATTGTTAATAATTCCTATAGGATGAGAAGATAGGGATTTAGGAAAATTTGGCTTTCCTAATTCAGTCTTTCTGCGTTGAAAATATATAGTGATTTGCTGAAAAATGTTAGGTTGTTCTAAGATAATTTCCTGTGACCAAAGCAATTGATTTTCTGGGTTGCGATTAATTTCCTCCAACCACAGCAACTGCTGTTCCCGAACAATACGACTGTTGATATTAACTCGATGAATGTTGCGTGGTGCAATTGACTCGAGAATCTGCTGGATTTGCTTAACTAAAGTAGACTGTTCAAGTTTATCCCCCGTACGAGCCTCACAAAGAAGTTGTAAAACACCATTGTCAAAAATAGCTCTGGTTCTAATTCCAGAAGAGCCTAGTTTTTCATTTAACACCTGAATAATGGCCGCAACACTACCTTGATGAGCTTGCCAAGAGATATCGTTTATCCGCTCTACCATTTGTGAATTAGCGATAGCAGTTTAACCCTGAATTATTAATAGGCAAATTTATTTAGAAAATTTAGATTTTGCCTTGTTTTAAATTTTATGAGTAAAAATATGAAGATGCCAAATTTCACAAAAGTCTGCTTTAGCCACAAGGTCTAGGGCATGGGGTATGTACAGCCTCGCACACTTTGAAAGTCATAGAAAATCACAAAAATAAAGCATCTTTCTCTACTAGAGAAAGATGCTTTATTTTAACTATAAACCTGGCACCGAGCTATTGTAGCAGGCAGCAACCCGCCAACTATCGTCGCCACAGCAGCGTTTCACAACTGAGTTCGGGATGGGGTCAGAGTGGTTCCACTGCGCCATAGGCACCAGGAAAGACAGTGGTCAGTGATCAGTTAACAGTGATCGGGCATCATCTTCAGTGATTCAGTGATAAGTGTTAACTGATTGAAAACCCTGAAGACTGCATAGAACTGAAGCGATAGAAATGAGGTCAAGCCCTCGGTCTATTAGGACGGCTCGGCTGCATACATCACTGCACGTACACCTACCGCCTATCAACAGGTGTTCTACCTGTGACCTTACTGGCTTATGCCATCAGAGCACTCATCTTGAGGTGGGCTTCCCACTTAGATGCTTTCAGCGGTTATCCACTCCGCACTTGGCTACCCAGCGTTTACCGTTGGCACGATAACTGGTACACCAGCGGTGCGTTCCTCCCGGTCCTCTCGTACTAAGGAGGACTCCTCTCAATGCTCTTGCGCCTGCACCGGATATGGACCGAACTGTCTCACGACGTTCTGAACCCAGCTCACGTACCGCTTTAATGGGCGAACAGCCCAACCCTTGGGACGTACTTCCGCCCCAGGTTGCGATGAGCCGACATCGAGGTGCCAAACCTCCCCGTCGATGTGGACTCTTGGGGGAGATCAGCCTGTTATCCCTAGAGTAACTTTTATCCGTTGAGCGACGGCCATTCCACGCTGTGCCGTCGGATCACTAAGACCGTGTTTCCACCCTGCTCGACTTGTTGGTCTTGCAGTCAAGCTCCCTTATTGCCTTTACACTCAACGCACGGTTTCCAAGCGTGCTGAGGGAACCTTTGTGCGCCTCCGTTACCTTTTAGGAGGCGACCGCCCCAGTCAAACTGCCCACCTGAAATTGTCTCCCGACCGGATGACGGTCGTGGGTTAGAATCCTAGCTTCGCCAGAGTGGTATCTCACCGTTGGCTCCACACTCCCCACAAGGAGTGTTTCAATGCCTCCCACCTATCCTGCGCAAGCCAAGCCCGGACCCAATTCCAGGCTACAGTAAAGCTTCATAGGGTCTTTCTGTCCAGGTGCAGGTAGTCCGTATCTTCACAGACATTCCTATTTCGCCGAGTCTCTCTCCGAGACAGTGCCCAGATCGTTACGCCTTTCGTGCGGGTCGGAACTTACCCGACAAGGAATTTCGCTACCTTAGGACCGTTATAGTTACGGCCGCCGTTCACCGGGGCTTCGGTCGTCAGCTTCAGGGTTTCCCCCTGACCAACTTCCTTAACCTTCCGGCACTGGGCAGGCGTCAGCCCCCATACTTCCTCTTACGAGTTGGCGGAGACCTGTGTTTTTGGTAAACAGTCGCCTGGGCCTCTTCACTGCGACCCACTTGCGTGGGTACCCCTTCTTCCGAAGTTACGGGGCCATTTTGCCGAGTTCCTTAGAGAGAGTTATCTCGCGCCCCTTGGTATTCTCTACCCCCCCACCTGTGTCGGTTTGCGGTACGGGTATGAAGTTTTCATCACATCCACAGCTTTTCTTGGCACTATTCTCTCCACGCGACCTCCGTAGAGGTCTCCCAATCCAGTCAGGGTGTGGCCTACCTTCATGCGCACTCTGAATGCTCCCACTTCATAGTCAGGGATTTTTGACCCTGTGTCCATCGACTACGCCTTTCGGCCTCGCCTTAGGTCCCGACTCACCCAGAGTGGACGAACCTGGCTCTGGAACCCTTGGGGTTTCGGGGCATTGGATTCTCACCAATGTTTGCGCTACTCAAGCCGACATTCTCACTTCCGTTTCGTCCACACCTGCTTGCCGCTAGTGCTTCTCTCTACTACGGAACGCTCCCCTACCGATTACAATGTAATCCCACAGCTTCGGTACATCGCTTAGTCCCGTTCATTTTCGGCGCAGGAGCGCTTGACCAGTGAGCTATTACGCACTCTTTCAAGGGTGGCTGCTTCTAGGCAAACCTCCTGGTTGTCTATGCACTCCCACCTCCTTTGCCACTTAGCGATGATTTTGGGACCTTAGCTGGTGGTCTGGGCTGTTTCCCTCTTGACGATGAAGCTTATCCCCCACCGTCTCACTGGTTGTGTGTTCATCTGGTATTCAGAGTTTGTCGAGATTTGGTACAGCTCTCGCCGCCCGCACCTCAACAGTGCTTTACCCCCAGACTGGAATCACAACCGCTGCGCCTCAACACATTTCGGGGAGAACCAGCTAGCTCCGGGTTCGATTGGCATTTCACCCCTAACCACACCTCATCCGCCGATTTTTCAACATCGGTCGGTGCGGACCTCCACTTGGTGTTACCCAAGCTTCATCCTGGACATGGTTAGATCACCCGGGTTCGGGTCTATAATCACTGATGCATCGCCCACTTCAGACTCGCTTTCGCTTTGGCTTCGGCATTCACCTTAACCTACCAGTGCTTATAACTCGCCGGCTCATTCTTCAACAGGCACGCGGTTAGACGTTTAATCGTCCTCCCACTGCTTGTAGGCTAATGGTTTCATGTTCTATTTCACTCCCCTCGTTGGGGTTCTTTTCACCTTTCCCTCGCGGTACTGGTTCACTATCGGTCACACAGTAGTATTTAGCCTTACGAGGTGGTCCTCGCTGATTCACATGGGATTTCCCGTGTCCCATGCTACTCGGGATACAGCTACTATCCTTAAGTTTTCGACTACAGGACTCTCACCTTCTTTGGTGCAGTTTTTCGCTGCTTCGTCTAACCGCTAGATTCGATATCGCTGTCCCACAACCCCAACAAGTTTACTCATTGGTTTAGGCTCTTCCCCTTTCGCTCACCACTACTTGGGGAATCTCTATTGATTTCTTTTCCTCCAGCTACTAAGATGTTTCAATTCGCTGGGTTGGCTCATACCTGTCTATATATTCAACAGGCTGTACTTGGGGTTCCCCCATTCGGACATCTCCGGATCTTACGCTTGCTTCCAGCTCCCCGGAGCTTTTCGTCGGTCACCACGTCCTTCTTCGCCTCTGTGTGCCTAGGTATCCACCATTAGCCCTTATTAGCTTGACCTTTTTTTTCGGCTTAGTTGTTAGTTTTTTCTCAGATGTACACATCTGAGAATTTTCTTCTAACTACCTGCTTCTATCGCTTCTCTATGCAGTTTTCAAGGTTCTTCGCTGGAGCTTCTTCCAGCAGTCTTGCTCTGCTCTACAAGATTGCTGAATAACTTATCCGCTTCCATTCTGGCTTTTTCCCCAGAATTCCCGTTGCATTTCCTACTTTAACAAGTCTGTTCACTTGTGAAGTGATAATCACCAGACTTTTGAGTGAGGAGATCTGCCTTCGATGTCCATCGAACCAATCATAGTTTGAAAGCCCATCTGCTTTCCTCGACCGACCTAGGATGACCAACTCTCAACCTCTTTACTTTTCAGTTTTTGGTCTTTGAGCGGGTAGGTCTCCCTAAAAAGGAGGTGATCCAGCCACACCTTCCGGTACGGCTACCTTGTTACGACTTCACCCCAGTCACCAGTCCTACCTTCGGCGTCCCCCTCTCCGAAAAGTTAGGGTAACGACTTCGGGCGTGACCAGCTTCCATGGTGTGACGGGCGGTGTGTACAAGGCCCGGGAACGAATTCACTGCAGTATGCTGACCTGCAATTACTAGCGATTCCACCTTCACGCAGGCGAGTTGCAGCCTGCGATCTGAACTGAGCCGTGGTTTCTGGGATTTGCTTGCGGTTGCCCGCTTGCTGCCCTTTGTCCACAGCATTGTAGTACGTGTGTAGCCCAGGACGTAAGGGGCATGCTGACTTGACGTCATCCCCACCTTCCTCCGGTTTGTCACCGGCAGTCTCTTTAGAGTGCCCAACTTAATGCTGGCAACTAAAAACGAGGGTTGCGCTCGTTGCGGGACTTAACCCAACATCTCACGACACGAGCTGACGACAGCCATGCACCACCTGTGTTCCGGCTCCCGAAGGCACTCCCCCCTTTCAAGGGGATTCCGGACATGTCAAGCCCTGGTAAGGTTCTTCGCGTTGCATCGAATTAAACCACATACTCCACCGCTTGTGCGGGCCCCCGTCAATTCCTTTGAGTTTCACAGTTGCCTGCGTACTCCCCAGGCGGGGTACTTAACGCGTTAGCTACGACACTGCCCGGGTCGATACGGGCAACGCCTAGTACCCATCGTTTACGGCTAGGACTACTGGGGTATCTAATCCCATTCGCTCCCCTAGCTTTCGTCCCTCAGTGTCAGTTGTGGTCCAGCAGAGCGCTTTCGCCACCGGTGTTCTTCCTGATCTCTACGCATTTCACCGCTACACCAGGAATTCCCTCTGCCCCTACCTCACTCTAGCTATGTAGTTTCCACTGCCTTTATTTGGTTAAGCCAAACTCTTTGACAGCAGACTTTCATTGCCACCTGCGGACGCTTTACGCCCAATCATTCCGGATAACGCTTGCATCCTCCGTATTACCGCGGCTGCTGGCACGGAGTTAGCCGATGCTTATTCCTCAGGTACCGTCAAGATTTCTTCCCTGAGAAAAGAGGTTTACAATCCAAGAACCTTCCTCCCTCACGCGGTATTGCTCCGTCAGGCTTTCGCCCATTGCGGAAAATTCCCCACTGCTGCCTCCCGTAGGAGTCTGGGCCGTGTCTCAGTCCCAGTGTGGCTGATCATCCTCTCAGACCAGCTACTGATCGTCGCCTAGGTGCGCTCTTACCACACCTACTAGCTAATCAGACGCGAGCTCATCTTCAGGCAATTAATCTTTTACCCATCGGCACATCCGGTATTAGCAGTCGTTTCCAACTGTTGTCCCGAACCTGAAGCCAGATTCTCACGCGTTACTCACCCGTCCGCCACTAGGTGCCTAAGCACCCCGTTCGACTTGCATGTGTTAAGCATACCGCCAGCGTTCATCCTGAGCCAGGATCAAACTCTCCGTTTTGTTTTGAACGAGTTTGCCTAGGCTCCCGAAAATTTCTTCCCGGAATCCTATATCATCAGTTTTGTGAAATTATTTTTGTCTTGAGGCTTTCGCCCCTTGACTCCAATTTATTTTCTTGACGAGGACTTCTTGCTTATGGCTTTCAAACTATTGTTTTGTCTTGGTTCGGCGTGTGTTCTTCTCTTCACACTTTATCTAGTCTAGCCTCACCTTTTTTTTCTGTCAAGTGCTGGAACGAAAATATTTTTCTCACCCTTGGTTTGTGGCTAGTGCTTTGCTTTTCGCAATTTTGTGCAACACTGTGTCTATGATAGCTCATGGTTTTTTGCTTGGGTGTGTGTTGCTCCTTTGAGGGTTGCTTCCTATGACACTACAGCTTTATCAACCGCAGGTCTGCCTAGGATTGCAAACCCTGGTGATGGTGAGTGCAGTCGGCGGTGTCGGTTTGCGTCCCGTCGAACTGCCGAACCCGAAGGGTCGTGCGCCTGCGGCATCTAATTCATGGCAGCAGCCGTGATGATATGTTGTAGCCTAGTTTTATCAAAGCCTCGATAACAGCAATTCTAAATTTAAGAATTGACAAGAGGTTGAGCGGTAGGGGTCAAGTTATGGGGAAGATAAATTTTCCAAGCTTTGCTGAAAAAATTAGCGAATGTTATAGAAGTACTTGGATTTGCAGCCCTACTGGGATATTTACAGGCAAGCATCGCCAAAATAAGAAGTTAAGCAAAATTAATTACATAGCTTTGTCCAAATTCTCTGAGTATTTTTTCAAGAGACGCAACAAAAGTTTGCCAGCTATAATAAGCATCTATCTCAATCCACTGATATTTGATAAACCGCCACACAATCTCACTCAAATGACGCAACGCCTCGCCAACGTCCCTATGCGAAAACCCTTACAGAGCGAGGATATATTTACCAACCAAACACTATTCTGAGTTCTGGGTTCTAACAACTGAGTTCTTCTTAATTTTGACTTGTTTAGTTGGTCGGTTCCATGATCGGTGTTATTGTGACCGCAGGAGTCGGTATGGTTTCGACTGTTGATGTTGGTTCTGGAGTCGGAATTGGTGTAAAAGTTGGATCTGGTGCAGGTTCTACGGTTGGTTGATTGAGTTCAAGATTGGGTGTCACCGACGGCGTGACTTCTGGAGTCGGTGCAGTTTCTGATGTTGGTGTTGGGATGACAGTTGTCTCTGGAGTGAGTTGTATAAGTGGGGGTGTAGCTGTTGTCTCTGGTGCTGGTGTAGGTTTTGTTTCTGAATTGTTCTGTTTAGGAACTATTGGTTGTTGGTATTCGATATTTGGTGTTATCGGCGGATTGACTATAGGTGTAACTGCAGGAAGAGGTGACAGCCTCTCAATTAGTGAGGGTGGAGGTTCGATAATTGGTAAGGGTGTGGCAATTGCTTTGGGTGACGGTTTGGGTATAGATGACGGTTTGGCAGTGGTTGTCGGCGCAGTAGTGGATGTTGTTGAAGGTGCAGGTGTGAAACGATGCCAGTTAAACCACGCTAGTAATCCCCCTGAGGCTAAAATTCCAGTGGTAAGCAGCCCTGTTGGCGAAAGCAAAATGTTTGTGTAGAAAGGTTTGCTGGAGGGGGAAGCATTCTCAGATGAGACTATATTCATTCGAGTTACCAGAGGCTGGAATGAGGATGACTCGGAGCTAAAATGCTCTTGTTCTGAGTCTTGCAAATTTTTTCGCTGACTAGTTTGAGTAGGTGAAAAAGATGGAGAATTGTCTAACAGATTAAAATTGTGGCGTGTTACAGCAACTCCCCTCTCATCACCAAGTGATTGCCATAATTGTATTGCTTTGGTAAGGTAATTTTTAGCTGTAGTGTTTTCTTCTAAACAAAGGGCACGAGTTCCTAATTGATGTAATGCCCAAGCTTCGGCAGCTTTATCTCTTTGAGCTTGAGACGCTTGTAATCCCCTTTGCAGCAGTTGCCCCCATAAACCCCATTGTTTACTTAAAGCGACTGTGCTTTCCACTGCTTTTACCAAGCGCAGGACTTCTTTCCAACGGCTCGCTCTAACTGCCACTTCCAAAATTTGGACGATCGCATCAATTTTTGATAACAAAATATTGGGTTGCTGTTGATATCGTTCAATCCAATCTACAAAGTAGGCAATTGCCTTTTCCAAAGGTGCTGTCAACTTCCATTCTGGCGGTAGAACTTCTACTATAGTTTTACTGACTTTATATTGAGATCCATTAAGCTGTACAAGATGACGCCTGTGTAAGGTCTCAAGTGTACTAAAAGCATCAGGAATTTGTGTGATATCCGTGACCTGTTCACTCTCAAGCCCGACACTTCCCATAACAGTTAATAGATCCAGAATAGTTCTTTCTGATATTGACAGCGACGTTACTATTTGTTGGATGAGATACTGAGCAGGATCAGAGGTTGGCAATTGACTGATAACTTCAGCAAGTGTAGACTCGTAAACACCCTCCCGGCGATTTCCCAAAGGGTCAGGGCTTGTCGTCAGACATTGCTCTTTTTGCAGTATGCTTGCAGCTGCTATCTGTAGGTGCATCGGATGCCCTTTCAAGATAGTACATAATGATTTTGCCGCAGGCAGTTCGTCTGTTTTTAGAGAACGGTGCAGTTCCCTTTCTACCAAAGCGAGAGCATCATCTATTGAGAGTCCAGAAAGTGGTAGTGAGCGCCCCTTTTTCTTGCTCCGACTGGTTAACGACGCTATGAGGAAGGTACATTTGAGTGCTGCATTCATCAAATCTTCCAATTCATCTTGGATAAGTCCACCATCATCGAGCACTATCAGCACCTGTTTTTCCTGAATTTGTTGACGGATTTGGTTATGAGTTGGTTTATAGGAAATATCACTTTCATAAAAGGCATCCCATATAGACTGAAGTAAATCGTCTACATTCGGATGGAGAGGAGATAGGCTAATGATGCCGCTAGGGAAAAGAGATTTTACTTGATAGTCGTGCGCCAAGTAACGCAATAAAACTGTTTTTCCCAAACCGACTGGACTGTAAAATTCTATCGATTCTCCAGCTTCAAAAGCGGCAATAGCTTCTTTGACTGATTCTTGTCGATCTAGTAGGGCATTGAAGGGTTGCGGAAGTATCAAAACTGGGGTGGAACGCGATCGCCCAAGCGGCACTGGCGCAGCCAATCGCAAACTAGATTTTTCTTCATTGGTTGCTATATTCGCTATGGCGCCGTAAGTAGAACCAATCTTTATAATCCGATCACCAACTACCAGTTGACCAATCATTTCCTCCTGGGCATTTACTATGGTATCATTTCTAGTCATACTATTTGTCTTCAGTTAGATTTAGGTTACTTTTTCCCTACTAACTGCAATATAGCTATCATTAACCATAAGCATTTTACATACATTTTTGCATTGAGAAAACTTGAGTATTTATACTTGTGAAACCCGCATAATGTGCAAACAGCTAGTAGGTAGCTGCTTGCAAGTACCGAATTTTTCCTTTGTGTAATATGTGCAATAGTTTGAACTTTCACCAGGTTCAACCACTTTATGCTTTTTGATCTGGGACATCAACAGTCATTTGTACGCGTGTGACTACAAATGACAAATGAGGGTCACAACGATATGTTCACAGTTTAGTGAGGTAGGATCTCTATAGTTGTTTTCCTACTAACTACTAAACTATTAGCCATCACCATTGTTAAGCTTACGTTGCAACTGTTTCAGTGCTTGATACATTTCGGGTAGGCGATTTAAAATAGCTGATACCTTCAAATATTGTTTGTAAGGTACAGCTGGACTTGCAGAAACCATTTCTCCTGGTGCGACATCATGATGGACTCCAGCTTGTGCCGTGGCGATCGCCCTATCGCCCATTTTCACCTGATTGGCAACTCCCGACTGTCCAGCCAGGATCACACCATTGCCAAGTTTGACGCCTCCCGCCATCCCAGACTGACCTGCTAATGCACAACCAGCACCTATTTGGCAACCGTGACCTATTTGCACCAAATTGTCAATTTTAGTGTAGCGACCTACCCGTGTTTCTCCTACAGCTGGGCGGTCGATGGCGCTGTTACAACCCACTTCTACGCCATCTTCTAAAACCGTGTAGCCAGATTGTTCCATTTTCACCCAACCCGTTGAACTGGGAACAAAACCAAAGCCTTCAGCACCAATAACAGCGCCACTGTGAATCACACAATCTCTACCGATGCGAGTCCGTTCGTGGATGCTGCAATTGGCGTGCAATGTCGTGCGATCGCCTATTTTGACGTCTGGATAAATCACCACATTGGGATGAACGCACACATCAGTGCCAATTTCTACTCCCTGCTGAATGACGACATGAGCACCTATGTACACCTCGTTACCAATTTTTGCTGTGGGGTGAATAACCGCAGTAGGATGAATTTCTGGAGTCGGACGCCAAGGGTGGTAAAACAACGCAATAACTTTAGCAAATAACAGCCGTGGTTCTGGCGTTACTATCCAAACAATATCCCGTTCTATTGCTTGTGTCTGTAATGTTTCATCTGGAGGCAAAATTAAAGCACTGGCACTGGTTTTGCTGACCATTGAAGCAAATTTTGCTCCTTCAATGTAGCTGAGAGCGCCCTTTGTCGCTTCATCAACTGCGGCTACCTCTGTAATTTCTGGGTCGTTATCTTTATTAAAAGAGAGGCTATTAGAGGCGGCAGCGTCACCAAGTTTTTCTAAAATTTCACTAAATTTCATAGTTGTCTTTTCAGAAGTCCTTAATAGAGGCAAAATAATATAATTGTGGCTTTTTGTTAAGCTTCCCTCAGGGTACACAGATGCATACAGATAAATTATCTGCGTTTATCTGCACGCCAGTCGCCACAACGGGGGGAACCCCCGCAAGGCGCTGGCTCGTGCATCTGCGGTTCCAAACATCCTACAACTTTCTATTTACAAACAGTGTATTGATTGACAAATGACCTCTAAGAGCAAAGTATTGAAGAGTGATAAGAGTTATTCCTTCAACAATAAATAATAGAGCTTACCATTGCCACCTGTCACACCAGCGCGATCGCCGGCTAGTTTGCCACTTCCCATAAAATAATCAACTCGTCCTGGTCCTTTAATAGCACTTCCTGTATCTTGGTCAAGCACATAACGACTTACAGTACGATACACCATCTGTCGACCCCAAGCGGGATAAGGTAAACTAGTGTTGATGAGCGCCAATGCTCCAGGAGGCATAATAGATTTATCAGTCGCAATAGAACGTTCTGGTGTGACTGGCACACGAATACTTCCCGTAGCTGGTGTACCACCGGTATCCTTGAAGAAGACGAAGCGTTCCCAGCGCGGCAGATAATTATTCATCTCTTTGGGATTCCGCTGGAAATACTCAATCAAAACTGGCATGGTCAAACCCTTTAGGGGTAGTTTGCCATCTTTCGCCAGTTCTCCCCCTATACTTGTCCAGGGGTAATCTGTTCCACCTGCATAGCCAACAGACGTTGTTGTGCCATCAGTTAACTTGAGTTGAGCAGAACCTTGGATTTGAACCAAGTATGCGTCTAGACGATTGCGAAACCAAAATAACTCCAAACCTCTTAACGGACTTTTATTGCCAGCCAAACCATCTTTTCCTTCTAACTCAATCCGTTTTGGGTGTGGTTTAGCCCATTTGTCAAAGTTGGGTGGGAGTCGATAAACAGGATATTTATAGACTGAGGTGCGAACGCGACTGGCGAGATAAACAGGCTCGTAGTAGGCAGTAAACTTCACAGTTCCATTGCCATCGTTCCCAACTGACTTGTAAAAAACAAACTCCCTACCAACAGCAGCTTGCAGTTGTGCTGGTGATTTAGAGCTAACAACTAATTGGCGGAAACGTTGCAAACTACGACGGACGCGCTCAAGGGTAATTTCCGCAACGGGATAATTCTGATACACTGCTATAGCTTTATCAGTTGTTAGGTAACGCAAGCTGTTGTCTATTGCTGTTAATAGTGCGTTGCCATCGCCAAGTCTTCCGTTTCCACCCCAAATTTGCTCATCCCAACCCAAGCAACTGTATGAGGAGTTACAAATTGTTTCGATATCTACTGGTACTAACGGTGGCAGAACCTCCTCTGCTAAACTTGGTTGTGGTGGCAAAATCTGAGGTTGACCTGGGACTGGTATTGGTATCGGTGGTAAGCTAGGAACCTGTTGAGCAAAAACTGACCAAACCGGGTTAACAAAGGCAATTCCTAGACTCAAAGACACAGCTGCAAGCTTTTTTCTCATGATTTACGTAAATCTTTCCACACTAGAGCTAAAAAGGGGTTCTACCCGGATAGCCACAATCCGCGATGGACGCACTACCATGTACTCACCCTGAATATTTTTGATCGGTACGCTGATAAAGTCATTAGAAGCAGACTTCGGCATAAGTTCGCCACTATACCACTTCTGAAATTCTTGAATTGTTGGAAAACGGACTTCTTCACGGTGACCACTTTCCAGTAGAAGGTGTACGGCGTACTCATTTGGTGTTCTGGGCATAATGTTGAATCTTTTGAAACACATTCAACCCATTGTTAACCACGCAACCCCCGAATGGGAAGGGCAGTAGGGAGATGGGAAGGTGGGGTAACAGAAGACTCCCT
The DNA here is from genome assembly GCF_000315565.1 of Mastigocladopsis repens PCC 10914. NCBI lineage: Bacteria > Bacillati > Cyanobacteriota > Cyanophyceae > Nostocales > Symphyonemataceae > Mastigocladopsis > Mastigocladopsis repens. The sequence goes on along the minus strand of NZ_JH992901.1, from coordinate 2,474,199 downwards.
TATCTTCCCCATCTCGTGATCTCGGTTGTCGGTTATGACGGTGACTTCACTAGGAACAGTTCCCAAGGTGTTGCCACCCCGAGCGGGGCTTGGTCAATCTTGAAATCTTGCTAAAATGTTACAGATAATGAGCATATGCTCATTATCGAGAGTAAGGTTGTTGATAGAAATATCCGAGATGAAGCTAAATTCTCTAAATATATTAGTTTGCTTAAAAAAGTAAAGTTTAATTTCAACAAAACACCCTAAGATTCAACAAATGCTAACTTAATAATTGAAGCTAAAAAGCTTCCCTGGCAGATTAAACAGCTAGACGGAAAATAAGCAAAGAGGTAAAAGACGCTGTTGAATTCACATCTGTCTCGTAACAACCCAGCAACACCCAAATCGAATGATGATATTTCCTCAAAGGTGGAGAGATAGGGGGCGCTGTCACTGAGGAGTTATCGCTTTTTGTAAGAGTGATAAACTTAGTACATCCCTGGCTTGAATGAAGAAGGAGAGGAAATAACTCATCTAGTAGAATATTGGGTGTTGTTGTCATGAGGAGCGCAGCTAGGTGTAAGCTTGTAAAAAGTTGAATAGAAAGAGACAATTGAAATAGCGCCTTATGTCCATTATTGCTCTGCGAGCATGGTATTTAGAGAATTATGAGCCGATTCCAGAACTGGAAAAACGTCTGCCAGACATTCGCCTCAGTAAAAAAAGCCTCCTCAAATCAGGATTAAGAGCGGACTTCTTGGAAGAGAGTGAGCAAGTAAAGAAATCGACTTGGTTTGGGCGCTATTTGGAAGGAGAAAACATTGAATTTTATATTGAAGGCAGTGGTGGTTATTGTGTGGCTAATATTGACTTGATAAGTCATGAAATATATTTCACGAAGCAGGCTGTGTTAGCGCAGTTAGAAGCCACAATTTTTTTATGCCATCAAACTGAGTATCCCGCTGCAAGTGAGGCTTTACGAGAAGGACTCGTTTATGGTTTAGAAATTTTAAACTTGCGATCGCGGCTCCCTTTATCTTTAGTAGAATCCTACCGCCCTAAAGAAGGTTCTGTGCGACTAAGCCGTACACTCATGCGAAAAATCCATAGAAGTTTATTATTCATTGCCGACACCACGCCCATTGCTAAAATCGACACTCAAGAAACAACTCAACTCATTCCTAGTCCAAATGTCTGTGTTGAAATGGGGTATGCTGTTGCGAGTAAGCGGTTTGAGCAGATTCTACTAGCACAAATGCAGCGCTCAGACTTGACGGGACAGTTTCCCTTTGACTTACCACCATCGCAAATTTTACAATTCCAAGATAGCAAAGAACTCAGTAAAATTTTACCTCAAGCCATTGAAGCCCAACTTGTGCGATTTAGATTATTTACTTGATAAGCCATTTAAAATATAACGCATATTTCTTCGGATTTTTTGCTAACTGCTAATTTGTTATTGCTTTTTTGACGGTGTTGAGTTATCAAAAAACCTCTTGCAAAAGACAAATTTATGAAAATGAAACCACAGATGCACACCGATAAACACAGATGAATTATCGCTGTGCATTTATGTACTATCGGGGAAGCCCTATGCCTGCGGCGCCGCTAGGCGCAATTCCCAGATCCTCCGCAGGAGGTACGATGAACGCAGTCGCGCCCGAGATTGAGCTAACTCCTATGGCTGACGCCACGCCTTACGGCTATCGGGTATCTTCCTCCCCAGAGGTTGCGCCAACGCCAGTTGCCTGGGTCAGCAAACCCTCCTGCATAGCGCTGTCTCACCGCCTCCGCGTCTACATTTATGGTTCTAACTTTTAAATCCATACTTTTACAAGAAGTTTAATTAATCTCTATAACTTAAAGTTAGGGTATTTTAATATCAAGTGCTGAAATGTTGGCAACACATAAATTTAGATGGAAACATTATCATTAAAATAAGCATTTCTTGATTTTTTTCTATTCTTTAATTCCTTCTTATAATTAAAAAATCTGTACAAAGGTAGATGTAATGAAAAGTCAATGAAAAGCATAAAAGACTAAGGTAGAAAAACAATCTTTTCCAGCAGACACTAAACATTACCGCGCTATATAGATGCGGTTACACAGTATTCAATGTTAAGGGTCAACCGCTTGCGCCAACAAAATTCACATCAAATCTCTCCACATTCACTGGTTGCACAAACTGCAAGTGCAATTACCATCTTCGTCGGCTGCTTGGTATTGCTTGGCTGGTGGCTAGACCTAGAGCTTCTCAAGAACTGCTTCTGTTTAAGCATTGTGACCATGAAGGCAAATGCAGCTTTGTGCTTTATTTTGTCTGGTGTGTCTCTATGGTTATCGCTAGGGAGAGTAGGGGAAGTAGGGGAAGTAGGAGAAGTAGCGCGTATAGGGGAAGAAAGTACCTCACCATCTTCCCACACTACCCCCACCTCCCTTTCTCTCCAAATCAGCAGGGTGTGTGCAACAACAGTCTTAGTCATTGCTGCGCTGACACTGGGTCAATATCTGTTCAGTGGGAATCTGGGTATAGATCAGCTACTGGTTCGTGACTCACCTAACGCTTTGATGACATCCCATCCAGGGCGAATGGGGTTGAATACAGCTGTAAACTTTTTGATGATTGGCAGAGCCTTGGAGCTTATAGGTCAACCAAAAAGCCGCCGCAGCTATTGGTATGCTCAGGTTTTCGTCCTTGTTGCCGCTTTGATGTCCTTAAAGGCTATCATCGGTTATGCATACGGAGTTGATATTCTCTACGGCTTTTATCCTTACACTACATCAATGGCATTACACACGGCACTGACATTTACAGTGCTTTGTGCCGGTCTACTGTGGACTCATCCTGACCAAGGGTTGATGCGGATAGTCACGAGCGAGACTTACGGCGGCTTACTGGCACGTCGGTTGTTACTGGCGGCGATCGCCGTACCTTTAGTGCTGGGGTGGTTGATTCTGCAAGGACTAAAAGCCGGGTTTTATGAGTCAGCATTCGCCGTATCCCTACTGGTGGTTGTGCTGATTGTCAGTTTCTGCGTCTTGATATGGGAAAGCGTAGCAGCGCTGGAACGGTTGGGGAATCAACGCGATCGCGTCAAAGAAGCTCTCAGAGCAAATGAAGAGAAACTCAACAGTTTTGTAGATGCTAACGTCATCGGCATTCTTTTCGGAGACATTCACGGAAATGTCCACAAAGCCAATGACGAATTTCTCCAAATGATTGGCTACACGCGCCAGGAATTAGAAGCAGACAAAATTAGGTGGATTGACATCACACCACTTGAGTATTTATCTCTGGATAAGGAACGTATTGCTGAAGCTAGGGAGAAAGGTGCTTGTACGCCTTATGAAAAAGAGTACATTCGTAAAGATGGTAGCCGTGTCTCAGTTTTAGTCGGTTACTCTTTGGTAGGCGAAAAGCGCGAGGAGTCGGTAGCATTTATCTTGGATTTGACTGCTCGCAAACAGGCGGAGCAGGCGCTACGCCAGAGTCAAGAGCGATTCCGTTTGGCGCTTGATAACATTCCCGATGTCTTTGCTATTTATGATGCCCATCGGCGGTTGCAGTTTGTCAACGCTGCCGCATTGCAGCGAGTTAAAAAGCCAAAAGAGGAAATTCTTGGACGTACTGACGAGGAAATTTTTCCCCCTGAGGCAACACAAGCTTATCTTTCTACATTAATTAAGGCGCAAGAAACACGCACCTTACAAAAGACAGAAGCCACCATCACTTTACCTGATTACGGCACGTTCACTACAGAAATCAAATATCTGCCGCTCTTGGATGAAAAGGGTGACATAGAACAAATTTTGGCATTTACTAACGACATCACAGAACGTAAGCAGGTGGAGGAAACACTCCGCAATCAGCAAAAATGGCTGGAAGATTTGCTCAACTTAATGCCAATGCCGATGTTGTTGATAGAACAACAAACAGCAAAGGTCACTTTTGCCAACAAAGCCGCTGACGAAGTTGCTGGTGGTAAATTTCCCAAGGCAGAATCAACCCAAGACTATGGCACTTATTACTACTCCACCGATGCGGCAGGAAATACCATCCCAGTAGAACAGGCTCCTGGGATACGGGTTGCTCATGGCGAACGCATTGAGGGATTTGAACTTGACTGGCATACCCCAGTAGGTGTCCGCTCCCTGCTGATTTTTGCCGATACCCTACCAGCTATGCATGGTCATCCAGCAACCTGTGTCTTGGTATTTCAAGATATTAGCAATCTCAAACGCGTGGAAAAAGCGCTTTCGTTGGGCTACAGAAGGCTCCATCTCTTATTCAACACAGCCAGTGATTTGTTATCAAGTCAGCAGCCTGTGGCATTGATTGATAGCTTGTATAGAAAACTCTCGGAACAAATTCGTTTAGATGTTTACTTTAACTATTTAGTTGATGAAGATAAACAGGTATTGCAACTAAAATCATACAGTGGTGTGACAGAGGAATTGGCAAAAGAAGTAGAGTGGATGAAGTTTGGTCAAGGGATATGCGGCACGACAGTACAGGAGCGCCGTCCAATAGCTCTGGAAAATGTGCAGCAATCAAGCGACCTGAAGACAAAGTTTATCCGTTCTATGGGCATTACAGCATATTACAGTTATCCGTTAATAGCCCAGGGACAGCTTCTGGGGACTCTTGCCTTTGGTAGCCGCAGGCTGTCAAGGTTTAGTCATAATGAATTGGGGATGATGCAAGCAGTGTGCGACCAGATTGCCATTGCAATGGAACGCGCCGGCTTGATTGCTTCTTTACAACAGCAAACGGAGCAGTTGAGAGAGGCAAACCGCATGAAAGATGAATTTTTGGCAATCTTGTCCCACGAGTTGCGATCGCCCCTCAACGCGATTCTTGGTTGGGCGCAGCTTTTGCGTTCCCGCCACCAGTTAGATCAAACTAAGGTAGCTAAGGCATTAGAGACAATAGAGCGAAATGCTAGGGCACAAACACAGCTGATTGAAGACTTACTGGACATTTCGCGGATGATCAGAGGCAAGTTACGGCTTCATGTCCGGACTTGCGACCTAGTTCCTATCATTGATGCCGCGCTTGAAACCGTACGCTTGGCTGCTGAGGCAAAGGAAATTAATTTGAGTTTTTATATCTTAGATGAGGGCTTGGGTAACTTTGGTAAGAATTCAGAATTTCTTGACACTCAAAATCAGAAATTCGCCAATGAGCAACCTAATCATCTCAAATCCAAAATTCAAAAATCCAAATTCTTGATTTCTGGCGATGGGGAACGCTTGCAGCAGGCCATGTGGAATTTGCTATCTAATGCCATCAAGTTCACACCCCAAGGTGGTCAAGTAGAAGTGCAGCTTAGGACTGTGAACGAAGAGGTCGCTGAGACACACCCCATCACCCCACACTATGCCCAAATCTTGGTAAGCGACACAGGCATAGGCATTAGTTCTGATTTTCTTCCATACGTCTTTGACCGTTTTCGTCAAGCTGATAGTTCCAGTACAAGGTCACATGGTGGACTGGGACTGGGGTTAGCGATCGTACGTCATTTAGTAGAACTGCATGGCGGTACTGTCCACGTAGAAAGTCCAGGTAAAGGGCAAGGCGCTACGTTCACAGTTAAGCTGCCGCTCCTTAATAATAAAGAAAATCAGCGGACAAGCGGACAAGGTGAGACAGCGAGGCACGGCTCGCTGGCTCCTGTGCAGGCGACTGCGTTGGTCGTAGACGCGCCGGAGGCATACCCGAAGGGGGGCAAAGGGACAAGGGAAATAATTCAACAACCGCTTGCTGAACCTGAGTGTAAAACCTCAGATCCATATATTTCCCTTGACGGCGTGCGAGTGTTGGTTGTAGACGACGAAGCTGATACCCGCGATTTTCTCACCACCGTACTGCAACAGTGTCAAGCCGAGGTCAAGGCTGTAGGATCAGCACAGGAAGCACTGGATGCCATGACACAATGGAAACCAGATGTTTTGGTCAGCGACATAGGGATGCCAGAAGAAGATGGTTATTCTTTGATCCGTAAAGTGCGATCAAAAGAACGTGCTGGATACATCTCGCTTTCACCACAGCAAAGTGGAAAGATTCCAGCAGCCGCGATAACAGCATATGCCAGACCAGAGGATAGAATGCGAGCCATTCAAGAAGGTTATCAGTTGCATTTGCCTAAACCTGTTGAGCCTGCTGAGTTAGCTACAGTCGTTGCTAGCCTCGTTGGACGTACGTGAAATTCAAAATTCACAACAAAAAACGACAACTGCTAAACATTCTGTGTGTAAACTTGATGCTTTTATAGCTGTTTGCCTATTTATATAAACCAATTGATATTTACAAAAGTTGCATCCGAAATATTGCTACTCAGTTTTACATTACTGTAAATACGGTAAAAAAGCATATGAAAAATATTCACGCAAAGCGACAAGCATTTTTAAGTGGCGAGAATTAGGCTTTAGCTCTGATCAGTCTGATCAGGATGATACGCCAACTAAAGGGTGTTGCTGATGTTTCCCTTTCAGTAGCTCATACACAGTTCAGGTACTCATTGGGTTATTAATTTTTTATATCCCCTCCTTCGGGGTTTCAACAGGGGTACTCATTTAAAATTGGATAATTTTTCATGTTCGTCTAAATTTTCCCTACCGAGATTCAGGATTTTTCTGTAGGCGGAGTAGTATATTATAAATCTGTCGTTTTAAATCTTCATTACTTTGTACTTGTGTAGTAATTGTGTTGAATCGATCAATGGTAAAACCATTATCTTCAACTACCTTTTGATAGCGTTGGCAGTAATTCACAGCAATATCTTTAGCCTTGCTAGGAAGATTACTAAAGCTACTGTTATCATTACAAATAATCTTAGGAACTTCTCCGCTACCAATAATTTTTTTTATTTCATCAAAGGCTTGTTGACGCTGCGGTTCCATTGTTAACATAGCTTTAGCGTATCTTCTTAGCTCATTAGGTTTAACTGATTGTGGAGTTTGAGCATTGGCATTTAAACTTAAAACCAAAGCACTAGAAAATAAACTTGAAGTCACAATAGCGCCTATAAACAAAGATTGGGAAAGTATCCGAATCAGACTAAGTCGACAAAAGCGATGGTAATATCTTCTCATTTGCTTTATCAAACAACTACAGTCGGGATATGTTAATCACTGTGAATTATTTTAGGAGTGAGAAGTTCCAGAAAACACTCAAATGTTTGTTTTTGTTGTCAAGTACCTCGACATACTTGACAAAGCTCTATAACTTTAGTCTGTAACGCTGACATCTCTGAAGCTCCTTGTTTTAGACTCACTTCTAAATCTAACAATATAGGTAAACTGGCAATCAGTTGCTGTATAGAAACGAATTGGACTTCTTTTTGTAAAAAGTAAATTCGATTGGGGTTGCCTATCTCGGCAGCTTTAGCAATAACTTGTGGATTGCGCTCACCATTTTCTATCATGAGCTTGACCCATAACCAAATGCGAAATTGACCAATGAGGGTAGCAACTATTCGCAAAGGAGGCTCACAAGCATTGATCATGTCGGTCAATATTGCTAAAGCTCTAGCTGTGTCCCCGGTTCGGATTGCTGCTGCTAATTGTAGGCTATTTTGAGTTGTATTTCGGACTAACTGAGCGATCGCTTGTGTGTCTAAAGGCTGATTACTACCTTCAGCATAAAGCCGTAATTTTTCCAATTCATTGTAGAGAAGGCGTGTATCATTGCCTATGGCTGACGCCAACATTTCTACACTCGACTCAGTCAGTTTTACTCCTACTGTTTGAGCAGCTTGACCAACAGATTGCACAAGGAGTTCCGTTTTCCAAGGCGGAATTAAAGAAAATTCATTGAATTCAGCAAACTTTTTTAAAAGTTTAGTAGATTTGAGGCGTTCGTCTGGTTTGTTAGTGCTAGTAAGCAACAAAAATGAGTTCTCAGGGATGACTGGCAAGGTTCGTACTAGTTCTGATAACACATTGTCTGAGCATTGCTGGCAAAGCGTTGTATTTGCCAGCCATACCAAGCGTCCGCCACCTCCAAAAGGTGGTGTCATCACTTGATTTAATGCTTGGATTGGCGCATCAGGTTGATCTGGAGGCAGTACAGTGTAGTTAAAACTCGTCCATAGGGGATCTACGAGGCGATGGCGCATAAGAGCAACCGCCTTTTCTATGGCAAAATCATCCTCACCCCAGTAAAAGTAGACTGGCATAGGGAACCTCTGTGTAACTAGAGTGGGGGAAGTAGTCATATTCATATATTTCCTCATCCCGCTCATCTCCCTCATCACCCTACCACCTCAAAAAAGCTAAATACTTTTTAAATCGCTTATTTAAGACGGGTAGTTGTGCCTACAATCAATAAACGTGGAGTTCGAGGATATGAACGTTGGACGACAAATATCAAATTTACTTAAATCGTTTAGCGCGGATGACGCTACCAGAAGCGTACACAACTCAGATCCAGCATATCCAGGAATCTTCTAAATTTCAGCTGCTCCCAGAGGGAGGAAGGCAAGCAGTACCTTTTCCTGGCTATACGGTTATCACCCCACCTTGGGAAGAAGAAACAGACAACTCTGCTTTCTACGCACACTTACAGAGTTACCAACAAGAACTTTTACAGCTAAGAGTAAACTCTGATTGGATTGTACTTGTACCGCCTGCTAGCTTTCATTTGACTTTGGCAGACTTAATTTGGGACAGTGCTTACCATGACGTTTACGAAAAAAATCCAAAATTTGAAGAACAGCTACGCTCTTGCTTGGCTGAAATCTTCCAGCAGTATCAACAATCGACGCAACAGCAAACTCATCCTATTCGCTGGCAAATGCAGGGACTCATAGTGATGCCAAGAGCTGTAGGCGTTTGTTTAGTACCTCAAGATGAAGCTTGCTACGAGCAAATTATTAACTTGCGTCGAGCAATTTATCAAAATTCCAAGTTGATGGCATTGGGAATTGAACAACATTATCACTTCACAGCTCATGTCACATTAGGCTATTTTGGCGAGATTTCGCCTAATCTAGACCGCGAGAGCCTTGCTAAACTGTTTTCTCAGTTGAATCAGCAATGGACAGAGAATTCGCCAGAATTTACGGTACGCCGTGCCGAACTGCGGAAGTTTGATGATATGACGCGCTATTATCGCAAACCAGACTGGCCTAGTTTAGATTTTTGAAAATTTTTGATACGCAAGGTAAATAGCTTCTAAAAACACATCTGGGGTGATAGCTTCTGGTATCTTTTCTAGGTGAATAATAGCTTTGACATCTTTCGCTAGTTGCAGAGCTACTGAGGCTCTTGCCGTTGCTGCCATTGCACTGCGTCTGTGCAAATATTCCCTAATAACGGCAAAATCGTCAGGTAACATAGCTGACAAATCGGCAATTTGTAGCAATTGCTCGCTCACAGACTTTGCCTGTTCTGAAACGGTCAAAGTCGTTGCTGTCATTGGTGTGTAAGTTTGAATCACAATTGTGCCAGCTGCTAAATCACCCAAGCGCTTTTCTAGGTAACTAAACATAATTAAAAAAGCTCCGATAAACAGAACCTCGTCAAATGGTCGCAGTAAGGCACGTAGGGTTGCTTGTTGCAGCCCAATAAGTCTACCATCATCGCGCACAACGCGAATTTTCGCAAAGCGTTTTCCAGGGGTTTGACCTTGCCACAAAGTTTCAAAAAAGACAAAATACCCGCCGTAAATACCGAAGCCAACGAAGGATGCGATCGCCATTAACCAAAAACCTGCTCTATCACGAAAAATCGATGACCAAAAATCAGCGAATTGAATGGAAACTGTTAACCAAGCAATCAGGAAAAGTACCAGGATTACACCTAAAACGTGATAGTCAATGAGTAATGCCCACGCACGATTACCAATCCCAGCAAGAGTGAACTCCAGTTCTACACTTTCTGGTGTACTAAATTTAACACGGTTAAATATATGCATAGCAATTTTTGTATCGGTGTTTAAATCTCATGGTCGCGTAACTTCAAGCCTAATCCCTCACGACGACTCCGCAGGTCATAGTAAACAACGGCTTTGATTGTTTGCCAGAATGGTAAAATCAATGCTCCACTGACGAAACTTAAAGCCATAACTAACAGAAAAAAAATCAGACGGAAAACAAAAGAATCCTGTTCTAATAAAGATGTGAAAACCAACTGAATAATAGTGGTAATAATCTGAACAATAACTTGGATAGGTATTGTAATCAAAAACGCAACAAATAAAATGAGAAAAACCCGCCAGAAATATCCTTGAGTCAACTCCCAACTCCGCCCAATCGTTGACGTACCATCAACATTATCCTCAATTGCCAGCGGCACATCCACAAGAAAAAACCGCGTCAATAGCCATAAAACCGCTACCAATCCAACAATGCTTACTACTATAATTAGCAAAGACAGGACAGCATATGCACTGGTATTTCCTTGCTGACCTATCCCCCCCAATAGCACTGATGATAAAAAACCAAAAATGATAAATAAAATGAAAGCACCTACGCCAATTCCCACACTTAAAAGAAACATCAACAGCATCGTGACGAAAAACTGCCATAACCGGGAATTGACAAAACGCTGAGCAGAAGTCATACTTTCAGGTTGATTAACCAATTCACCAAAAGCCAATCGGGAAATCAACGCTGATAAAGCATAAAACTTTGCCCACCCATACACTGGGACAAGTAGCCACACGTAAGCCTTTAAAGCTAGTAAAAAATAGTCCTTAAGATGAGAGCGATATAAGCGTAGTCCCGCACTGACAACATTTCCGAGGCTAAGAGGTTGTATTGGGCTAGGAGAACCAAAATCATAGGACATAATATCAAAGTCTCATGTAAAGTAGAGCGGTGAAGCTGAGGCTATCTTAGGATGAGTTAATAGTGAGTATTCCCAAAATTTATGAATATTCAACGTTGGATTGCGCGGCGAGAACCAAATTGGCAGCGTTTAGATGCCTTATTAAGACAGGCAGAGAAAAAAGGGCTAAAATCTCTGCGAGCAGCAGAAATTAGAGAATTAGCAAGTTTGTATCGTTCAGTAGCCGCAGATTTGGCTCGCGCTCGTACCCAACAACTAGGTAGTGTATTAGTACAAAATTTACATTTATTAACAAGCAGAAGTTATACCCAAATTTACCAAGGTTCGCGACGACAAGAATGGCAAGCCGTGGTGCAATTCTACAAATGGGGATTACCAGCTTTAGTGCAGCAGACATTCCCATATACTGCGACTGCCATTGCCCTATTTTTAATGGGAGCGATCATTGCTTGGTGGTATGCGTGGCAAGATCCAACTTTTCTATCAATTGTAGTCCCAGAAAACCTGATCAAATTGGTTCGAGACGAACATAAATTGTGGATGGGGTCTATTGTTGGCACTGAACCCCTGGCGTCTAGTGGTATTATGATTAACAACTTGTCAGTATCCTTCGGCGCTGTTGCTGGTGGAATGACGGGCGGAGCTTTTACAGCTTATTTGATGATTTTTAACGGCTTGTCGATTGGTGCTATTGCGACTCTAGTGGGTCAAAATCATCTTGGATATCCTTTTTGGGCATTTGTTTTTCCCCATGGTTCCCTAGAATTACCTGCCATCTTTTTTGCAGGTGGTGCGGGTTTTTTACTTGGAAGAGCAATTTTATTTCCTGGTCAATATCGCCGTACAGATGCACTGAAATTATACGGTTCTCAGGCAGTACAGTTAGTCTTTGGCATTGTGCCAATGTTGATTATTGCTGGTACAATTGAAGGCTTTTTTTCTCCTCATCCCAATGTCCCAGACCCTTTTAAGTATCTTGTTGGGATGGGGTTATTCGTGCTTTTAGTAGCTTATTGTTGTCGCCAGCTTAAAGCAGATTCCGCGCTTTGATGTGCAGATATTTATCAACTAATTGGTCAGTCATTTGATTGGCTGGCGCATCCAAAACCAACACACCTTTTTGTTTGATTTGGGCAAATGCAACTTTTCGTTGTGCTAATAAGTCTAAGGCAACAGCACGGGTATAAGCATCTGTCACCCCATCTTCCAACGCGGCGATCTGTGCCAAAAGGTCAACTTGAGGATCTCGCAGAGTAACGCAAAACGGTAAATAGCGAGGTGTTAACCTAGAAACTGCTGCTAGAAGTTCAGCGGAGGCGGTGACATCAACTAAATCGGTCATCACCACAACCAAACAACGCCTAGTTTGCTGCTGCACAAAATGTGTCACAGCTCCGACATAATCAGATTCTAGCAACACTGGCTGAATGGGAGTCAAGCGGTCAATGAGGTGACTAAGGTGATGTTGACCCCGTTCTGGAGGAATCCATATGTGCATTTGGCGGTCAAAGACACCCACACCCACGCGATCGCCCCGATGTAATCCCGCCAAAGCCAAGGACAAAGTGGAGTTCAAACCCCAATCAAATCGCTGCAAACCCTGGACTCTTCCCGTCATCAACCGTCCCCGATCCAATAAAATGAGTAAAGTTTGCTCTTGTTCTGGTTGGAGTACCTTAACTAATGGCGGTGTACCATAAGCACCTACACGACGGGCGGTCGCTTTCCAATCAATAAACCGCAAATCATCACCCGTCCGATAGTTTCGCAGTTCGGCGAACTCTGTACCAAGACCCAATTGACGAGATTGACGATTCACTCCTGTTGATTGGAGCGTCAGGCGAATTGAGAGCGATCGCAACCCCACTAAATCTGGATAAACTTTCACTTTTAGACTTTGAAGTATCTTTCTCTCATCCCAGGCTAATCCCCAAGCACCAAGTTGTCTAAGTTGAATATCTCCCCAGGAAAACTCTCCACGTTGTGTGGGATGAACAGTGTAAGTTAATTCTTGAGTACTGTTACTAAAAACAGTGGTACGTAGTACGGGTGCAGAAACTGCAAAACCAGTTGGGTAGTCGTCGCGGATTTGGATGACGGCGTTAGTTTTGTCTGATTTTACCTTAAGCAAAACGGGGTTATCTCGTCCAATGGACAGTCGTGTTGGTAACTCACGTGTTATCTGCACTTCTTGTCGTCGTACTTGCAAACCATCCACAACCATCAACCCCAGTACCATCAGATCAAACAACAAAGTTATCAGTAGACTTGCTGGAATGCTTACAAAAAAGGCTAAAGTTGGGGCGATCGCAATTCCGAGTATCAGTAGAAAGTAAACTCGTCTGGAAGGAAGCATTTTTTGAAGGATAAAGCTATCAACTCTGATTCTGTTATAATGTTTTACAGATAACAGATAATTTAAGTATTAAAATTAAGACAATATCAGCTCAAATGTTTTTGCTATTCAGCAAAACAATCTAGACTCATTGAGAAATTGCTCCGCAAAAACAAGCCATGCAAAACCCAGGCAGATCACAAACAAAAGGGCTAAGTCTAGAGCTTTTTCATGTTCAAACCAATACTGGTTTTGAGTTGCCAGCGGATTTTACTGTCATTCGCCTTGGCAAGCCGAAGGAGCAATTTATACCAGATATCGATGTTTCTGGGTTGCCAAATGCCGATTTTGTCTCTCGATTTCACGCAGAAATTCAGGTAGAAAAAAGCACTTACTATATTGTAGATGTGGGAAGTTCCAATGGCACATACCTCAATAATGTCAGGATAAAGCCAAAAACACGCTACTCGCTAAACTTCGGAGATAAAATAGACCTGGGTCATGGAAATAAAGTCACATTTTTATTTCTAAATAAAGAAAAACTTGTTTTTGAATCTGATACCAAACTCAACGAGCCGCCTACAGTGATTCAGATTGAACTTTTTGCGAACGCGGAACCAAGTCAAAGAGAGCGTTTGAGTCATCTTGTAGGCTGGGTTGGGAAAATGTTGAATGAGAGTTTGCACTCGCTCAAGAAATTACTAAAAAAATAGTTATTCAGCTTTATCTTGGTACTGGCACTTTATTAAGTACCGACGCAATTATCGTATCAATTTTTACGTCATCCAACATTGCTTCTGGTTTCAAGATCAAGCGATGACGTAGCAGTGGTGGTGCAACTGCTTTAACGTCATCTGGAGTGACAAAATCCCGTCCAGCTAAGTACGCTGCTGCTTGTGATGTCTGTAACCAAGAACCAGCAGCACGAGGAGATGCTCCCAAAGCTAAATCGGGGTATTGCCGCGATGCTTTTACTAAAGCTAGGAGATAATCAATAATAGCTTCAGAAACTTTAACTTCTCTGGCTGCTTGTCGTGCCGCCAAAATTTGAGCTATTGTTGCTACTGACTGTAAACGAGCAATATCTAAGCGTCGCGCTGCAAATCCTGCCTGACGATTGAGTAACATTTGCTTTTCAGCAGCTAGGTCAGGATAATCTACGACCAGCTTGAATACAAACCTGTCCAATTGTGCTTCTGGTAAGGGATATGTGCCTTCAAATTCCAAGGGATTTTGCGTTGCAATCACCCAAAATAACTCTGGCAAAGGCAAACTTTCACCGTCCAGCGTCACCTGCATCTCTTCCATTGCTTCCAGTAGGGCTGCTTGTGTTTTGGGGGGAGTTCGGTTGATTTCGTCCGCAAGCAGCACTTCGGTAAAGACTGGTCCCTTTTTCAGGCTGAAACTACGGGTGTTTAAGTCAAAAATATTAGTACCAGTAATATCCGATGGCAGCACATCAGGTGTCAGTTGAATTCGACGAAAATCGGCTTGAATCAACTGTGCCACTACCTTCACTAAGAGTGTTTTGCCAGTTCCCGGCACTCCTTCCAAAATAACGTGTCCACCAGCAAGTAATGCTATCAAAAGCTGCTCTATGAGGGAGGATTGACCAACCACAACTCGATTAAGTTCTTGACTAAGGCGATTTAATACAGGATGAGCATCATTCATATACAGCGATTTGCAATTGGGTGAGGTACACAAAGAAATAATGAACCACAGATGGACGAGCCAGTGCGTTGCGGTGAATCAGCCCTGCAGGCGGGTTTCCCGCCGTAGGGGACTGTGAACCCGTTCGCCCTTGGCGTGCCGTAGGCATAGGGGGGTTCCCCCCGTTGTGGTGACTGGCGTACAGATGCACACAGATAAATTAGTACTTCATTCAGATGAGAAGCGCTGTAGGTGCTATTTATAATCCAATACGGTTCAGTTAAGGATAAGGTAGGTTGGGTTAAGCGTAGCGCAACCCAACAATAAACGTTTTGTGTTGGGTTTGGTAGCGTCAACCCAACCTACGCAATTTAAGGGTTTTGGCTCTAACTGAACCGTATTGATTTATAATCATCTATGACAACGCATGAGGTTACAGATGCGACGGATAGATTATCTAAAGATTTTACTGAGAATTCATCCGTATCTGTCACAAAATCCGTTGCTACCTTTGCGCCTTTACGTAAAAATCCAATTGACGGCGCAGAATTTGCCATTTCCCCAACCAGCTTAACAGTTCTGGTTCACTCAGGCGGCGTTGTTGGGATTGTATATTTAACAACTTTTGGAGTTGTGTAGCAGGAAC
Organism: Mastigocladopsis repens PCC 10914; assembly: GCF_000315565.1. Lineage (NCBI taxonomy): Bacteria > Bacillati > Cyanobacteriota > Cyanophyceae > Nostocales > Symphyonemataceae > Mastigocladopsis > Mastigocladopsis repens. The sequence continues at coordinate 2,458,789 of NZ_JH992901.1, read as the reverse complement.
GTTTGTTTGCTGTACCAAAGCATTCACAAGAGTTTGGTGATCCAGCAGTTCTTGACCCAATCCTAACGCTTTCTGTAGTTGCCGTTGTTCTTCTTTTCCTACCATCTCTACAACAAAGTCGCTGGATTTAGCTTTTTGCAAAACTCCTGCCAAAGCTTTGATATATGCTTCACTGTTATCAACGACTGGTGTATTTAATGTTACTGGCTTCCCAAAGCGGCGATTTTGTGAGCGAATGAGCAACAGTAGCAGTATGCCTACTTGTAGAAATGCCGGAAACACAGGAGTTTTAGTAAAATAACTCAATAAACTCCCTTCGCCTTCTCTTTTTCTGACACTGGGTTCTTTGTAACCGTGGATGTATTCATCTACAAATAATAAATGACCTTTTTGACTGACTAAATCTGACAAATACTGAAAATGACTTTGATAATCTTGGTAGGCATTGGCAGCTAAGTAGGGAGTCGTAGAAAAAATAGCTTTTCCTTGACCGTAATTGTTTTCCCACACAACTGCACCAAAGCGATCATCGCCCAAAGAAACCTTTTCTTGACCTTTGATTTGCCTCCGTCGTCGCGTCTCTATTTTGACATCTCCAGCCGGAGACTTTTGTATAGTGGTAAAATCTGCTGCTGTGACGCGATCGCGCACACCCAAAAGAACCAAATTATTGCCTTTTTCTATCCATTTTTTCTCCTCAGCATCTAGCAAAGGTTCCCTCAGGATGCTGTTGATCTGTACCAGAGTCACAGGACGTTTTTCTGCATTTAAATCATCAAAAGGCTTTTGCCAGCGCTTGATCCCAGTTCCTCGCCTTTCCATATAAGCATACCAAGCGCCGTAACCATCGGGAGCGCGGTTGTAGGTGGAACCACTATTGATTTTGCTGCTGGTTGGAGCTGCAATGAAAGTCAGTAGTATCATAACTCCCAAGGCGATCGCCCCAATCCAAGCAAGACGGTTTGAGCGTTTCATGTATTGGAAATCTCCCGATAAGCTTGCTGACAATGCTCATAATTTTCTGACACAATTTCAGCATTCCCAAAACATAATTGCTCGTGGGTGGTAATCAACGTTTCATAAGGCTGCATTGCAGTCGCAGACATTTGTAGCAATTGCAGATATTCTCCATCTGTACGGCTGGGTTTGTGAGGGAGGATTCTTTTATCATGCACGTGCTGTAACATTGCCAAATAAAGACAACGGCAAGCCTGACGGTAATTACCCTGACGCGAAAATTCTTGCGATCGCCTTAACCACTGAGAACTATGTAACTCAGTTTCTGTGCTTTTTCCTTGAGAATCTGTGGACTTTTTAGCTGCACCCAGCCAAGAATAAAAAGAAGGGCGAAGTTTTCGCCACAGCCGCCAACCAACCCAAACCAGAAATGATCCCAGTATTAGCCAAAAAATCAAGTTCAGCAACTTAAGCAGCCAAGGCTGAATTGACGATTGAGGTAAGAACTCTGGTAAAGCCCAACCCAAGCGAGACAATTGGTACTCAAACCATTCTCCAACTTGTTGTTGGAACTGGGACATTTGCCAACCCCAGCTTGTTTTTTCAAAAGCTTCTGCTGACATAGGACAAATTATGAATTATGAATTTTTTCAACATTCTGCACTTATAATTCATAATTTTCACTGTTTTTTTGTACCATTATCCAACCAATGACAACAAGAAGCGCACCGACGGCAAGAAATCCCAAATCCCAAGCTAACTGATTCGGTCCTGGTTTGACATGATGGATGCCGAGAATCTGATGGTCAATCACTCCTTCAACCAAGTTGAACAACCCAGCACCGATAAATATTGACCCAAAGTAAATATTTGATGACCAAGGAACATCATTACCTCGTCCAGCCCGCCATAGCAAAACGACTCCAATCACAGTCATTATCCAATCAAAGGCATGAAATAAGCCGTCCCAAACCATATTCATATCGATATTAGAGATTGTGGTCAGAGGTCGAATGCTACTCAACATATGATGCCATTGAAGAATCTGATGTAGCACGATGCCATCAAAGAAGCCTCCAAGTCCTAGACCAAGGAATATTCCAGCAACAATGAGTGGTGTACTTCGATTGCTTTTTTCACTCTGCGTCTCCATCATCAACCTCTCAGATAGATCTATCTATCAACATAAACCTCTGTTTTGAATCCAATCTTCTGCCTTTAGGCAAATACTGTGGTGGAATTCAAAACAGACAGTCCTTGCTAGTATCTATCGTAATAATGGATATTAATGTATAAAAGAGCAATTTTCAAATGACCATTTACTTTTACAAGGTTGGGCAGCCTTATGGCTGTTTTTCCAATTTTTCTCCTCACGGAATTATCATGCAGGGCATTTATTGGTCAACGGTTGAGCATTATTATCAAGCTCAAAAGTTTGTTGGAAGCCCAGATGCTCTGATTATACCTCTCATCCATAACGCCGAAACACCAGAAATAGCTGCCGCATTAGGACGTGATCCCAAACGCCAAGTTCGTTTAGATTGGCAAGAAGTCAAAACACAAGTTATGCGAGAAGCTGTACTTAAAAAGTTTCTTACACATACTGATATTAGAGAAATCCTTTTAATTACAGGTGAGCAGCTGATTGTAGAAAACTCACCAACAGATTATTTCTGGGGTTGTGGTACAGATAAAACAGGTCAAAATCATCTTGGTAAAATTCTTATAAGTGTGCGTGACGAAATCCGTAACTTACTATCTTTATCAGTAATTTCCGATTAATTTAGACTGTTTTGCAGCCGAGATTTTCACAATAAATCAGGTAATTTGCTACAAGCGGGGGATTATAGCTTTCCCCCAAACACAAAGTTTTTAGAAAATTTATTATAAATTCTTATTTTTTTATTAAATATTTGACAAAGGCTGAGATTCCTTGATTTGGATTTCTTTCTGTGGAAAAGAATCAGTTTCTGCTGTCATTTTAACTATGTAGAGTGAACCCAACAAAGAAGTCATTAGCACTAATCCTAATATTGTCAGTGAAATTTTGTTGACAGGTGAGAAAGTTGAAGTTTGTGAACGCTCTTTTGAGCGCTTTTCCTTGCCTAGTAAGAAAACGACATAAAGGCCCTGTTTAGGAAATGGGATAGAAAGTTTGATATCCACAACATGGCGCTTGCTGAGGCGTCCCTGAAAGACCTGTTTGAGTGCTGCTAATTGGACATCGGTAAAAGTCCCTGCTGTTTTAGAAGGAATGCGGGCGAAAAACTGTTGTACGAAGGGGTCTTTGTTGGAAGAATCTTTGGTTAAACGGTTTTGAGGCATATTGCTTTTCCTGTCAGTACAAGTACGGTTCAGAACATAGGATTGTGTTCATAATCCCAACACTTCCCATCTCTCCAGGTTCTACCAGTGTGTTTGCATTCGGATTGGTTGTGAAGCCAGGGAATTGATGTTGGGTGAGGTGAAGTAGGTACGGAAGTAAGCAAGGAGAACACAAAGGAGAATGTAGTGAAGCTAGAAGTTAATAGGATGATAAAAAGTCCTATGAGGAACACGATATTGCCAGGAGTCCAAAGAGGATGTATGCCTCGTTCATATCGCAAACGCTGTTTTGAGCGACGTTCTGAACCTGCCAATAACACTACATAAAACCGTAGCCCTGGAATGGGAACCGAAAATCGTAGGTCTAAAGGATGACGAGTCCAATGACGAGAGCCAAAAGCGTTTTTTATCGCTTCTAGTTGTTCCTCAGTGAAAGTATCAGTTATTTCCCGGGGAATCTTAGCAAAAAGTTGCTCAAAAACAGGATCAACGTGCTGTAGACTTTTCATGACTTGTCTGTACTACTATATGTGGCTAGTAAAAACATAAAATTTCTTTTTGGCTGAAATGTCTACCAGCATAACTGATAATATTTAAATTTTTCATTAACTTGCTATTTAGATTAAGATAGGATTTCTGTTAAGTTTTTATTAATACTTAAGTAACAGAGATTTTGACAGCAGACTTATAGCAAATTAAGCACTTAAGTATCAAGTACGTGTGCTTTATTTTGCGAATATTTTTACTTATTTAGTTGTAGTTGTATTGAGAGTTTAAGGGTTAGTAAATATAACACAAGTCTACGAAATCGTCTTTGATGAATTTACGTAAAAGATGAGTTTGCAGATGATGACTTTCAACAGGTGAAATGCTATACCAGAGAGATGAATCAAGTATTTATGAACACTTTGAACAATGCCATTAATACTAATCATCTATTGCAATAACACTGGGAGCATTTTCATACAATCTTTATCTCACCGAAAAAGTACTCAGAACTCAGAACTCAGTAGTCAGAATTTTGAGGGGAAATTTGAGCATAGGTTGCTGTACTTTTTTAGTGTAGGTATGTCGTTACTATTTGCCTACTTGTTCTACTTAGCCTTTGAGCGGCGATTTACAACCACTGCAAGGCTGAAGCTTAAACCAGTTGACTGAAAAAGCTGCTAATTTTGTGCTATTTGAGATTTAAGCTAGAAGTTATTAACAGTCTTCACTTATAACCACTAGTGCGCTTTGCACATAAGACGCAAGACGCAGGCATGGTTATGTAGTATTTTTTTGGTGCAAGTCCGTCTTTTGGTAAATCCGATGAAACAGCTCCTCAACCGAGTCTATAGCTGGAAGAAACTCATCCAACGGCTACTTCTGCCCTCAGTGATGGTCATTCTAGCTTCTTTAGTGTTTGCTACATCTGCTTCGGCTACAGGTGTATATGAGATGCCAACCATTACAAGCGGCGAACGCACTTGGGTGGTGGATCAAGCTGAAGTGATCAGCCGTCTAAATGAAGGCAAGATAAGCAACGCCCTTGAGAATTTAGCCAATCAAACGGGAAATGAAGTAAGAATTGTCACAATTCGTCGTCTTGATTACGGTGAAACTTCAGAGAGCTTCACCAAAGCACTGTTTGAAAAATGGTTTCCCACAAAAGAAGCGCAAGCAAATCAAACAATATTAATGATTGACACCGTAAAGAACGGTACTGCAATTATCACCGGCGATAAAGTCAAATCTGTGATGCCAGACAAAATCGTTGAGAGTGTAGCTAACGAAACAGTGATGGCACCCTTGCGGGACGGCAACAAATATAATCAGGCGTTTCTAGATGCTAGCGATCGCCTAGTCGCCGTCCTATCTGGCGAACCCGATCCCGGACCTCCCCAAATTGCCGAGAACGTGCAGGTAGAAGGCACTTTTAAGAAAGCAAAAGAAACCGACAAAGGTAACGCAACGGCTTGGGTCATAGGACTATTAATCGCCGCTACTATTATCCCGATGGCGACTTACTACATTTACCAGGTGTTTCAGCCATCTTCTAATGGATAATGCTCGCCCCTGCATTGCATATCTTTTGTGATGGCTGTCCTTAGTCCTTAGTCCTTAGTCCTTAGTCCTTTGTGCTGCTGACAAATGACTAAGGACAATTTAATCTTGCACATAATCTTGTCCTGTCACTAAAGCAATCTCAGCTCGGACAAACTCTCGACCCAAATAAGCCGCATGGTTTAACTGAGTCACGGGACAGGGTTGTTGTTCCTCAAAAATTTTCACACACAGTTCCTTTGCCGTTCTCCCACTAAATACAGTCGTGTGAGTGCGTTCCACCTTTCCCCGTGCTGGAATCACCTTTCCTGTTTCCGGGTCAACAGCTAAACCATGCTCATCAATTACATTTGTGAAATGCTTGGCACAAATGACTCCCTCCTCCCGATTTAGATAAATAATGAAATAGCCACCGGGATCAAGGTCAATGTGACGCTGAGACAGTTTCTCGTCAATTGCTGCCAAGCCTTCAACAGTCAAATCCATAGTCACCATAGAAATCTACTTGCTTTAGGGGTTTTTGACCCCTTCTCAAGTGTAATTCTTATCTTACTTAGTACACGTCTCCATAAGAGGGGGTTCGGAATTCTCCTCAGGGATGAACCATTGTCGAGAGTTGTCAACATTTTGATTTCCGACCCCCATTAATGAGGAGTTGTACTTAGCGTTCTTGGCTTTTTGGCGGTTAGGAGTCGAATAAGCGGACGTCAAAGAGTGTAGGACTCTATATCAAGCAGCGGCGATGGAAATGTATGAATCCCTATCAGGGATTGAAATAATTTTCCGAAATCACTTTTGTTGACTAAAAGGCAACTCCGCGTTAATTGCCTCAATTTCCTGTTGTTCCATCTCATTAACCTCACTGATATGATGTCGCAAAATTTGTGCCAAACGACCATTGTAAAAGCGGTGCAAACTATAATTCCCAGCAGCAGGAAACCCGCGACGTTTTTTGTGGCGTCCGCCAGCACCAGGGTCAAAAATTTGGATACCGTTGGCGATCGCCCACTCTACTGGTGCATAATAGCAAGCATCAAAATGTAAGCAATCTATTTCTTGGAAAGAACCCCAATAGCGTCCATACATCCTATCGCCCTTAAACAGACAAAAAGACATCCCCACTGGTTGACGATTATCGTGTTCGCTGTATGCTGCGAAAAATACAACTCGATGGCGGTAATGGGTATGTAGCTGTTCAAAAAATCTTTTTGTTAAGTACTTGCTACCCCACCAGCCAAATTTATCACAAGTATCAGCGTAGAACTGATACATCAAAGGAAACAGCGACTTGGGAATCTCATCACCACTAAGAGGTTGTAGTTTCAAACCAGCCTTTTCTACTGCTTTGCGTTCGCGCTTAATGTTGCGGCGCTGGTTGGCGTTGAAAACTGCTAAGTACTCATCAAAAGTGTTAAATCCAAGATTTTCCCAGATGTAGCTGTGGTGTAGCCAAGATATAAAGCCGTGGCGTTCCAGAATAGGACGCCATTGGGGATCTACATAGAGAAAATGACAGCCAGAGATACGGTGCTTGGTACAGAAAGCATCAATCTCATGCACCATCATTGCCGTTATCTCATCTTCATCTTCTCCTGGTGCAATCAAGAACCGATAGCCTTCAGCCGGCGTAAATGGAGTCATTCCCACCATTTTCGGGTAATACTCCACACCAATGCGTTGTGCTAAGTCTGCCCACTGGTGGTCGAAAACAAATTCGCCATAACTGTGTCCTTTCAGGTATAGTGGGGCAGCAGCAATCAGGGTTCTGTCTCGCCATAGGGTCAAATGATTCGGTAACCAGCCAGTGTTAGCTGTAGCGCTTTGGGAGGTTTCGAGATTTTTCAGCCACTCCCACTCTAAAAACGGGGTATGAAGTGGTAATGCTAAAGCATCCCAAGCATCTTGGGAGACTTCGGCAATTTTATTAATCCAAGCGAGAGAGTAGCGAGACTTGAGTTGTTCCACCATCGGAAGCATTGGAGATACAAAATTTAGCACAAGCTTTATATAGCGTAATCTAATCTGCCGGTTGTTGCAGCCGATAATGCAGAAAGACTTCCTGCTCAATAGTGTACACTTCCACAAGTTGCAGACGCTTAGCCAACTGGGCGAAAAATCCGTTACCTTCTACTGGTGTAGGTGCAGTAGCACCACCTATAATCAACGGACAGACGGTGAACCAAAATTCATCAATTAAATCTAATTCCAGCATTGAAGCGACTAATTCACCGCCACCTAGTACTGCCAAATGTTTTATGCCCAAAGTTGTTAAATATTGTAAGGCTGCATTAATGTCAATTTTTGCCGTAGGTGTTTCAAAAACCAAAATTTGCTCAAATTCTCTGCGTCCTTGCCAAAAAAGCGCTCCTGCTTTTGTTGTCAGCAACCAACGGTTGACTGGTTGCTCAAAGAAGTGCATTTCTGGATTGAGGTTGGCAGAATGTGTAATTACTATATGGACTGGCTGGGGAGGTTTTCCCGCCTGAATTCGTTGTTGCAGCAGTTGTGGATGCGATACGGTTAGTGTTGTACCGTAGGCGCGGAGTGTACTAGCACCAAATAAAACAGCATCACCTATGGAGATTTGTTCTTCCAGGTGTGCTTTATCAGTCGTCGAGCCAAACCGAGCAGGCGATCTCGTGACATCTGCTATCTTGCCATCTGCACTCATCGCCAAAACTACTGTAGTATGAGGACGGTGTTGTACCATTGGGTTGGTTTGTTAGTTTTTATGTTTTTTGTACGGAATATTAATTTTCAAAAATAGTGATGCTGGAAACCTCCTCTCTCCAAATTTCATCTTTAGTATTTATATCGAACAACAGCCGCTGTAGTGGTTTGTTTATAGGAGTATTTGTATTGTGGGCTTCTTTTTGAGATTAAAGTATTTTATATTTTTAATATAGTTATGAAATTATGAAATAAGGATTTTTATAACTTAATAATACTAGCTGCTCTAACTACCTAGAGTTGCTGTTGTTGATGGCACAATACTAAGAGAGACAGCCGATGGCTAAACCCCGTCAATCATCCTTTCGTAGGATTTTAGTGTCGAAAATTTTGCTTCTGTCAGTTCCAGTTTTATTGATAGGGGAAATTGTCGCCTATAAAAAGGCACGCTCTAGTATGCTGGAAACTGCCCGTCAAAATTTAACAGAAAGTGCCATCATTAAGGGGGAAAAGATTGTAGAAACGAGCGCTGCTTTAAAAACGAACTTACTAAGTGCAAGTCAAACAACAGTTATCCAATCAGGTTCAAATGGTGATATCAAACAATTTCTGAGTCAGCTAGCACGACAACTACCAAGGCAAATAGACTGTATTCAACTGACCAATCCGCAAAACGGCCATATTATTGCAAGTGTTTGCGGTGACCAGCCCATCGGTGAATTGAAATTTCCCATAGCGAGTGATGGGGTGAATGTCGAGGCAATATTACCACCAAAGATAGGAACAAGTGGTCGGAGAGATTTACGAAATAAACTACAATTACTGTTATCTGCTCCCGTGTACGATAGTATGGGCGGCTTGCGTTATGCCTTGATTGTGCGCTCGACAATACTGCAAGAAAAAATCAAAGCAAAGCCTGGTTCACTAACAGGCTCCACGGTCGTTATTGCTGATGATGGAACAATTTTGTCACATCCAATTGCTAGTCGTGTTGGCACTAATATAGAACAGCATACAGATGCTTCTCGACTCAAAAAGATTGTAAAAACTGCTCTTGCTGGGAAGCAATATTTTCTGCATTTCTTTTTTGAAAATGAGGGTGAAGAATTACTTGCTGGTTATACTGCTATTCCCAGTCCCACAACAAAAGGGGAACAGAAAAAATGGGTCATTATAGCCGTTACAAGTTTAGACAATGCTTTGTATGGTCTTAGAGGAATCCAACTTATTCTTATTGTTTTAACAGTTGGTTTGATCAGCGCAAGTGTTTTGGCATCGCTGTATTTAGCTCGTTACCTAGCTCGTCCTGTAGAACAATTGCGTGACTATGCTATAAATCTTCACTTAAATCAATCAGCAGAACCGATTCCTCACAACTTTAAAATTCGGGAGTTTAACCAATTGGCGCAAGCACTCGAACAAATGGTCGAGCGATTGAAAGCATGGGCAGAAGAATTAGAAATCGCATGGAAAGAAGCGAAAGCCGCAAACCAGGTGAAAACTCAGTTTTTAGCTACGACTTCCCATGAGTTAAGAAATCCACTAAACATTATCATTAATTGCGTTCGTCTGGTTCGAGATGGTATGTGCGATGATCGAGAAGAAGAATTAGAGTTTCTCAAGCGTGCCGATGACACAGCTATTCACCTGTTAGGCATTATTAATGATATACTAGACATTTCCAGGATAGAAGCAGGCAAGCTCTCGGTCGTTTTGCAACCTATTGACCTTCGGCAAGTCCTGAAAGAAGTGATTAACATACAATCAGTGAATGTTCAACAAAAAGGTTTGCAGTTGAATATTCCTCAGCTTAATGAGCTAATTCCCGTTAATGCTGATGCAGCAAAACTTAAACAAGTTCTGATTAATGTTATCGGTAATGCAACTAAGTTTACCGATGACGGAAGCATTACAATTTCTACAAAAATTCTACGTAGTCACGATGATAAATTTGAAGTTTTTGTCTGTGTGACAGATACAGGTTTAGGCATTGATCCCGCTCAACAACAAAAACTATTTCGTCCTTTCGTAATGGTGGAGGATTCAACGGCACGTAAGTTTGGTGGTACAGGACTGGGACTTGCAATTTCACGAAACTTAATAGAACTGATGGGAGGTACCATTACTCTTAAGAGTGCAGGTCTTAACCAAGGCACGACAGTAACAGTAAGTTTACCTTTGATTGATGCCTCACTCTTACCAGGTTCAGGAGGGCAAGAAGATTCAGGAAATGTCACTCTTTCCTCTGGAGATCAAACGGTAAGAGGGATAAAGCAAACAGCAGAAGAAGTTGCTCAGAAAAAAAGCCACTTCCCCTCTACCCTGAGCAAAGAAGTGAAGAATTCAAAATTAAGTATGCAAAATGCAAAATCATAGTATTTCACGACTCATTTGCATCCATAAAAACAAGTGTGCCGCCTTTATGAAGAGATTCTGTCAAAGCAGCAAGAATTTGCACTAACTGCGTTCCTACCCACCCAGAGGAAACATCTGAGGGAGTCTTTTCAAGAACACATCTCATAAAGTGCTCACACACCCGCCGCAATGGTTCCCCTGTTTCTATTTCCAGCATTTGTTGCCTTTGATTAACAGGAATAAATCGGTTTCCCTGACGTTCAAACTCACCATGTAGTAGCGTCAAAGGTGATGTAGTTGACATTTCATCAAAAATCAGACTACCCAGGCTTCCGACAACTCCTAGTCGTCGTTGTTTATCAGCATTAAGCCAACACAGATGAATATATGCTTGAAAGTTATTCGGGTAGGTCAGTGTCACCCATACTAAGTCGGCTAATCCTTGGTTTTCAAGTGAGGGGGATGTTGCTTCTATTAATTCCTTTTCTCCCTCATCTCCCCCTACTCTCGGTTGCAGCCACACCGTACCCGTTGCTTGCACTTTTACAGGTATGTGATTGAGCCAAGAATTGAAGATGGCAATATCGTGAATGGCTAAGTCCCACAGCGCATCAACATCTTGGCGGACTGGTCCTAAATGAGTGCGAGTCGCGTATCCATAACGTAAATCACCTAATTGACCCGCCTGAACAACAGCTTTCCCTCTCTCAACTGCTGGGTGAAATAAGTAAGTGTGGTCAACTATCAGTTGTCGTTGCTGTTTTTCTGCAAGCTGACACAGTTCTCGACATTCTGCTAAGTTGAGAGTTAAAGGCTTTTCTGCTAAAACGTGATAACCCCAACGCAAAGCGTTGGCAATTAAGGAGTAATGCGTGCTAGCAGGAGTAGCAATAACTACTGCTTCTAAACCCGTCATCTGCTCTATTGCTTTCCATTCACTTGTCAGTAGTACCCCATCATCTAAGTGATACTGCTGTTTCACCTCTGCTAGACGTTCTACGTTCGGCTCTATGACCGCTACTACCTCAGCTTGTGGATGTTCTAAGAAATTCCGTAGCAAATGTACACCCCAACGTCCAACACCAACAACAGCTATGTTAATTTTCTTAGTCATTAGTTATTAGTCAACACTGATGAGTCATTAGCCATTTACACAAATGGACAAAGAACAAATTAACAAATTATTCTCTGATCATCTACTGTTTGAGTTCACGGTTTTTCCTGAGCGTCAAGTGCTAAAAAAGCAACTTTTGCAGCAGCTTGTTCAGCAGCTTTGATAGAACGTCCCTTTCCTTCACCTAGCTTTTGTTCGTATAGCCACACTTGAGCAAGAAAACGCTCTTGGTTATGCTGAGGTTGATTGATTTCTACAACTCGATATTCTGGTAAAATTTTATATTTTGCTTGAGTCCATTCTTGCAGAGCGGCTTTATAGTTAAATCTAGCCGGATCGAGGCGAATTTCTGCTGCAAGTTGTTTGAAGTGAGGGTCTAGCCAAGAGCGGATCAGTTCGAGATTGTGCGTACTCAGATACAGAGCACCCAACACTGCTTCAAAGGCATCTGCCAGTCGTGACTCCTGACCAACTTTATCAGCAGTCGCACTGCCAGCGACTAGTAAGTAGAGCTCCAAGCCGTATTCTCTTGCAAGTTGAGAGAGCATGCGATCGCTCACCAACACCGAACGAATTGCTGCAAAATCACCCACTGGACAATTGGGATAGGTTTCCCATAATACAATAGCTGCGACTAATCGCACGACTGCATCGCCGACAAACTCCAGATGTTCATAATTTGCCGACTCAGAGACAGTGGGATGAGTCAGCGCTAAGTCCAGCAGCTGCCACTTTATAGGTGCGTCTGCTGCCAGACCTAATTTTCTTACTAAACTTTCGAGCTGCCGCTGACGGCGTGGATAAGCGAGGCCCATTAGTCATTAGCCATGAGTCATTAGCGATTAGTTGTGAGTCATGAGTCATTAGTCATTGCTGAGTAACAAAGGACTAAGAACCCTTCGGGTATGCCAGTCGCCTACAGAGGGAAGCCCTCCTACAGCGCTGGCTCACAAATAACAAAGGACAAAAAGAGGGAGAGAGTCAGAACATAAGCCGGGTTCTGTTCTCTTTTCTAGAGACATGTTGTAGCATATCTCTACATTAAGAGGGCGGTCATCTATCTGGGACGTCTGTTACCAGACGCCTCAAGCGGCTCTTGTTGAGCGGAACTGGTAAAAGACCAACCGTAGTTCCTTTACCTTGCTTCCAACCGGGGTTTACCGAGCCACGACCTCTCGGTCGTGCTGGTGCGCTCTTACCGCACCTTTGCACCCTTACCTTTTTCAGTTATCAGGTATCAGTTATCAGTTATCAGGTATTCCCTGTTTACTGTTTACTGATAACTGTTCACTGATTTTGGCGGTATGTTTCTGTGGCACTATCCTCGCGATCGCCCGCACTGGGCGTTACCCAGCAAGTTTGGTCTTTCGGAAGCCCGGACTTTCCTCAAACCAGCCTCAATGAAACTGGTCTGCAACCGCCTACGTCTACTCTCTCCTAATATCCAGTGTAGTCTTTGAATGGCCAAACCACTAGTTCTGCTTTAGCGCCTCTTATTCCAAGGCAAAGCATATGTCCAAGGTAGTTTCCTCACGGTGAAAGGACACTTGACAATGCATAGCGGAGGAAGATGGCTACCCTGAGTGACACCCACATTTGTTTGAGCTAACCGAAACACTAAATCTAGCGAAAACTCAAAGGTGCGTTTTCTACTCATAAATTTGTTAAACTCGATTTTTTGTGCCTTCACAGGGCTGCTTTTCCATTTGAGGATGTTGGCTACCGGATTTTTTGTTGCTGTATACGTTCCAGATAACTTATCGAGCTGGAAAACACCTTCAGATGAGACTGATTCGCTGAGTGTTTTTCCAGGGACAATCAGACTGGGAGTTTGGAATACAGCTAAGTCACGGGTTATGTCTGGTGACATGCGAATAACTCGCTTTGAAGTACCGTCAAATTCCTCAAAAGCGCAATTGTCCCAATCAACGTATATTGCTAAGTCCTGGGATTTATTTTGAATGTTAATCGATAAAGATTGTGGTTTATCAATTACGAATGTATTTGCCAGTCCCCCAAAACTAATCCCAATCGTGTCTTGAAGATTTTGGTCTTTCAGTTGTTGGTCTACAGATGATTTATTAAATTCTATCTTGACTTGTTCGTCGATTGATTCGACCATCTGGTTAAAGGTGTAAGTAATGCCAATTATATAAAGCGTCAGAATAACTAAATTGTTGTCGCCGTTTCTCATGACTCAATATGTTCACTCCCTATGCTAATTTTGGAGACTCAATCTATGGAAAAGCTCAAATCTTTAATCATGCTTAATTGTTGAAGCATTTTCCAGCCAGCCTCTTCGCCAAAAGAAAAATAGTAAACCTGCTGCAATGAGTGCCATAACTGCTAAACAAATTGGATAACCCCAATACCAATTCAATTCGGGCATATTGTATGGTGATTTATCAGTATTAAAGTTCATTCCATAGATACCCACAATAAAAGTCAAGGGAATAAAAATTGACGAAATGACCGTTAGCACCTTCATAATTTCATTCATTTTGTTACTTAGGGATGAAAGATAAACATCCATCAACCCTGATGAAAGTTCCCGGTAAATTTCCACCATATCTATCACTTGGACTGCATGGTCATAACAATCTCTCAAATAGATTTGAACTTCATTCGTGATGAGTTCACTACCATTTTTTATTAAAGAATTAATAGCCTCTCTCTGGGGCCAGATAGCGCGGCGCAGTTGCAATAATTCTCGCCTAATTTGATAAATATTTTGTAATGTTTGACGCTTAGGGTTGGTGATGACTTCCTCCTCTAACTCTTCAATTCGCTCACCATAACGTTCTAGTACCGGGAAAAAGCCATCTACGATAGCATCTAACAGAGCATAAGCTAAATAATCTACCCCCTGTTTTCTGATAATGCCTTTAGAGTTACGAATTCGCATCCGCACTGGTTCAAAACAATCATATTCTGCTTCCTCTTGTATAGTCAGCAAGTAATGTTTCCCCAACACAAAACTAACTTGCTCACTATGAAAGCCACATTCTTTTTGCTTGGGTACGACCATGCGAGCAATGATAACCAATTGGTCTTCATAATCTTCTATTTTTGGGCGCTCTGCCATATTGACTACATCTTCTAAAACGAGACTATGTAAATCAAAAACTTTACCCAGCCTTTGCAAAATGTCTACATTACCCAAACCTTGTACATCTACCCAAGAAACAGATTCTTTATCCAGATAAGTGGCGCACTCCTCCGGAGTTGCGATTTGCTTATCGAGGATATTCGTTTGGTTATAGTCAATAAAAAAAATCATGGGAGGAGGAGCGTTTTCTTCAACAAAGATCGTTCCTGGTAAAGTCCCTGGTTGATGATATAAATTTGTTCTGTATGATTTAGTAACTTTAAAAGAAAGATGAGGAAGTTTTCTTGCCATACATTTTTACCTTATTGAGTCATGAGTCAAAAACTCGAAACTATTAACTTTTGCTTAGTAAATAAGGCATTTTGACTTAATTTCTTGAATTTTTCAACACTGATTTTCCAATTCTAAGGAAATAATAAGTACAAGAATTGTATTGAGTGCAAATGGAAACAGTATAGCGGTTTCCATGATGCAGTAAAAAAGCAGGGTGGGCAGTACCCACCCCACTGGATGCTATATGGCAAACGGGGACTACATCATGCCCATGCCGCCCATGCCACCCATGCCGCCCATGCCGCCCATGCCGCCCATGTCAGGCGCACCACCAGCGGGTTTTTTCTCTGGTTTTTCGACCACTATAGCTTCGGTGGTTAAAACCATTCCAGCGATAGAAGCAGCGTTTTGCAAAGCTGAACGTACGACTTTTGCCGGGTCGATAATCCCAGCAGCAATTAAGTCCTCGAATTTCCCAGTCGCAGCGTTGTAACCAACATTGAAATCAGTGTCATGTACCCTGGCAACAATGACAGATCCTTCAACACCAGCATTGTCTGCAATTTGACGCAAGGGGGCTTCGAGCGATCGCGCTACAATATCAGCGCCAATCTTTTCTTCGGCGTCGAGGCTGTTTTTAAATTCCGCTATCTTCTTGGATAAGTGAATCAAAGTTGTTCCACCACCAGGAACGATACCTTCTTCCACAGCCGCTTTGGTAGCGTTGAGAGCGTCTTCAATTCGTAGTTTGCGGTCTTTGAGTTCGGTTTCTGTTGCCGCACCCACTTTAATTACCGCAACGCCACCAGCTAGCTTGGCGATGCGCTCTTGCAGTTTTTCTCTATCGTATTCAGAATCTGTTTCTTCTAGTTGTTTGCGAATTTGACCAATTCGCTTCTGCACGTCTGTTGTTGTGTTTTCACCAGCAGCAACGATGGTGGTGTTTTCTTTGTCAATTGTGATTTTCCGGGCAGTTCCCAACATTTCCAAAGAAGCGGTATCCAAGCTTAAGCCGATTTCTTCGGAAATCATTTGTCCGCCAGTGATAATGGCAATGTCTTGTAACATTGCTTTCCGGCGATCCCCAAACCCAGGTGCCTTGATGGCGGCGACATTGAGCACACCCCGCGCTTTGTTCACCACCAAAGTTGCCAAAGCTTCCCCTTCCACATCTTCAGAGATAATCAGCAAGGGTTGACCCAAACGGGCAACTTTTTCCAAAACAGGAATTAACTCTTGGATGTTGCTGATTTTCTTGTCGGTAATCAGGATGCGGGCATTTTCAAATTCCACCGTCATCCGTTCATTGTTGGTGATGAAGTAGGGGGAGATGTAACCCCTGTCTATCTGCATCCCCTCGACAACTTCTAAATCCGTTGTTAGGGACTTAGATTCTTCAACGGTGATCACACCATCTTTGGTGACTTTCTCCATCGCCTCAGCCAGCATTTTGCCGACTTCTTCGTCGTTACCAGCTGAAACTGTGGCAACTTGAGCGATCGCCGCACCTTCTACTGGTTTCGCTACTGCTGCAATTTCCTGTACCAACGCCTCAATGGTTTTGTCGATTCCCCGCTTTAAGGCAATGGGGTTAGTACCTGCGGCGACATTCTTCAAACCTTCTTTGATCAACGCCTGCGCCAACACAGTGGCGGTGGTAGTGCCGTCCCCAGCCACATCTTTTGTTTTTGACGCCACTTCCTGGACCAGTTTTGCGCCAGTATTTTCTAGCGGGTCTTCTAGTTCAATTTCTTTGGCAACGGTGATACCATCGTTGACAATTTGGGGTGCCCCAAATTTTTTCTCCAACAGAACGTTACGACCTTTTGGTCCCAAGGTAATTTTCACGGCATCGGCAAGAGCATTGATGCCTCGTTCTAATGCCCGCCGCGATTCTTCATTAAATGCAACAATTTTTGCCATGTTTAGTGTTCTCTAGCGCTTCCAATAGACAATTTAGCACTCAGCGGTCAAGAGTGCTAATGACTTCAAGTCATTGATACCAACTTGTATTCCAGAAGGTAATTTTAGAGTATGGGGCGAGTGACAATTCAAAATATGCCCACCGGACACGCTAGGCGGAGTGTGCAACTCCGACTCAGGAGGCACAAAGTTCAAAATAAAAAATAATCTTCTTACCCTATACCCTACACCTCGACTGGCGTAAGGGAGTGCGCCTCTACCCCCCATACCCGATACCCTGTCCTCTCAAATGATTTTATATTAGAAGCAACTTTTTATAAGGTTACAGTTAGTTAGGAAAAAATTGATTAATATACAGTTGATGCTTATGCAAAGTGGCAATAATGGTTCAATCGGGAGATGAACATATACAGCTCCCTTCGGTCCCTCGGTATTGCTGACCCTAGCGGTTCCGGCTGGTTGGCGGTAGTATTTACGTTTCTTTTAGCTTGCAGTGTAACTTGGCTTTTGATTCCGGCAGTCCGCAAGTTTGCCTTGCGCGTTGGTTGGGCTGACCAGCCGAACGCGCGACGGCTCAACCGAGAACCTTTGCCTAATGCAGGGGGTCTGGCTATTTATGCCGGAGTGATTGCCGCAGTCGTACTAGCTAGTCTCTTACGACCTATTGAACTCGAAAGAGTGCTGGCTGAGGTACAGACTATTCTTTTAGGGGGTTCGATATTAGTTCTTGTGGGCTTTATCGACGACCAATTCGGCTTACCCCCGCTGGTTCGATTGTTAATTCAGATACTCACAGCTTTATTGCTGGTTGCTAATCGTATCACTATTGAAGTTTCTTTTGGAACTCCCATCGATTCTACGTTATCAGTATTATTAACAGTACTGTGGGTCGTTGGAATTACTAATGCTGTTAATTTAATGGATGGTATGGATGGTTTGGCGGGAGGAGTCAGTTTTATCACCGCCATGGGATTGTTAGCAGTTTCAGCTCAAGTTCCTAACCGTGCAGCAGCGACGTTAGTTCTAGCAGCTTTGGGAGGAGCGGCGCTTGGCTTCTTGCGTCATAACTTCCACCCTTCGCGCATTATTATGGGTGATGCCGGAGCTTACTTTTTTGGTTATGTGTTAGCTGCTACTTGTATTTTAGGGAATCTCCAAGCTCCTACGGTTGTCTCTTTAGTAGCACCAGTGCTGTTTTTACTGTTACCAGTACTCGACACCACTCAAGTGTTTGTGCGGCGACTGATGGCGGGTAAAAATCCTCTCAGTACTCCTGGGAAAGACCACCTACACCACCGCTTGCTAGCTTGGGGCTTGTCTCAACGTCACGCCGCGCTGACTCTTTGGTCTGTTACCTTAGTTTGCAACTTGCTGGCAATGAGATTACAAAACATGACTTTGGTACAGATACTTGCCACAACCATCGGCATTATTCTCCTTTTGAGCTTTACCATTTTGCAAAGGATACGAGCAGCGTAAACAGGAATGGGGGAAGTGATGGTGGCATTTTCTCCCCCACGTTTCTGTTGACCTCATTTTCTTGATAGCTTAGTGTCTGCGATTTTGGCTATGGTTGGTGAGGAAGTTGAACATAACTGTAGCCACAGTATCTGCACACTCGATTAAGAAGCCGTGACTACCACGCTCAAGAACGACAAGTTCGGCATTGGGAATCTCTTGAGCAAGTTGCTCAGAGAATTTTACCGGAGTCAAAATGTCCTGCTTACCAACCACAACAAGTGTAGGGCAACAAATATGTGTCAGACGGTCTAAAGTATCGCTGTTGAGGATAGCTCGGCTTTGATGATAAAGTCCATGAGTTGTCGGTAGGAATGGGTACTCACTCGCTATGTTGATGAACTGTTTTATTGCTCCTGGGGTAGAGTACAACTCTTCGGTAAAGATCCAAGGTAGCATCACCTTGGAATAAAGTTTTATGTCTAATATCTGGGGTAGATCACCCAACGTCTCGATAATTGCGTGGAACTTGCCATCACCTTTTGCCCAGGATGACAGTAGCATCAAGCTTTGCACTTTTTCAGAGTACGCTAGTGCTAATTCTTGTGCAATCTGACCGCCCATTGAGTGACCTGCTATATGTACCTGAGTAATGCCGATCGCATCAAGTAGTGCAGCAGTATCAGCAGCCATCTGCTTGACAGTATACGGATGATCAGGAGCGGAACTTTGCCCCACGCCTCGGTTATCTAAGCGAATAACCTGATACTGCTTAACGAGGGAAGCCATTACCGCAGACCAATACGAACTATCACAGGCAAAACCGGCAATCAGTAGCAAAGGCTCACCCGTTCCCTGAATGTCAAAGAACAAATCAATCCCGTTAACTTGTATTTTCGGCATAACTACATTCAGTCTTCAAGCCATCACCATTCCGCCATCAACGTTGAACACTTGTCCGGTGATGTAAGCACTGGCAGGGTCAGCAGCGAGGAAGCGTACCATCCCAGCAACTTCTTCTGGTTGACCATAGCGACCAAGAGGGATGTATTTGAGAATTTCTTCAGTGTTGTTAAGATTACTTGTCATGTCCGTGGCAATGAAACCAGGAGCGACGGCGTTAACAGTAATGCCACGCGAGGCAAGTTCTTTGGCAATGGTTTTGGTGAAGCCGATAACACCTGCTTTGGCGGCGCTGTAGTTAGCTTGTCCTGGGTTGCCCATTTGTCCAGCAACGGAGGTAATGTTGATAATCCGTCCCGAACGTTGCTTGAGCATGATTTTACTAACGGCACGAGTGCATAAAAAAACACCAGTGAGGTTGAGGTCAATCACCGCTTGCCAGTCTTCTGGTTTCATTCGCAAAAGCAGGGTGTCGCGAGTGATACCTGCGTTGTTGACCAAGATATCGACGCGATTGAACTTTTCCATCACGGTGTTCACAAGCGCTTCTACTTGAGAGACTTGAGAAACGTCAGCTTGCAGTGCTATGGCACTCCCTCCAGCTTTTGTTATTGTATCGACCACCTCTTCAGCTGCATGATTAGAACTGGCATAGTTGACAACAACATTCGCTCCCTGCTTCGCTAATTCTTGTGCGATCGCTCGCCCAATTCCCCGTGAAGCACCAGTGACAAGAGCGACCTGTCCGCGTAAACTTTGCAAATTGTCTGGCAATAGTTCCATAAATTTTCCCCTTTATTATCCGTTGCGTTAATCATCATAGAGTGATTGTGCATCAACAATAAAAACAATCGAGGAGATGACACAGATAAACGCTCTTGGAACTACTATTGTTATTAAAATTAACAGTTAGGTGATCGCTCCATTCCTAGCTTTTTCCGCGACGAACTTCCCCACTATTTTTAAATTTTATATTTTATATTTTAGATTTACCGCACCTCAGTCTTAGTAGGTTTTGTTTCGTAGTCTCAACCCAATCTACAAAGTAGCTTAAGTATTGGGTTTAACATAAATTTGTTTGAGTCAAAAGCTGGGGAAACTAGTGGTATAAGTCATAAGACCAATTGCTTGGTAAAGTGCGGATATTCTTGAATCTAACCCTATTTTGTCACTTTTGTGATGGCAAAATTTAGAATACTTACTTTCATTTACTAAGGTCTTATGAATAAGCGTACCAATCAGGTTGTACTTATCTTGGCTCTTAATGTGTTTGGTTTTTGTTGTTTGGTCTTCGGTAGTTTTTGGTTGATGAATAAAATAAAGTTACCATCAATTTCATCTGATGTAGAAAATACATCTGAGAAGAATAAGTTAACGCTTTTGGGGGACACCTTCAGTGGTTACAGCACTTTTCGTAGTCAGGCTTTTCAGGAAGCGGTCAAAAAAGTTGGTTTAAACTTGCGTTATGAAGATGAATTTGATCAGACTAAACGTGTTCAGCGTCTGAACCAGGGACAAGCTGACTTGCTAGTAACGACGCTCGATCAGTTTCTCAAACAAAAGCCTCAGGGAAAAATTGTGGGGCTGATTGACCGCACAGTGGGAGCAGATGCGGTTATCTTGAATACTAAGAAGTATCCCAACCTGAAGTCGCTCCTGGATCTGAGCCAGTTGGTAGCACGTGACAATAGACAGCAGTTGACAATTACCTTTGCTGGCGACACCCCCAGCGAGTACCTGGCACTGGTGTTAAGTACCAAATTTGAGGCTTTTAAGCTGTCAAGCTTCCAAGTGAATAAGGTGGCAGATGCTTCCGATGCCTGGAAGGTGTTGCAAGACCCCAATCAGAATGTCGCAGTTGCCGTACTCTGGGAGCCTTACGTTACCCAAGCTCGGCAGAAGGGCTATACGGTGGTATTATCCAGTAAAGATGCACCAGGAACAATTGTAGATGTGATTGTTGCCTCCAACCGCCTGAT
Organism: Mastigocladopsis repens PCC 10914; assembly: GCF_000315565.1. NCBI lineage: Bacteria > Bacillati > Cyanobacteriota > Cyanophyceae > Nostocales > Symphyonemataceae > Mastigocladopsis > Mastigocladopsis repens. The sequence goes on along the minus strand of NZ_JH992901.1, from coordinate 2,437,677 downwards.
CGAGTCTCAACCTGAGAAGATTTCAGAATTTCTAGCAGCTTATTACCGCCATATTGATGCCGTTATCCGCGATACTTCGCAATTGCAGGCGCAAATTGCTAAGGATGGCAAGCTCTCCGTACCTGACGCTGAGGCAGTTTTGCAAGGCATTGACTTTTTTACCTCCATTCAAGCTAAAGACTGGCTGACGGATGGAACCCTAGATAAACGAATTAAGTCTACTGCGGCGGTGCTGACGCTAGTAGGCAGGATGAATGAGGTTCCCGAGAAGCCCAAGGAGCTGTATGCCTCTGCATTGATTGGGAAAGCGGCAGAAAACACCCAAAATCTGATTAAATTAGTACGTACCGATAATCCCGAACTAGCAGACAGACTCGTTGGCAAAGGGCAAGAGATTGCTTCCACTTCCACTTTCAATGCTAACCAGATTGAAAATGCTCCTAATATCGGCAACTTGCAAGTGCAGGACGAGGTGGAATTTGCAACCGCCTCTATGGAGATCACTGCTAAAGGCAAGCAAACGCTGAATAAGCTGGCTCAGGAAATTGCAGAATTCAACGAGCAAACAGTTGCTGTACGAGTGATTGGTCATACCTCTGGAACTGGTGGTGTTAACTCTAATCAAAGGCTGAGTCAAAAACGGGCAGAGGAGGTGGTTGCCTATCTGCGCGATCGCCGTCTCAAGCACAAGCTTGTGGCTCTGGGGAAAGGTTCTAGTCAACCGTTACCTGGCATTTCTGTCAACGATCCACGCAACCAACGCACAGAAATTCGTCTAGTCCGCGTCAATTAAGTTTTGATTTGTTGTTATCAGGGTTTCTCTGATTGAGGGTGTGGTGCAAGCACCGCAGTTGCTGCCACATCGTTATTTAAATTAACAGTTAGGCGATTCCTTTGATGACTTTGGCTTACGTCAAGGCTTACGGAAAAATAGGATTTATTCGAGAAAAACTGTATTCTATTATACTTTATTTTGTCATAATTTATTGATATTTATAGAGAAGAAATTTCAACAGGCTATTACCAACAACTTATAAACAGCTTCTAGGGTTCCGATTTAAATTTGATAATTTAAACGTCTGGTCCAAGAGAAGCACCCAGTTTTACAGAAACTGGTTACACGGCGGGAAAAAAGCCCGGGAGGTTAATATCAGATACTCATCTGTTATGACTTCACCGGGCTATAGTTTTGCGAGTTAGGCGGCGCAAAGTTATGAGTTTTAAGTTCATAATTTCTCACTCTTAACTAATGTAGAGACCGATAGATTGCGTTTCTATAACTCCTAACTCTTTACTCCTCTATTTTCTACAAATATGAATGAACAATCTTTGCCAAACTCCAATTCTCATTTGACACCAAATTCTACAGAAGCAAATCGCGCTCTGGAAAAAGAAGCCCATTTACCGATGACGGGATGGCAGCAGGAAGTTTCTAGTGGGCTAGAATTTGGCTTAGAAGCAGCAGAAAGTATAAAAGACCGCTCCATTCCTACCTTTTCGCGTGGTGAACTCCCCCACTATGCCGGGATTAATACTTTCTTGAAAGCGCCTTATTTAGAAGATGTGCGGAAAGTCGGTGAATACGACGTTGCCATTGTTGGAGTGCCGCACGACTCAGGAACCACTTATCGACCGGGGACTCGTTTTGGCCCGCAAGGAATACGGCGAATTTCTGCATTATACACCCCTTATAACTTTGAACTGGGAGTGGATTTGCGTGAGCAAATTACCCTGTGTGATGTGGGTGATATTTTCACCATTCCGGCAAATAATGAAAAATCATTTGACCAGATTTCTAAAGGAATTGCTCACATCTTTAGTTCGGGTGCATTTCCGATAATTTTGGGAGGCGACCACTCAATTGGCTATCCCACAGTCCGGGGAGTTTGCCGTCATTTAGGTGATAAAAAAGTCGGAATTATTCACTTTGACCGCCACGTCGATACCCAGGAAACAGATCTCGATGAACGGATGCATACCTGCCCCTGGTTCCATGCGACAAATATCAAAAATGCCCCAGCAAAAAACCTCGTTCAATTAGGAATTGGTGGCTGGCAAGTACCGCGTCAGGGTGTAAAAGTTTGTCGGGAAAGAGCGACGAATATCTTAACAGTTACCGACATCACGGAAATGGGGCTGGATGCAGCCGTCAACTTTGCTTTAGAAAGAGCATTAGACGGTACAGATTGCGTTTATATCAGTTTTGATATTGACTGCATTGATGCTGGTTTTGTCCCAGGAACTGGTTGGCCGGAACCAGGTGGATTATTGCCTCGCGAAGCGCTTTCTATGTTGGGTAAAATTGTCCAAAAAGCACCTGTTTGTGGACTGGAAGTGGTAGAAGTGTCACCTCCTTACGACATTAGCGATATCACATCATTAATGGCAACGCGGGTGATTTGTGACACAATGGCGCATTTGGTGATATCCGGTCAGTTACCGCGTAAAGAAAAACCCGCATACATTCACCCCGAAGCACAACCGGAGTTAGTTGCAGAGTGGAGGTGAATTTTGCACGAAACTGACATGACAAAAGCGCTCATTTTAACAGTAAAAGATTGGTGGGAATCCCAGCCAGAGCGCCCTCAGATTTCCCAAATTCATCTAATTGTTGGTAAGTTCACTTGCGTTGAACCTGCAAGTTTGCAATTTGCTTTTGAAGTCCAAACGTGCAACATTTTTTTAAAAGGGGTAAAACTGGTTATTCAAGAAACACCCCTAATTGCCTTTTGTCACCGTTGCCAAAAGGAATATGAGCCAAAAATTGGCTGCCAATATGCCTGTCCTGAGTGTAATTCCCCAATGGAAGATATTCGCTCAGGTAGAGAATTAAAAATTGATAGAATTGAGTACGCTTATGCATCAAACATTTGACGCTGCATTAGGCATTAATTTGCTCCATGCTAACCAGCAAGGAGCAGACCATAACCGAGCGCATTTTGATGAATGGGGAATTACTTGTTTCAACATTATGAGTAGTCCCGGCGCTGGCAAAACAGCACTATTGGAGTGTACACTTGGCTCTTTGTCCAATGAGTTTAAAATCGCCGTCATTGAAGGGGATATGACGACCGAGTTGGACGCAGAACGCCTGCGTAAATACGGTGTCCCCGTAATAGCAATTAATACAGGTCGTTCCTGTCATTTAGATTCCAAAATGGTAGCTGGTGGAATTTATAGACTCGAACAGGAATACAATCCTTCCGACTTCGATTTAGTGCTGGTGGAAAATGTTGGCAATTTAGTTTGTCCCGCTGAATTTGAAGTAGGAGAACACGCCAAAGTTGCTTTGTTGAGTGTTACTGAAGGCGAAGATAAACCGCTCAAATACCCGATTATGTTTCAAGAAGCGGATTGTCTGCTGATTACAAAAATGGATTTGGGTCCATATCTTGATATTGAGATTAGCCGCATTGAAGCAAATGTTCGCCAAATGAATCCCGATGTCACGATTATTCCTGTTTCTACCAAAACGGGTGAAGGATTAGAAGTTTGGTTTGATTGGGTGCGTCAGTCAAGCCGCTTTACGGAGTTGTTAGTCAGTAAATAACATTGCCCTGCCTTACGGTCATGAGTTAACCATCCCCTTTATTGGGAGTTGTAGAGACGTGAAATTTCGCGTCTGTTTTCTTACTTGGGTGTTCTATGAAGTTACGTACCTTACTATCTTTATTCGCTGTATTTTTACTAAGTTTAATTGTTGCCGTTAGTTGTACTCCTCAGGTACAAACTTCTACCTCAGGAAATTCTGCTACCATCACAAACACTGCTCCAATTCAAGTTGGTTTTAGTGCTTGGCCCGGTTGGTTTCCTTGGCAAATTGCTCAAGAACAAAAGTTATTTGAGGCAAACAAAGTTAATGTGGATTTGAAGTGGTTTGATAGCTATTTAGATTCCATTAATGCCTTGAGAGCAGGCCAACTAGATGCCAATACCCAAACCCTGAATGATACAATTAGCTCGGTAGCTGCTGGTTCCGATCAAGTTATCGTTTTAGTCAACGATAACTCAACTGGTAACGACAAAATTATTGTCCGAGAAGGGATTAACAGTATTGCTGATCTCAAAGGTAAAAAAGTTGCCGCTGAAGAAGGAACAGTAGACCATTTTCTGTTATTACTGGGCTTGAAAAAAGCAGGTTTAACCCAAGCTGATATTCAGTTTCAACCACTAGAAACAGGTGCGGCGGCGGCGGCTTTTGTTGCTGGTCAAGTCGATGCGGTCGGAGTTTTTGCCCCTTTTACCACAAAGGCTTTAGAGCGTTCTGGAAGTAAAGAACTATTCAGTTCTAAAGACTTTCCTGGTGCAATTCCCGACCATTTAGTCGTCAGTCGCAAACTGATTAATGAGCGCCCCCAAGATGTCCAAGCTTTAGTGAATACTTGGTTTGCCACTTTAGATTTTATGAATGCAAACCAAGAAAAAGCTTACGCAATTATGGCAAAACGGGCTGGAGTGTCGGTTTCGGAATATAAGGCATACGACGCAGGAACTAAAATCTTTACGCTTGAAGAGAATTTGAAAGCCTTTAATCCCGGTAATGATATGGCATCTCTGAGATACGCCTCTGGGGAAATTAGTAAATTTCTCCTCGACAGTGGTTTGACAAAACAAGCGCCTAATCTTAACCAAATCTTTGACGATCGCTTTGTAAAAGCCTACGCTACGAAGCAGAAACCATGAACCAATACGCTGAAGATTTGCACGATACTAACTCTAGGTATCCTCATAAAATGTTACCACAAACTGTTTTCTGGCGCATTGCTGAGGATATTCCAAAAAAGTTAGCTTGGACTTTAATGTTCTTGTCCATTTCAGTTCCTATACTTTTTTGGTGGGTTATTTCCAATACAGGGTTAATTCCACCTTTATTTCTCCCTTCTCCAAGTCAGGTTTGGGGTGCATTCCAAAGGCTTTTGGCAACTGGAGATTTGCAAAAAGATATTGCCTTTAGTTTATTTCGGGTACTGAGTGGCTTTTTCCTGGCGGCGATTATTTCTATTCCTTTAGGCACGTTGATGGGGACTTTTGCCAGCATTCGGGCGCTACTTGAACCCATTATCGGCATTGTGCGCTATATGCCAGCCCCAGCTTTTATTCCCTTACTAATTTTATATTTGGGGTTAGGGGAAACACCCAAAATTATGCTGATTTTTATCGGCACACTGTTTTTTAATACTTTAATGGTGATGGATGCCGTGAAGTTTGTCCCCAAAGAGTTATTAGAAACTACCTATACTTTGGGTGGTCAAAGAAAACAAGTTTTACTGCAAGTGATTTTCCCATTTATTGTGCCTAGCATTATTGATGCTTGTCGTGTAAATATGGCAGCATCTTGGAACTTAGTGATTGTTTCTGAATTAGTAGCCGCAACAGAAGGTTTGGGTCGTCGAATTAGTGTTGCCCAAAGATATCTCAAAACCGATGAAATTTTTGCTGGGTTGATTGTCATTGGATTGATTGGTTTAACAATTGACCTTTTGTTTCGATTGTTACTGCGCGTTTATTGTAAGTGGGCTACTGATTGAGGAAGTGCGAAGATATAGCGCAACTCAATTGAATGAAGCACTAATTTATCTGTGTCCATCTGTACGGCAGTTGCTACAACGGGGGGAACCCCCCTCCGGGTTCACCAGTCGCCTACGGCGGGAAACCCGCCTGCAGCGCTGGATTCACCGCAACGCACTGCCTCGTCCATCTGTGGTTCATTATTTCTTTGTGTACCTCACCCAATTGCAAACCGCTATATCTCCGTCCTTGGCTCTGCTAGGGAATGCCTGTTATGACGGCTTCACCTCTTTTTTTGCAAGTTTTTTGGCTGTCTCGGTAGAGGCAGAGCCTCCCAAAATGCGTTCTTAGTCTCACACAGGGAACGAGGAAATCCAAAATCTAAAAGCGGGTATTTATGCATTTACAAGTTAATCAACTCCATAAACAATTCAAAACTAAACGTAGTACGTTGACTGCTCTCAAAGACATTAATTTGCACATTCAAGAGGGAGAGTTTGTCTGTGCAGTGGGGGCGAGTGGTTCTGGTAAATCAACTCTGCTGCGGTTGATTGCGGGGTTAGATACTCCTACAGCAGGGGAAATCCTGGTTGATGGAGCGCGGATAACAGGACCGGGAAGCGATCGCGGTATGGTATTTCAAAGTTACACTCTCTATCCGTGGATGAGTGTTGTAGAAAACGTGGAATTTGGCTTAAGGCTGCAAGGTGTACCCAAAGCAAAGCGAGGAGAACAGGCGGCTTATTATCTGGAAGTCGTGGGGTTGTCGGGGTTTGCTAAGGCGCTACCGAAGGAACTTTCTGGTGGGATGAAGCAACGGGTGGCTATAGCTCGTGCTTTAGCATCGCAACCCAAAATTCTACTCATGGATGAACCCTTTGGCTCGTTAGATGTGCAGACAAAAGAAGCGATGCAGCACTTCCTGCTGGAAATTTGGCGGCGTACGCGCACTACGATTTTTATGATTACTCATGATATTGAAGAAGCAATTTTTCTGTCTCAACGCATCTATGTATTAAGCTCGCGACCGGGTACGATTAAGCAGGAATTGCAAATCCAACTGCCAAGCGAAGCAATTCCTCACATCAAGCGTCATCCCATATTTCAGAAATACAACGATGAGGTGATGAGACACTTGTGTGAGGACGGGAGCCAATCAAACAGTAGCCCGAACCAGCTATATCTGGTAAGCTGAAATACATATAGTTTTCATAAAAACAATTCAAGAGATTACACCGATAAGCGCTGCCAAGAACTACTATTGAAAAAACAAACAGTAGAAAACTGGTGCGTATCACATGTCTACGAAAAAGCAATTTAACAGCTTTGAAGAGATGCTGTCCGGTTCTGATGTACCTGTGTTGGTGGATTTTTACGCCGACTGGTGTGGTCCTTGTCACATGATGAGTCCAATTTTAGAGCAGGTTAACGCTCAACTCCAAGGACGCATACGTGTTGTCAAAATTGATACCGAAAAGTATCCTGCATTAGCGTCTCAGTATGAAATTTATGCTCTACCAACGCTGGTACTGTTTAAGCAGGGTAAGCCAGTGGAGCGGATTGAGGGTGTGGTGCAAGCACCGCAGTTAGTGCAACAGTTAACAACATTGATTTGATGAGCTTTTGAAGTAGAGACGCAATATATCGCGTCTCTTTAATTATCTTTGTTTTCCAAATAGTGGTTTTACTAAAATGTGAGGCAAATCGTTGAAAATATAGCGGTTCTTAGTTGAGTGCAATACATCAAGAAATAAGAACCAGAGATGGGACACAGATAAATTTGTACTTCATCCAAACGAGAAGCGCTATAAGTTATATTTATGTCCGGTTAAATAACTTTAATAAATTCGTAGTGAGGACAAGAGTCCTCTTGCTTGAGAAAACAAGGACTAAAGTCCTTACTACAAATAAGTTTTATTATGGGGAATTTCCCCAACATGATATTATTCTTTACAGCGGTTTTCAAATCAATGAACCACATCTGCACTCATTTCAATCCCTGTAGAGACGCGCCATGGCGCGTCTCTACAATGTGGTCTATTTCCCGAAAATTGCTTTAAACTATTGATTGACGAATGATAAAAGCGTGCATTCCCAAACAAGGCGCGGTTGAGCATAGCAAAGCAGAGATTTACGAGCTTGTTCTAACTGTTTAATTATGGTTGGTTGACGCTTCTGCTCCCAGTAAGACTGTTGCAAATAATCGACTAACCACAATTGAGATTCTGTATCTAAATCCTTATCAATTTGTTTGGCTAATTCCAGAGCCTCACGGTAGGATGAAGGTGTTTTGGACAAGCTTTTGAGTAGTTCAGGGGGAATGGCTTGCAGTTGTTGGTAAGATGCGATCGCCTCTCCTGGACTACCAGCCGCAACACTCAATATTGGCGGATGCTGCAAAATTTCTTCGTGTCCTGTTTGTGTCAGAACTTGAGCCATTGCTGCTGCTTCCAAACGATAGAAAGGAATTCTTTGACAGCGTGACACCAAGGTTGGCAATACAGACTCAACCCCAGGGGCAATTAAAATTAGTGTCGCCTGTCCGGGTTCTTCCAAAGTCTTGAGTAAGGCATTTGCTGCCGCTTCCGCCATTGTCTCAGCTTGCTCTAATACTACCATATGTCTTGGCGCTGCTAACGGCGGACGGCTAAGAAACTCAGTAATTTCCCGAATTTGTTCTAAACGAATTGTAGGCGGTGCTTTGCGCTTGACTCCTTTTTCTGCCGCTTCGGTTGCTGTTAGTCGTTGTCCTTGGTGCAGGTAAGTTGGCTGCACCCATAACAAATCAGGGTGGTTTCCTTGTCGCACGCGGTTTTGATGTGAGCCAAAGAGCAATTCCACAAAGCACCGTGCTGCTAAACTCCGTCCTACACCATCTGCACCCACAAACAGATACGCTGGCGCAACACGTTTTTTTGCTACAGCTTGCGTTAGTAATTCTACTGCTTGCTGCTGTCCTATAAGTGGTGCAAATGCGTCATTGGTCATTTGTCAAGTATCAAAGATCAAGAGTACAACTCTTGCAAAAGTATATTTTTTTATATATAACCACAGATGGACACCGATGCACACCGATGAATTATCTGTGTAAATCTCGTGTAGCCTACGGCACGGCTTACGCCTACATCTATGGTTGATTTTTAAAGATAATTGACTTTTGCAAGAAATCTAGTGATTCTGCGCGCCATCTCCCTCCCTACACTTTCAAGCTTGCAACTTGGATGTCAAAATCGCCTGAATCTTTTGTTGTACAGCTTCCTTACTTAAGGTAGCATCTACACGGACAATCCGCTGTGAGTAAGATGTATGCAGTTGAACATATCCTTGCTGAACGCGATGATGAAAGGCTATTGTCTCTTGTTCTATGCGGTCTAGCCTATCCCCACCTCCTCGTTTGCGGGCAAGTCCCACCTCAACATCAACATCAAACCACAAAGTCAGGTCGCTCTCTAACCCAGATGTGGCGATCGCATTGAGTTGATGAATTAAATTCATGTCTAAACCACGTCCCCAGCCCTGGTAGGCAATGGTAGAGTCGGTATAGCGATCGCACAAAACAATAGCCCCATTTTGGATGGCTGGCTTGATCACTTGCTCAACGTGTTGCGATCGGTCTGCAGCATATAAGAGTAATTCTGTCCTATTTGCAATAGAGTTAGAATCGCCAGCCAACAAAAGTTTTCGCAGATGCAACCCTAACTCTGTTCCCCCAGGTTGACGAGTTACAACGACGGAAGTCTTAAAACTTTTTAACCACTCTTGCGTTAGCTGTATTTGGCTAGTTTTGCCGCAACCTTCCACTCCTTCAAATACAATCAATTTGCCCTTCATATTTTTTGAATTTTGCTGCTACCGAATTTTTTAAAGGTAACTTTTTTTATGGCAATGTTTATTGTGATGTTGATAAAATTCAAGAGATGGGAACTCTAGGTAACGAGATTGACTAAAGCATCCTAGCATTTCCACTTATGCCCCATCTTGATAGTATAACCTTGCATAAGCTTTCATCCCCACGCTTAAGTAGAAGCCTGAGTACTCTAGAAACCTGGAGTTTCGGTTTAACAGGGCATACTTCTTTAATTGTGATCATCCCCGCAGTTCATCACAATCTAGGTTTATCGGCTATCTATGTTTGGATACCTGCCATTCTATTTGGGATGTTACTCAACTATCAGGTGAAGCGATTAGGCAGCCATTTCATAGATGCGGCTGGAGGAACTGCTATTTATGCTAGCAAACTGCTAAAGTCATACCCAATCCTCGCTCGCTACACTGCATTAGCATACTTCTTTTCTTGGTCTATAGGGCTATCAACCTATGTTACAGTTCTGACAGACTTAATCCAGGAGAATCTCAAGGCATTGGATCTGGCTTGTCCTGGATTGTTGCTGAAATTGGGCTTTACGTTTCTCTCCTTCGCTTTAGCATTTAGTGGAACCCGTGCTTTAGGTATCCTGCATCTATTCTTTGTGATTCCGGCAATAGGCTTGATTCTTGCCTTTTGTTTTCAGGGTTTTAGCTGGCTGGCTTTCTCTCCCACGAGTCCTGGCTTTTTCCCAATGAATTGGTCATCCATAAGTTTTCTAGATTGGGCAAAGTGGTTCTTCTTCATCAACTATGCTACCTATGGCTGTGAAACAGCTTCATTCTTTGTCGCTGATAGCCGGCGCCCTGAACAAACTTTACGTTTTTTGGATATTGCTGCCTGGTTGATGCCACCTGTTTTTTTGGGAGGCTTTTGGATTGTAACGCGAACCGTCACAGATGCGAGTTTAGGAGACAATCCCTTCTTACTCCTACTAGCAGCTTCTCAGTCCTTTTGGGGAAAGTCAGCTAGCCTAGCGGTCACCTTTCTACTTGTGGCAAATAGCCTACTGACAATCGCCACAGCGGTCTCTAATTGCCCCCGAATTCTTTATCAGCTTGCCTTAGATAAGCATATTTCACCTGTATTTGCGGTGGTATCACGTCGCGGAGTGTTGGGACCGCCTTTAACGCTGATGTTTGTGCTTTGTCTTATTGGGCTCATTTGGGGAGATACGACTCGGCAGATATTATTTAGTAATGTCAGCTGGATGCTCTCTATTATGGGTTTGCATTTAGGGCTTTGGTTACAGCGGGGCAAACCTGAGGTTCTATTCCCCCGTATCTCTTTAGGCATTTTGCTGGTGGAGATAGTCGCTTTCTTGGTAGGTGGATTTGCTTGGGGTTGGCAAGATTTTCTCATGGGGTTGTTACCTCCAATTGGGATTATGGGAATTGATGCGATCATTCGTCGCAGTTCCTTTGCTCCTTTGAGTCCCAAGTGGTGGCTACAACGCTATCAATTACGAACGTCATCTGAAGCACAAGACTCAGTGATGCTCCAAGTGAGTATTTTGATATTTTTATTATGCAGTGCCGTTGTGGTTGGCTGGTTATTTGGTATTCAGTTAAATAAGACTCATGCCACAGGCGATGAAAGTCTGATCGTGGTGCTGCTGATGACGGTGGCATTTGTGGGGGTAGCCATAGCCTGCTGGACAACTTTACCCCAGGTCGTAGCAATGGCAGAAGCACGGGAAGCTGCCGAACATTTATTTATGGTTGCCCAAGATGCGATTGTTGTAGTGAATGAGATAGGCGTTATTCAACAAGCAAACCCTGCAATTCAGTCTTTGTTTGGTGTCAAATCATCACAGTTACTAGGAAATCACCTAAGTCAATGGTTACCTGCGTTAACGCAGTATCCCCAAGAATGGAAAAAGCGCAGTGAACAAAAGCTGAACTACAAAAATAAAGTCAAAACTCTGGAAGTTTCTGTCTCAGATATACCCTATCAAGACTTTCAAGAGTACGTCGTCATCCTCCACGACATAACCAAACGCAAACAAGCAGAGGAGGTATTGCGACAGTCAGAAGCGCAGTTGCGAGAAAAGTCACAGCAACTAGCAGCGCAACTCGTGCAAAGTGAGAAAATGTCCAGCTTGGGTCAGTTGGTTGCAGGTGTAGCCCACGAAATCAACAATCCAGTTAGTTTCATTTACGGCAACATCACCTATGCTCATGATTATACCCAAGATTTACTCCGATTACTGCAACTTTACCAACGGCATTATCCCCAACCAGAACCAGAAATTCAAAATGAAATTGAAGCTATAGATCTGGATTTTTTAGTGCAAGACTTGCTGAAGTTGCTGACTTCAATGCAGGTAGGTGCTGACAGGATTACACAAATTGTTGTGTCTTTGCGAAACTTTTCTCGTTTGGATGAATCTGAGATGAAAGCAGTAGATATCCATGAGGGAATTGACAGTACATTGATGATTCTGCAACATCGCTTGAAAGCAAAACCAGATTTTCCTGAAATTCAAATCGTTAAAGAATACGGTAATCTGCCACTGGTGGAATGCTTTGCTGGACGACTCAATCAAGTGTTTATGAATCTTCTGGCAAATGCGATTGATGCTTTGGAAGAGCCATTAATCATGTGTCATGTGTCATTTGTAGAAGACAAAAAACAAAGGAAAAATCCTCAGATTCGCATTCATACTGAACTTTCAGATGACAAGCTGGTGATTATTCGCATTCGCGATAATGGTCCTGGCATCCCAGAAAGTCTTCAACATCGCTTGTTTGACCCCTTTTTCACCACTAAACCTGTTGGTAAAGGTACGGGTTTAGGTTTGTCTATTAGTTACCAAATTATTACTGAGAAACATGGTGGGAAATTACAGTGTTTTTCGTTTCCTGGTGAGGGGACAGAATTTGCGATCGCAATTCCTCTACATCAGCAACAGCACAAATAAAATTAGTTATGCCTTTGACTGATCCAATATCACCCGATCGGGTGAGCCAAGTGGATGAAGCCTAGTTACCGAAAGCCATTGTATTGTTTATAGCAACTAGCAATAAGCAGTAGCAATAGGCATTAGCTATGAGCAAGCAACAGCAAGCAGATATTAAACTAGCATATCAATCAGCGGCAGAAATGACATATATGATAGCTGTTGGTTTGAGTAAAGCCGTAGAAAACCAGAAGAAAGAGAAATCTTTTGCCAAGCGACAAAAGCGACTGAAATCAAAACAGGGCGCAACAATTGAGATTCATAATTCATAATTCGTAACTCATAATTGAGCTTGTCATTATACGTTACGAATTATGAATAAGTTACTATTTTTTTGGAGATGCAGTTGAACTAGCTGGGGGTTTAGCTGTGCTAGATGTCGGTTTTCGCTGTTGTTGGTAATAACCAGCAACTTTTTTCACATAATCAGCAGTGAAGCCACTATTACAGCCTGTATAGTTACCAGTCATCCACCAACAAGCAACGCCACGCACAGACGCCGTTTCATTATTACCAGTAGCAGTCAACTGATTATTTAGCTCCCGGCGTGTGATACATGAAACAACTTGGCGTGCTGTCCCAGGATTATTTTCAAACTGTGCAGGTGTCACTTCCTTCTTGAGACAATTTTTTGACCAGCCCTTAAGGGTTTCTGGTTTGACTTGCCATTCACTGTAAAATCCATCATTTGCACTACCAGTTTTCGGTGCAGCCAGCCGCAGTGCTTCAACCATCGCATTGACTTGGGCTTCAGATGCCGAGGACTGTTGTGCTTGAGCTAAAGAAGATTCTGGAAAAACCAGTGAAGACAATCCAAAGCTCAGAATGACTCCACCTAGTAGTAATCGCATTGATTTTCTCCTCACGACCTTGAAATTCGTTGTCCTAAAAAAATTCTCTGAAGTTGTTGGAGAAACGGTTTCAGCCATTGCGTGGCGGCTGGTGACAGCTTTGCTACTTTCCCCCATCAAGGAAGCTTGACTAGCTAACGATGTCAACCTCCTCAATGGTGGGCGGCTAGGCAAAAAGCTCGGAAGTCTTCTCCATCAGCGCGGTGCCTTCAATTCATGAGCAGGTAGCCTGCAGGCGAGCCAATCAGGCTTACAGCATGGGAAGCACGCGGGGACGAGATCCGGTCGGGAAGGCTGCGTCGATTCGATCGAGTTCGGTTTGGGTCAGATTGAGTTCCCCGGCTCCCGCGTTTTCAGCGGCGTGTTTGGGGTTGGATGCTTTGGGGATTGCGAAGAGCGAGGAATGCCGCACCAGAAATCGGAGCACGACTTGGCGAGGGGTGGCGTTATGGGCGGCGGCGATTTCCTGTAGTACGCGACCTGCGGTTGTGCGCGAGCTGGGAAAATCCCCATGACCGAACGGGCTGTATGCGACTACGGCGACCCCATGCTTCTCACACCAGGGGATCACAGCGTGTTCGATCGCTCTCTCTCTCAAATGGTAAAGGACTTGATTGCAGACGAGAGAACCCTCGCCAGCGATCTTCTGGACTGCTTCAAGGTCAGGCACATCGAAGTTGCTCACGCCCCAGCAGAGAATCTTCCCCTCGTGCTGAAGCTGCTCGAAGGCAGCGATCGTCTCCTCCAGTGGGTGTTGACCGCGCCAGTGCAACAGATAAGAGTCCAGCCGATCGGTATGAAGTCGAGCGAGCGATTTCTCGCAGGCTATGATCGTCCCTCTCCGAGAAGCATTTCCAGGAAGAACCTTGGAAACCAGGAAAACCCGATCGCGTCGTCCAGCGATCGCCTCTGCGACCACCTCCTCGGCGCTGCCGTACATCTCCGCCGTGTCGATGTGGGTCATGCCGAGATCGAGTCCTTGGCGCAAAGCGGCGATCGCAGAGGCGCGGTCATCGTTGTCGATGTACCAGGTTCCTTGACCGATCGCTGCCACCTCGCGCTGCGTGGAACCAAATCGATGCTGTTCCATACCTGTCCTCCTGATTAACGCTCCGAGTCCTCACACCATCTGCCTTACCTGCCCTGCATGGCTGAACAGCTCGATCATTTCCCGGTTGAAGGCTGGGATGTCGTCTGGCTTGCGGCTCGACACGAGGTTGCTATCAACTACAACTTCCTGATCTACCCACTGGGCACCTGCGTTCTGGAGATCGGTCTTGAGCGACGGCCACGAGGTGAGCCGCCGTCCGCGCACCACATCTGCCTCGATCAGAGTCCAAGGTCCGTGGCAGATCACCGCTACCGGCTTGTCAGTATCGAAGAAGGACTTTATAAACTCGATCGCCTTAGCTTTAGTCCGAAGTTGATCTGGATTGGCAACACCACCGGGAAGCAGGAGGGCATCATAGTCGGCTGGATTTACTTTATCGAGGGGGACATCTACCGGGAAAAAATCCCCTTTGTCATAATGGTTCCAGCCCTGAACGCGATCGCTCTTAGGTGAAATGATGTGGGTTTGAGCACCTGCTGACTCAAGGGCTTGCTTGGGTTGAGCCATTTCAACTTGCTCAAAGCCATCTGTAACCAGAATGGCAACTTTCTTATTTGTGAGATCTTCTGTCATCTCTACCTCCTAAAGTGTTGGCTAGACTTGGTTTTTTCGTGTTCTTGTGGGGTTTTAGGCAGCCTGACCTGGCTTGAGCACGATCTTGATACAGTTGTCCTTCTTGTGCTTGAAAATTTCGTAGCCGTGCGGTGCTTGTTCTAGCGGCAGACGATGGGTGATTACAAAAGATGGGTCGATATCGCCATTTTGGACGCGATCAAGTAACGGGCGCAAGTACCTATGAACGTGCGTTTGTCCCGTTTTAAATGTTAAGGCTTTGTTCATGGCAGCACCCATCGGTATCTTGTCTACAAAGCCGCCGTAAACACCAGGAATTGAAACAGTGCCACCTTTGCGACAGGCAACAATGACTTGCCTTAGGGCAGTGGGTCGGTCGGTTTCCATACGCACGGCTTGCTTTACCTGGTCGTAAAACGCATCAGGACCCGTACCGTGGGCTTCCATTCCCACAGCATCCATGCAAGCATCTGGACCGCGCCCACCGGTCATATCTTTGAGGGCTTCACCAACATCAACTTCCTCATAGTTAAGGACTTCTGCCTTGCCGTATGAAGCCATCTGTAGGCGTTCGGGAACTCGATCAATAGCAATGACGCGCTCGGCACCTAGCATATATGCACTTCTAATGGCAAACTGTCCGACTGGACCGCAGCCCCAGATCGCTACAGTATCTCCTGGCTGGATATCGCAGTTTTCCGCTGCCATATAGCCAGTGGGGAAGATATCCGTCAGAAACAGGACTTGTTCGTCTGTTAGTCCATCAGGAATCTTGAATAAACCGACATCGGCAAAGGGAACGCGGGCATATTCAGCTTGACCTCCAGCATAGCCACCCATCATATGGGAGAAGCCGAAAAGACCAGATGGGGAATGACCCATCAGTTTTTCCGCTATCCAGGCGTTGGGGTTGGAGTTATCGCACAGCGACCACAAATCTTTTTGACAAAAGAAACAGGAGCCGCAGGAAATGGTAAAGGGGACGACAACGCGATCGCTCGCCTATCTTCACATTCTTGACGGCACTGCCTAGCTCGACGACCTCCCCCATAAATTCATGACCAAGGATGTCGCCCTTTTCCATCGTGGGGATGTAACCGTTATAAAGATGTAAATCAGAACCGCAAATCGCCGTTGACGTGATTTTAACAATCGCATCACGCGGATTGATGATTTTTGGATCGGGTACTGTATCAACTCGTACATCGTTAGCGCCGTGCCAGCAAACTGCTTTCATAATCTTTAACCTCCCTTTGGTTGACCTTCTGTTGTTGCAATCTCGCCTGCTTCCATCAGCATTTTGAAGCGGCGTAAATCATCTCCAATCTGCTGTTCTGGTTCTTCGCCGAAGAGTTTGGCAAACACAGATGCAATCGCACCACCAGGCGGGTTATATTCCGTGACGACCTTTACCTCTGTACCGCGATTGGCGGGTGCTGGCTGGAAGCGGACAGAACCAGAGTTATCAACATCTGCACCTTCAACCGAAGCCCAAGCAATCAATTCGTTTTCCCGATCTTCAATGATGTCTGCATCCCATTCAACACTTCCACCTAACACCCCACTGGTCGTCCAGTGCGATCGCTTATTATTGTGTACTTTTACGTCTTTGAGATGCTTCATGAAGCGCGGCAAGTTCCCAAAGTTATGCCAAAAGCGGTAGAGTTCCTCTACTGGTTTGTTAATCGTTACCGTCTTTTCAACTTTAATTGGTTGGCTCATGTCTATTGTCTCCCGTGCTTGCTGTATGGTGCTTTGTTTATCGCAGTTTGGACAAATTTGTTTGTCCAAACCCTAATACCAGGAGCGGAGAACAGTGTAGGATAAAAGCTTATTAGCGAGAGGCATGTAGAAGTATCTTGAAAAAATTTACCCTTCGTATCAGCCTTCTAGACTAATAAAAAAATTAACTACTACAAATCAATACCTGAACCTTAAAGCTTTCAACTAAAGCTAACCTCTAACTAAAGAATGAGATTGGTGTTAAGTTAGTTAGTTCTCGCTTGTATCTTGGCGTAATGCTAGGGGTGCGATGTAGAAAGTCGAGTGTTAGAGGATTAAATAAATGTATCGGCTCAATAATTTGGGGTAGGCAGTGATTCAAGCTGCCACGACCAGCCCAATGGAATGAGAGAAGATTTCTCGCGAATAACTTGGGCAAGAGAGGGGATTGCTCGAATTTGAGAAATACGGTCACGCATATACTCAAAAAAGCTGATTTCTAACTTGCGAGTAGTAGCCACAAGAGACATAAAAGTATCCCAAGCTTGAGTTCCCTCAGTTGTCTGAGTTGCATAGCTAACATTACGTCGCTGCACCATAGTCCTAGCAGCTAATTCAGCAGGATTATTATGCAGGGGTAATTCCGGATGCTCTAAAACTAGAAGCAGTTCTGAAGCTTTGGCAACAGTTAATCGTTTTCGTTCATCCAACTGTTCGTAACCACTTTTTGTATCAAAAAGTTTCCAGAATTTAGACTTTAGTTCTCGTGCGACTTCTGCACTGGGAAAATCTCTGTAAGTGAGTAATTCTCGGTAATAATCCCAGAAATCATCCAAGAATTTATCAAGGGCTTGTTGATGATAAGCAACCAGTGGACTTAACTTCTTATAATGTCGTCCCTCATCTACCCAGCATAAAGCCAAATCATCAGTGAGTAACTTGAACTGAGGAGCATCATCACATACGAGAGCTTGCACCACTGGCCAATCTCTTTGCTGATGATAAAAGGCGATTGCGGCTGCTTCTAAAACACGAGTACGTTGGACAGAGCCTAATTTGGGTAGATATGTATCAAGTAGTGTATTAAAGTCTGTGCAGCTAAATACAGTTTCTTGAGGCAAGAGTTTTAGAGAATTCTTCCATTTAGTCGGTAGTTGGAAAGCCTCCAGGAGTGAGAAGGTGAGTTGGTTAAGAAGAAACTCTAGTTCTCGTCCGTTTTGTAATCCCTTCAGTACAGTTAATCTGTCTTTGTTGGGAGTTGTAAAGTAGACCGTATACAAAGGGTTACACACTACATTGGTGGTATAGTTGACTCCAGCAACACGGGCACCAGTCTGGTCAAACTGCTGCCAGGGACTGCTAGCTAGCCCAGCTTCATAGATTTCACTTTTCTCGCTTTCAAAACAAGGGTGGTTTTTGATCAACAGGTTGGACAAATGCCCTGCTGACATGGAGATGCCAATATCCTCTAAAAACTCTAACAGTTTGCCTTGGGTCATATTGCCTCCATAGTACAAACTAATCACCAAGGCTTTTATTCCCGGGCCAAATTCTCCAGAGTAACCTAGTGGTAGTTCTGCCAGATAAGTTTTTCCTTCAGACGGCGAATAGTATTTCTGTTTACGGAATAATACGTTATCGGCTGCCAGGGTGATGTCTTGAACGATTACTTCCTCGTAACCTTTGAATTGTGCATCTGCTGGCAGTCATTCTAAGGGATACTCCAGTATTTCTTCTCGGTCTATTTTTAGATGAGCATTTTTGCTGCCCTTGGAGTGGTTTTTCAGAGTCTTTCGTTCTTCTTCTGATGAGTGGTTGTTTGAGAACCCTCTCGGTTTTTTGGCTTTGATGTCTGGCTGACCCTGTTCTCCCTTGAGGCGGTTGTTTTCGTCTCTTAAGCGTTGGTTTTCTTCTCGTAACTCTTTTACTTCTGTATGTAATTGCTCTATCAGGTTCAGTAGTATCTCTACTGTTTGACGCAAGGACTCCTCTGCAATTTCCTTCGGGTTGATGGTTTGCACTAAAGTCTCTACTAACTTTTCACTCGATTGCTTTTGCGTCATCTGTCATATTCTACGACGCTATGTGTTCCTCGCTCGTTTTTTTATTTTTCTCGACTACCCCTGTTTATTGAGCCGATACCTTACGAGAACGTTTGGAAAACGGGGAACAGGCGGATGTTTTTGCTAGTGCTGATACAGGTAATGCAATTGTTCTAAATCAAAAAAACTTGAGTGGACCAGTGCAGACATTTGCCAGTAATCCTCTTTATGCAATTGCTTCTCCAAGAGTATCGCTGACAACAGATAACCTCTTAGATCAATTCCTGAATCCAGACGTTAAGTTGGGGATTGCACAACCTGTACGCGACCCTTTGGGAGACTACGCTATAGAGATATTCCGTAAAGCTGACCAAATTAGACCAGGTAGCTTTGAGTTGCTTGATGCAAAAGCTGTGCGCCTAACAGGACCATTGCCTGCTGAGAGAAATAGCCCTGGAGGTAGTATAGTTTACTATCTCGAAGAGTCTCAGCAGGCAGATATTTATCCGGTTTACTACACCAGTGCTTTGGCAGCTTTAGAACTATCACCCAATTTGCAAGTTGTGGAATTACCAAACAACTTAGCAGTCAAAGCCGATTATGGTTTAACAGTTCTCAAAGATGCTAACCCCAACGGGACAAAACTTGCTGAATACATCCTTTCACCAGCTGGTCAACAAATTTTGGCAAAGTATGGGTTTAGTTCCCCGTCTTCTACTCGCTCTGCTTCTGTTGGCGAATCACACAACTTGGGTGGTATTATCCTTGCTGTTGGTATCGCCCTAATTCTAAAGAAAACATCAGCATCTTCCAAAAAGAGAAGACTCAGGAAGGTGACTAGTTGCTGTCACTAGAAGCGAATTTTTAATAATTTAA
Organism: Mastigocladopsis repens PCC 10914; assembly: GCF_000315565.1. Classification (NCBI taxonomy): domain Bacteria; kingdom Bacillati; phylum Cyanobacteriota; class Cyanophyceae; order Nostocales; family Symphyonemataceae; genus Mastigocladopsis; species Mastigocladopsis repens. Next base: position 2,418,167 of record NZ_JH992901.1, on the reverse strand, counting down.
TACTTAAGTTGAGGGATATTTTATGCATTTTACTCGTCTTACTCGTCGTATCGCAATTGTGTCCTTAACACTATCGATACTGGGGTTTTGGCAAGTTACTTTAGCTGACCGAGGGAATCGCGCTCCCAAGGAATCAGAAAAAACACCAGATTCCTGGGAAGAAAATGCGTGTTCAGGGGGTCTCTCGCAGACATTGCGCTTAGGCGGTGAGGTCAACAATCCGACAACTTACGACTTGCAAAAGCTGATAAATTTGCAAGAGAATTTAAAGAACCAAAACCCAGCAGTCGTTACTGAAATCACTGTAAGTTTCCAAACAGGAGCAGGTCCGAGAACAGAAACATACTATGGAGTTCCTTTGTGGGAGTTAATTAATAATGAGATTTCTTCAGGGGGACTTCAAGCGGGTAATTCAGGTCAAAATTCTAAAAACGCTTTCCTTCGCCAGTACGTTCTTGCAGAAGCCACTGACTGCTATGGGGCGGTAGTGGCTATTGGTGAAATTCACCCCAACTTTGAAGGGAAACAGGTACTAGTTGCATATGCAAAAAAAGCAAGCGATGGTAGCATTCAGTATTTGACAGATACAGATGAAGGATTTGCTCGTCTAGTGGTGCCTAGTGATAAAGCAGGAGGACGTTACATCAGCAATGTTAGAAATATCCTAGTACTGTCTGCTCCGGCTTCCCCTTTAAAACCCAAATATTTCCGGCAAAATTAAGTAGGTTGGTTTAAATAATTACAGGTATGTAGTAAGCGCTACTCTGCGAGAAGCCCTTCGGGTGTCTCCTCCGGAGAAGCTGCGCCAATGCAGTCGCCTGGGTCGGGACACCCTCCCCGAAGTTTGCTTGGAGGGAAACCCTCCTGGCAACTTCTCTCCGCAGCGCTGGCTCACCGTTGCGCGTCTAATATCAAGCCCTGAGTTTTACCTCTTAGGAACTCCAGCAATCAATAGCCATTCCACTTTAGTAGCCAAGCTTGACGGCACAAAAACAGTTATTTAATCAACGGAAACCATCACATCTGAGGCTTTGATGATAGCGTAAGCTTGTTTTCCTTCTTGGAGTCCTAGCGTTTCTGCTGAAGTTTTTGTGATGACTGCAGTTACCTCTACTCCTGGTGCAATTTCTAAGCTGACCTCGTCGTTAACAGATCCGGTGACAATTTTTTTCACAGTACCTTTGAAAGCATTACGAGCACTAATTTCCATATCTTTTCCCTGTTTTTTGACTTTATGTATACTACCAACCATCTAGTCACGTAATTATCTCCTCTAGGTAAGAGGCTATCTGATATCGCTTAAGAAGCCCGCCTTATTCGTTTGATCCATAGCACGACTAGTGACCCCAAGAATCCGGCTAAAGCACCAAACAATACTGCATCATGGAAAGTAAAAAACCCATCTAAATTTTTGAAGATTCAGACGGGTTTTCTACATGAGGAGGAAATATCACGCTACCTTTAGCACAGTATTTAACTCAACTTAGACATCATAAATTAAACACTCAGGTGCATTTGGGTTCTCATCACAGTACAGATCTAACGAAGTTTTAAACTTTTCGGTTGCCTGTCGATGGGATTTCTCGGCTTGTAGCTCTTCAACAATATCCCAAGCTACAGCACAGCCAGCAGAGTTGTTTCCTTGAATATCACAAGTAGCACGAGCTTGCTCAATAGCTTGCTCAATAGCTTGCTCGAGAGGACTTTGATTTGCTACTTTCTGATTAGCGTCTATGATGTTAGGCATTAAGTTTTCTGTTTTTAGCTCTTTTGTTGAACGTTTACAGTTGCAGTTGAGAGTTTCTATTCTTACATGAGAGTTTCTATTCTTGCAACTGACATCTTCAATTAAAGTTTCCTAACAGTTGCACTGTAGACTTTAATTGCCATTAAACATTCAACACTCGCTTTTGTAATTTTAATTCAAAGCGATCGCCCCTTTTAGGATCTATCACTCGTGTCGATAAATTATTCTTTTCTAGTAATGAACGAAATTCCTCAATGCTTCCCTTAGTCTGAAGTAGAGAGGATAGTAATCCCTCAAAAATCACATCACCTCCACCAGCTGTATGTAGTATGAATTGGGGTTGCAACCATTGAGCAACTTCTAAAGCGTATTTATTTCCCTTAATAATGGAACCAACTAAGGGTAAAGTCGCGTCAATTAACGGAGTGATAACGACATCAACTGGAGCAATTTCCTTAAGCGAAGGGGAATGATTCCCATGAGGCTCGTAATAGAGCGTAAAACCGCTCTCCAATTCTTTAAGGAGATATCCATTTTCCACTAAATTTAGACCAACCAGCGATCCAGGAGTTGCCTTAATTTCCACGCTTTGATTCAGGCTGAAAGTTTCCCCATGAGCAAGTGCTGTGACTTGAGTATAATTTAACTGCTGTACTACCTTGGCAGCATTTGGAGAAGCGACAACCGGGATGTTGCGGTCAAGCTGCTTAAGAGTTGGTGGATGAGCATGGTCTTCCAAACCCTGAGATAGCAAAATCAGGTCTATCTTCTCTGGTATTGGGCGTTCCTGGAGTAGGGAACCTTTGATCAGCCAATCCAAATTGCCAAAGGTTAATAAACCCACTAGCCAAGGGTCAACGAGTATCTGTTGCCCTCCGATTTCCAGTAGCCAAGAATTGTTGTCTAACCAAGTTAAATACATAAATTTTTGTTAATCTTCACCAGAATTTATTATGACCTAACCCATACAACCAATATCTTGAAGCATTTGGAAATGCTTCTCTAGCGGTGCGAGCGTATTTGCAGCAATCATTCCACTTGTCGCGACGGCTGGTAGACCGATACCAGGGAAGGTCGAGTCTCCACAGCACAGTAGTCCAGGAAGAGGTGTGCTAGAACCAGGGAAGAAACCTTTTCCTGCTTGAATGGCGGGACCATAAGAACCTCTATGGCGTCGCAGATACTGCTCATGAGTCAGTGGTGTCCCAACTAGTGTCACATCGCAACGCGAGCGAATGTCTGGAATAATTCGCTCCAAAGCTTGCCACATCACTTCTGCACGCAACTGTTTTTGTCGCCCATATTCCTCACTTTTTCGGTTCATCCCCTGCCATAGGTCATAAGGTTCGTTGCCTGGTGTATAAACGTGAATGACGTGCTTTCCCGGTGGTGCTAATGAGGGGTCTAAAAGTGAGGGAATCGACACCAGTACGACGTTCTGAGGATCTGTAACACCGTTTTCCCAATTATTGACAACGATGTAGTGGCACGCAAGGTCTGAACGCAATCCTTGTGAGTCAATGCCTAGGTGGAGATGCATGAAACTATCACATTCAGGTGTGCTGGCTCGCTGTTCTTGAAACTGTTTTGGCACTGCTTCTTCTGGAAGCAGTTTGAGCGTATCCCATACCGATGCATTAGAAATCACTGCCCGACGCGCTCTTATTTGTTTACCACCTCGCAAACGCACACCTACCGCTTGTAGAGACGCGCCATGGCGCGTCTCTACAAGAATTTGCTCAACATGTGCGTTCAGCATCAAGCGACCTCCGTGTCGTTCCAGTCCCCGTACTAAGGCGTCAACTAAGGCACCACCTCCACCAACTGGATAGTCAAGCACGACACCCGGTCGATACCAATCTGCAAACATAAATGCAACCTCTGCTGTACTTGTTCCATTTGCTGGTAGTCCGGAGAGGAGAAAACAAAGCAAGTCAAGCCAGTTGCGCGTAAAAGGGTCTTTAACAACGCCGTCCATAATTCGGCTAAACGGTCCTGTAAGCTTACCTATGTCTGCAATATGTGGGAATAAAGATAGAGCAAATCTGCTTACAGTCATAACTGCACCAACATCAAGACGCAAAGCTGCTGGTGGTATCGCAGTTGCAGCACGCGCCAGTGGTTCCATCACACGCTGTAACTCACGCCATTCAACGACAGCCTCATTGCCACGGAACCGCTTCAGCACCTCACAAAACTGGTCAGGACCAACTGAAGTGTCAAAATCCCCTTCTGGTAGACAGCATCCCCACGTATTGTATGTTACGCATGGTAACTCCTCGCCAATAGCATCTAGCACTTGTCTGAGAGGGTTGGCAGATGGGCTGTACGACAACCCCGAGTATAGGGATGGACCTGAGTCAAATTTGAATCCATTCCGCTCAAATGCATGCGCTGCACCACCTGGGATAGAGTGGCTTTCGCAAACTGTAACATCAAAGCCATACCGTGCCAAAAGAGCTGCACAGCTTAAACCGCCAATTCCACTACCAATAATGATGACATCTGTTTCTTTATAACTTAAGGTAGATTTTGTTTGGGAAGAAGTTTGCTTACTCACTCAGTGTATCCTACGTTGCAAGTTGCATCTAAATGACAAATGAAAGCTAAAAACGGTAAATCAGCGCGAAACTAACATACGGTATAAAGTAAACAATGGGTAAATTAGCGTAAATTGATACTAGGTGTTTGAGGATATATTATGCGTCGAATCTCAGCAGTTACTCTCCTTATCTTAGCGTTCAGCATATTGTTCACCACTGCAACACATGCTTCCGAGCATCTTCCCTTAACGACTCTGGTTATGCGCGATCGCGTGATTACTATTAATTTTGGTTCAAATGGGTTACTATACACAGTCAGCACTCAGGACGGTACTGTGTTAGATGCTCAACTAAGCGATGCTCAACTACAAGCGAAATATCCTGAGATATATGATGATGTCCGTCCAGCGATCGCAGATAGCAACAAGACCGATGGACCAATAATCATGATGTGGGGTGAAACTGAGCACATTCCATCTGATGTTTTATCTAAATAACCCATAACATAAATTATTTGTAGAGAAAAAGCTCAGTTACATAGTTGCTACTGGGCTTTGCCCATGCAAAGAGATTTGTTAAAGTATCACCTTCAAAATAGTGCCTCAGGCACGCTGCGCGAACAGAATATCCCCACGGATAAATCCGGGGGTAAGAAAGCCTCGACTCATCCTTCATGCGTACACTCGCCATTCTGGCTCGTGAGTTCTGAGTTCTGAGTTCTGAGTTCTTTTTGATCAATTTGTAACTGAGAAGTAGTTGGCATCAAAGGTGCTCTATCGCCCAAGATAAAGCTGTACTTCCATCAAGCAATGCATTATCGATACAAACTTTACATACGGCGATTGTTGCTAGCTACTGGTCTAGGTCTGCTCTTATCGCCACTGATGTTCTACGGCTGGCGGTGTTTGCTGCGTCCCCCTCGAACTGATATGCAGCAAGTCTTGTTTCGTGGAATTGTTTACAAACGTTATGCTATCTCGACACCACGACCAGCAATGATCCACATTGTCACTATTGACTTAAAAACACCAGGAGTTAAGGCACTTGTTACTCCAGGAATACCAAAACCAAGCGATAGAGAAACAAGCGCACAGAAAACATCTGAATTTCTGAATGAATTCAAGCTGCAATTGGCAATAAATGCCAGCTATTTCCATCATTTCTACGAAAAGTCCCCTTGGGACTACTATCCTCACAGTGGTGACCCCTCGTATCCTATAGGGGAGGCTATTTCCAATGGATATCGTTATTCACCACCCGAACCCAATTGGCCTGTATTGTGCTTTTCAATCCAAAATCGTGTTCAAATCTTGAAAAGTGATTACTGTCCTGAAGGGACAACTCATGGTATTGCAGGGAACCAGCTTTTGGTTTATCGCGGTAAGGCAATAGATGACAATTCAGATGATAAGCCTTATCCTCGTGTTGCAGCTGCTGTCAATCAAGAGGGTACAAAACTGTGGCTGATTGCGGTAGACGGGAAGCAAGCACTTTACAGCGAAGGAGTCACAATTGCTGAATTAACAAAAATTGTCACGGATCTGGGTGCTTATGCGGCACTCAACTTAGATGGAGGCGGTTCAACTACACTGGTAATGTCCACAAATCATGGTTCAAGGGTATTGAACGCACCAATACATACGAGAATACCTATGCGTGAGCGTCCTGTTGGCAACCATTTGGGATTTTATGCTTTACCAGAGGGTTTAAGAGCATCTTTACTGAAGTAAAAGTGTGGAGTGTAGTGTAAACAAATATTCAGTATTTTAAAAAATAAAAATGTTGGTAAATAACATTTTTATTTTAACCTCTGCTTATAAATGCTGCTATTTTAGCTTAGTTTAAATGCCAAATAATTTAAATCTTGAATATGTTATTTGTTGACAAAAATAAAAAAGAAAAGACGTTAAAACATTGATGAACACTAGTGGTAGACAAACACAATGGCGGAGTCTAATACCTTAAGCTCTTCATCCTTAGAAACTACAAATTCTAGTGCATTAAATGTTCAAAGCTCAAATACTTTTGAGAACAATGATGTTGTAAATACTTCAAGCCTGAGCGGTTCCTCACAATCATCATTAGATGAAGAGTCTTATGAGACTGCAATAAATCCTAACCCCATCTACAATAGTGCCGCGATTTACGCTGATTTCAACGGTGACGGAAAGAACGATAAGTTCTGGCGTAATTCTGAAACTGGTGAGACACTTATCTGGCTGATGGATGGGACAAATGTGACCTCTGAAGTCTCTCTGAAGACAATGGGTTCAGAGTGGGACTTTACAATTGCCGATTTCAACGGTGACGATAAAACGGATATCGTCTGGCGTAATACTCAAACGGGTGAGAACTCTGTTTGGCTGATGGATGGCACAACTATTACCTCAGAAACAGCTCTCGAGACTGTAGGTACAGAGTGGACTTTGAGCAGTATTGCTGATTTCAATGGTGACAGCAAAACCGATATTTTGTGGCGTAATACTCAAACGGGTGAGAATTCTGTTTGGTTAATGGATGGTTCACAAGTGAGTTCTACCGCTGCTTTAGATACACTTGACACAAACTGGACCGCTAGTGTTGTTGATTTCAACAGTGATGGTAAAACTGATATCTTCTGGCGCAACAACGCAACAGGAGAGAACTCTGTTTGGTTGATGGATGGTACAAATGTTTCTGCGTCTACATTGTCAACAATGGGCACAGAATGGGAAGCTAGCTTTAGTGATTTCAACCTCGATTATAAAACTGACATCGTTTGGCGCAATACGTCAACAGGTGAAAATTCCATGTGGCTGATGGATGGTACAAACGTCTCGAGTGAAGCTGCTTTGCCTACAGTCGGTACAGACTGGACATATAAGTATGGTGATTTCGACGGCAATGGAAAGGCAGATATACTCTGGTACAACCAGCAAACAGGTGAGAGTAAGGTTTGGCTCATGGATGGCGCAAATGTTACCAGTGAAACTGCTTTAACAACACAAAGCTCAGGTTGGACAGCAAGCATCAGCGATGTTGATGGCGATGGCAAGTCTGACATCTTCTGGCGTAATTACGAAACAGGTGAGAACAAGGTTTGGCGTATGGATGGATCTACCGCCACTGAAACCGTTTTATCGACAACTTCTCCAGAATGGTATACTTTCTAAGAATTTCTGAATAATTTGTAATTCGTAATTCATAATTGAGTAGATAATTATGAGTTATCAATTACAAATTAATTTGGATTGCATTTGATTAATTGATGATACCTTAATGACGATTCGCCGAGATAATTCCCGGCGAATTTTTGTCATATCTAATACTTAATTGAAAAATTTAAAAATGTCAACTAAAAAACATATTTATGATACTGAAATGCAGCTGATTATGAGAACTCAAAAATAGCAGATGTTATATCTTAACAGAAACATTGAAAAAAAACAGTTAAAAATTTTATGAACACTAGTAATAAACAAACATCATGTCTGCATCTGAAACCTTAAACTCTTCTAAAGATACTAGTGCATTTCAATCTCTCTCAAAGTCCAATAGTTCTGTGGATGTAGATGATTTAAATTCTGCTACGAACTTTGGGCGTTCTTCACAATCGATATCGGATGAATCATTGCAGTCAGCAGAGACTACAACGGCGAACAATTCTAGTTCCAATTCTTCAGAGCTTCCCGATTTTAACGGCGATGGCAAGACTGACAAATTCTGGCGGAACTCTCAAACAGGTGAAACCGCTGTTTGGCTGATGGATGGTACGAACCCAACATCGGCTCTTGTAAGCAATGTAGACTCATCGTGGGACTTTGCTTATGCCGATTTTAACCGCGACGGCAAAACTGACATCTTCTGGCGCAATCAGACAACAGGTGAGAACAAGATTTGGCTGATGGATGGCACAAAAATTGCTTCTGAGGTTGCTCTACAGAACATTGACTCATCCTGGACTTTTAGCATTGCTGATTTTAACGGAGATAGCAGAAGTGATATTTTCTGGCGCAATACTCAAACTGGTGAGAATGCCACTTGGCTAATGGATGGCACAAACGTCACTACTGCGGCTGTTCTGACCGAAACTGACTCATCTTGGTCTTACAGTATTGTCGATTTTGATGGTAATGGCAAGAGCGACATCTTTTGGCGTAAGCAGACAACGGGTGAGAACGCCATTTGGTTTATTGATGGTACTAACTCATCAGAGTATTCATTGACGGAAGTTGAGCCGTCCTGGAATTATAGCACTGGGGATTTCAATGGCGATGGCAAGACTGACCTTCTCTGGCATAATACCGAAACGGATGAAAATACCGTTTGGTTGATGAATGGTTTTTTTATCACCTCGAATTCTCTAGAAAAACTTGATTCTTCGTGGGAATCTAGTACTGGAGATTTTAACGGCGATGGCAAGACCGATATCTTCTGGCACAATACTCAAACTGGTGAGAACACCGCTTGGTTGATGGATGGCGCATCAATTGATACTACAGCTTTTCTGTCTACAACTGATGTATCGTGGCAACCTAGCACTGGAGATTTTAACGGCGATGGCAAAACCGATATTTTCTGGCGCAAATCTGAAACTGGTGAGAATGTGATTTGGGAAATGGATGGCACTACTGTATCTGGATCTTCTTTGGAGACAGTTCCTGTAGAGTGGAATGTTTTCTAAAAATTTGTCGTGATGCTAATCAGAAACAGCAAAAACGCAGATGATAACTTTATCATCTGCGTGCGTGTTTCTTTTTTATTTGTTAACTTTTATTTTCATCCTTTCTTCCAAAGCTTCTCGTGCGTGTTCTCGGTCGTCAAAATGAATTTTTTCAGTTCCAAGAATTTGATAGTCTTCGTGACCTTTACCTGCAAGCAAAACGCCATCTCCAGGTTGAGCTTGCAATATAGCAGTGCGAATTGCAGTAGCGCGATCGCCTATCACTGTCGGTTGAACTGTTTGTGGAATCCCCTCTAAAATATCCTGTAAAATCCTTTGTGGGTCTTCAGTACGGGGATTATCAGATGTTACCACAGCTATATCAGCTAATTCAGCAGCAATTTTACCCATTTTTGGGCGCTTAGTGCGATCGCGATCGCCTCCACACCCAAACACACAAATCATTTTACCTGGAATAAACGGACGTGAGGCTTTGAGCAAATTTTCCAAACTATCTGGCGTGTGGGCATAATCTACAATGACACTAATATCTTGCTCAGGAGTCATTTGTACCCTTTCCATCCGTCCTGGGACTCCAGGAAACTTAGGTATTGCAGATGCAACTAACTGTAAATCTAACCCTAAGTGTAAAACTGCTCCTACTGCTGCCAGTAAATTTTCTAGATTATATTGACCAACCAACGGCGAATAAAAAGTCACCTCACCCTTTGGTGTGTGAAGCTGACCACTGACACCATTAGGTTGGTAATTCAGGTCGCTCATCCATAAATCTGCTGTAGAATCGTTGACACTATAACTCCAAACTTTGTCTGAGTTTAAGGATGCAATTAACCGTTTGCCATATGAATCATCAGCGTTAATGATTGCCCGCTGCTTTAGATATTGAGGACTAAATAGGAGTGCTTTCGCCGCAAAGTAATCTTCCATATCGCGGTGGAAATCTAAATGGTCTTGGGTAAGATTGGTAAATACTCCCACCTCAAACTGACAACCCATCACTCGACCTTGTGCCAAGGCGTGGGAACTCGTTTCCATCACTCCATACTCGTTTCCAGCATCCACAGCAGCTGCAAGCTGCTGTTGCAGTTCCACAGCAAACGGTGTCGTATGGACAGCAGTTTGAACAAAACCATTCCAACGAGTATAAAGAGTGCCCATCAAAGCCGTGGGCAAATGAGCTTTATTGAGAAAGTAGTCAACAAGGTGGGTGGTTGTGGTTTTCCCATTTGTACCCGTCACACCAACCAGTTTAAGTTTTTGCCCAGGATAGCCGTAAAAAGTAGCGGCTAATTGAGCACAAGCTTTTATCATATCATCAGCAGTGATCACACAAGCTTCTGGTGTCGAAGAATGTTTCTGTGCTGCTAGAGGAGAAATAATGGCAGCTACAGCACCAGAGGCGATCGCACTTTGCCAAAAGTCCCCACCATCAACCCGCGTTCCTGGCATCCCAATAAACAAATCTCCGGGAAGGCAAGCATGAGAATTAGTCTTCAAACCCTTGATTTGTTCATCCATCGCTGGATGTTGTGGTAATTCTACAACACCGTCTACAGTGGCTAGTAACTCCCGCAGTTTCATTTTGTGAACCTCGTTACACGTTTGGATTGCGCCTATTCTCCACTATGTTTTCTCTTTCTACAAAGACTTTCAGATTCCAGAAAACCCATTTTGCCACAGGTAACACCTGAGTAGGATGTAAAGCGTTAGTGGGTGTACGCCGAGATAACGGCAAAATTCAACACATTGTAAAGTTTTGTTGGAAAGGGGAAGTTTAGTGATTTACTAAATTGCCCAAAAATGTTATTTTAACAAATAAGTTTTTGTACGTTCAAATCAACGCTTCACCCTATTCAGCGGCTCCAACTTGTTTATTCATGACTTTTTTAGAGGACATTTTCAAGACAGATCTAAATGATCGAAATGAAGTGTTATGACATTATCTAAACGAAGAATAAAGCCTTTCCTGTGATTCTGATACAATCCAGTCGTTGGGTTAGAAGTTGCCTGAGGAGTTGTGAAACGTGAGTAACGGTAGGGCGATAAGAAAAAATATTGTTAGTTTAACGGATAGTGAGCTTGCAGCTTTACAAGATGGCTATAGTAGAATGCAAGCGATTAGGGATAATAGGGGGTTCAATCATATTGCAGGTTTCCATGGTACTCCTGGTAACTATTGTCACAGAGATACTGACTTGTTTTTACCTTGGCATCGCGCCTATATATATAACTTTGAGCAGTATCTTCGCGATCAAGTCTTAACGGCTGCTCTACCTTGGTGGGACTGGAGTTCTGACACTTCAAGACAAACAGGAATACCTACAGCATTTAGCAGTCCAAACACTGCTATCGGCACTCCAAATCCTCTTTTGAAATCTCGAATCAATGTACCAACGGCAAACCCGCCTGTTGATCGGGATACAGTGCGTCGCCCTGGTGTTCCAAATCAGCTACCTCTTCCTAGTGATATTGCTAATCTTTTATCTATTCAAGACTTCCTAGACTTTTCCGGGCAGTTTGACTTTGGTATACACGGTAGAATTCATCTCTGGGTTGGTGGCGATATGACTAGCGTTCCTTTTGCTGCATATGACCCTATTTTCTACTCTCATCATTGCATGGTTGATCGGATCTGGTACCTTTGGCAGCAGCGACATGGTGTTAACAATATACCCAGAGCTTTACTCAGCCGCCCTTTACCTCCTTTCAATTTGACAGTAAATGATGTTCTGGATATTAGTGAGCTAGGCTATGAATATGCAGTTGATCAAGTAGTGATAAATCTGGGAGTTTAAACTATTATGATGGCTAATAAATACGTATCTTCTACTATTCCTATTAATTCAACTCCATTAAAGGAAGCCCAATTCACGAGAGCTGATGTCCACCTTCATGAAGTAGATCACTCAGGCGCTTCCTATGAAGGACGTATTTTCCTCAACAATCCAGAAGCAGATGACAAGACTCCTACTGAACCTGAAAATGGCTATGCTGGTTCATTCTATGTTTTCTCTCATGGTGGTTGTTTCGGTGATATTGGACATTGTGAATTACAAACTGGGGTTAGACCTTATGACAAACGTCTAAAAAGCCCTACAGTTCCACGCGATATTTCTGTGATAGTTACTGACAGACTTAAAGACTTAGCTAAAAACAGCGATCAAGTCACGGTAACTATTGTTCCTGTTGTTGATCCAGACAATTACAGTCCAGAAGGTTACAACGTTGATGTAGCAAACTGTCTTAGATTTAAGGACATTGATATTAGGCTTTACGAAGCTCCAGGGCAGTAAGTTACTAGGCTCAAAATGCATTCCAAGGATCTACTTAACAAATTGGCTTTCCTAAGCTTTACCTGCTAGAACACCGATTCAGTAATCGGGAAAGAAAATAAAAATCAACTTAGCTTAGAGCCTCTAATCATTAATAAGCGAACATATTTACCACGACCCGCTTCTAAAAGCGATAAGCTATATTGTGTTTATCTACGGTCGTGTTTGTATGCAGCATCAATTGAGAAAAATTCTTAGTTATCAGTCTATAGTTGTAGTTTTTGTCGTGATTACGGGGACTCTTAACCCTGCTGTCGTGAGTCAAGCGAGTCCGTCAGAACGAGGTATGTGTCAGAGCAATGAACTTCAGCCAGATGTAAAGCAAGCTCAGGCTAAAAGGAACATTCTCCTGAATAACCCGCCTGGAGTTTACATCATCTCGGATCGCAAGGAGAGTATTGCCAAATTCTTTCAACAGCGTCGAATCGTGGTTGGAACAGTAATGTCACAACTTTTGGATAAGACTCTGATGATGGCACAGGTTGTACAAAGAAACTGCTTTGTTGCTTATCCCTCTTCTAATGATGATGGAAGGGGTGAAATCACTACTTATGGTCTTATTTTTAAGCTTGCCCCAGTTTCACCAAAAGTAGCTCAGCTTTGGAAAGAAAGACATCAGTCTAATGCTATTTCAGTGCAAATGTTTCTAGAGCGTGATTCTCAGGATTCAGAGCTTTATCATTTTGTTGGTTGGGCTGAAAGTAAGCAATTCTCCTTCTCTCCAGAACTCGCGAAATCTAATCCGTTACCAGCGTCGTTAAATCCTAAAGATCTCTGGTATCAAGGAAAGTAGGGCGTGTCTGCAATTTAATTGGTAAATAGCTAGAATAATTAGCCTGCGAACTCTCTACGTTTCGCAGCAGAATTGTTATGTCGCATTGCATCAAGAGAGACAGGCGTTATTTTGCCTTCTGGCTTCTTCTGAATAGCGCTATACATAATATTGACACTCTCACCTTCAAGGCTTCGCCTGTGAAGGGAGATTCTTGCTTCAACAGGTTTTTCTAGCCCACTGTGGTATAACGAGTTAAAAACTCTCCCACAGGCACTGACCCCGACAGATTCCCCTCCACAAGCATCTGTTTTACTACCACGGGCTGCCCGACCGCAGTCACAAAATACTTATTCTGATATATCGTTTGTCTGATTCACAACATTCGACCCCCCTGTTAATCAGGTATTTCCTTTTGGTGATGCGAGTTGTCTGGTGGAGAAACACCAATCTTGCCTAACCCTAACTTTTTTGGTGGCAAGTATATTCTACTACACCAAGGTATTGCGAAGCCATGTTTTTTATTGGTCGCAATTCATCTCGCCGTTAAGGCGAAGCCTGTAACGGGAGATGAATTGCGACATCCAAGATAGATTTTACAATACCTTCGCCAATTTCTGAAAAGCCCCACAGACTATAAGTCAGGGGCTACACATACGAAGCCCACCTCCGTGGGCTGAAACCCTTATAGGCTAGGGAGGCACAGAGAAGTCCTGCAGGTAGGTTTCCCGCGCCCTCTTAACTGAGCGCACGCACGCTCCGCGTTGGCGCAGCCTGTCCGCAGGACTTACGGAGCTTTGTTTGTGTAGCCGAGGCTGCGCCGTGCGGGGGTCTCCCCCCAACCCCAACACCAGTCCGCTCAAGTCGGGAGACCCGCCCACGCGGCTGGCTCCTCCGTGGGAACCCCAAAGCCCCCCATTGAGGCGACTGCCGTCCAGTTTTCCAGAGTGAGGGCATTTTGGCGAAGCTATTAATTTTACATTCCCAATTTTTCCAACACTGGCTTGGTGGAAACAATGTGCCGTTCTAGACCGAGTTCCTTCGGGCTAACCCCAACTGCTAAAGCAATCAGCTGAGGTAAATGTAACACTGGTAAACCTAGTTTCTGTCCAATCACTTTTTCCACCTCTGGCTGACGAGAATCCAGATTAAGATGGCAAAGAGGACAAGGTGTCACCATACAATCTGCACCAAGTTCTATGGCTTCTTGAATGTGCATTCCCGCCATTTTAAAAGATTGAGTCGTAGCGTAGCTAGAAAGGGGCCAGCCGCAGCATTGCGTACGACCTCTGTAATAAATTGGTTCTGCGCCTACCGTGCGAAATACATTTTCCATTGCTTCCGGTCGGAAGGGGTCATCATAAGGCATGGACTTTTGGGCACGTAGGAGATAGCAACCGTAAAAAGCTGCACATTTTAATCCTGCTAACTTACGGGTGACACGTTTTTGAATTTCCTCTAAACCGTAGTCTGTTACTAGGGCATAGAGGAGATGTTTGACTTGTGTCGTTCCGCGATAGGGTAAACAACCTTCTTTTTGCAGCAAGCCATTTACTTGTTCAAGGTATGCTGGATTGGTTTTTTGGCATTCTTTTAGGCTTTCGTCAACATGACCAATCACACCCTGACAAGTGCTGCAATGAGTCAGCAATGGAAGATTTAATTCTTCTGCTAAAGCAATATTGCGGGCATTAACCGTATCTTCCAGTAATTGGGAATCTTCCTTAAAAGTGCCGGAACCGCAGCAAGCAGCTTTTTTGAGTTCAACCAGTTGTATGCCCAGGGCTTTACTGAGGGCAACAGTTGATTGGTGAAGCTCTCGGCACGCTCCTTGGGCAACACAACCTGGAAAGTATGCGTATTTCAACGTATGGGTTAGCATAGTATTTTAGTTAGTTAATAACTGTTTTATCATCACTAGTTAGTATTGGTTGCAAAAGTGCCTAACCTGACAAGGCACATCCTTAAAAAAATTTAATAACAGTTGTATACACAGAATGATTTATATAGTGTAAGCAACCGTGTGACACGCTCTACTGTCTAACCCCTCTTTGAGCGGTTGTCCCATTCTAATAAGCAATAGAATGGGGTACAGATTTTCCAAAAAGAAAATCCTTGAGCAGTGTACGGATGATCGCGCTTTCCGATAAGATCAATATGCTCAAAAACATATCCCCCATAAACAGCGGATTATAGCAACTGGTTGAGGAATTTTATCTATGAGCCAAGCGGAAATTTTTGAAAAGGTCAAGAAAATTGTTGCGGATCAACTGAGTGTTGATACCGACACAATCACACCACAATCTAATTTTGCCAACGATTTAGGGGCTGACTCCTTGGATACCGTTGAACTGGTTATGGCTTTGGAAGAAGAGTTTGATATCGAAATTCCCGATGAAGCCGCTGAAAAAATAACAACAGTTCAAGAGGCAGTTGAATACATTAACAACAAAGTTGCTGCATCCGCCTAATAAGGGGAAAGTGGGAAAGGGGGAGTGGGAGTGAGGAAGTACTTTTGACTTTCTCCCCTCCCCCTATCTCGCCCTTTCCCCATCTTCTTACAAGTGCTTGCATCAAGAGCCATCATAAACTATTGACATGACTGATTTTATACGTAAACGCGTTGTTGTCACTGGGGTTGGCGCGATTACACCGATTGGTAATACACCAGCCCAATATTGGGAAGGATTAATAAGCGGGCGCAATGGCATTGGTGAAATCACCTTATTCGATGCGTCTGGGCATGATTGTCGCATTGCTGGTGAGGTAAAAAACTTCGATCCGCATGAGTTCATGGATCGCAAAGAAGCCAAGCGCATGGACCGATTTGCCCAATTTGGGGTTTCGGCAGCAAAACAGGCTTTAGTGGACGCGCAGTTAGTTATCAATGACCTAAACGCAGAACAAGTGGGCGTCATAATTGGTTCTGGCGTGGGTGGCATTAAGGTGATGGAAGACCAGCAAACGATCTACCTAAACCGTGGTCCCGACCGCTGTAGTCCCTTCATGATACCAATGATGATTGCCAATATGGCAGCTGGGTTGACAGCAATTCACACTGGTGCTAGAGGACCAAATTCCTGCTCCGTCACGGCTTGTGCCGCTGGCTCAAACGCTATAGGTGATGCTTTTCGGTTGATTCAAGGGGGATATGCCCAAGCAATGATTTGTGGCGGGTGTGAAGCAGCAATTACACCTTTGTCTTTTGCTGGATTTGCGGCAGCCAGAACCCTTTCAACCCGTAATGAAGACCCCGCTCATGCGAGCCGTCCGTTTGATAAAGACCGCAACGGATTTGTGATGGGTGAGGGTGCAGGTATCTTAATTTTAGAAGAGCTACAGCACGCCCTCAGTCGTAAAGCCAGGATTTATGCAGAACTTGTTGGTTATGGCATGACTTGCGACGCTTATCATATGACTTCTCCAGTCCCTGGAGGTGAAGGTGCAGCAAGAGCCATTCAACTGGCACTTAAGGATGCAGGACTCACTCCAGAACAAATAAGCTATATCAATGCCCACGGGACTAGTACCCCAGTGAATGATCCAACCGAAACTGCAGCAATGAAAAAAGCTTTGGGCGACTATGCCTATAAAATAGCAATCAGTTCCACCAAATCAATGACAGGTCATCTATTGGGTGGTTCTGGCGGCATTGAAGCTGTAGCAACAGTACTGGCGATCGCCAATAACCAAATTCCACCGACAATTAATTTGGAAAACCCCGATCCAGAGTGCGACCTGGATTATGTCGCTAACACTAGCCGCGCCGCAAATGTTGAAGTTGCATTATCCAATTCTTTTGGTTTTGGCGGTCACAACGTGACACTAGCCTTTAAGAAATATGTCTAGGGTTAGAAATTTGAGATACGTAGATCTGATCTCAAGGTGTAGAAATCAACAAGAGCGTGAAGAGCGGGTGTAGGGCAGGTAGCTTGATAATTAAGTCCGTCAGCAACCGATACTATGGGGAATGCCCCATAAAATTAATCCCAAATCCTCATCAAAAATCCTCAAATCTGCGGCTTGTCCGGCAACAAGTACCAATGGGATGATGATGAGGATACTGCCAAAGGGGATCTTATAAACAATCCCCGTGGTGATACTCAACAAGTGCTAACCTGTCGTAAAGAACAATCTTATTATGGCTGTTGCAACCCAAACCCTCGAAGAACTTTGTATTAACTCGATTCGCTTTCTGGCAATTGATGCCGTAGAAAAGGCAAAGTCCGGTCACCCAGGGCTGCCTATGGGCGCAGCGCCAATGGCTTTTGTGCTATGGGATCGCTTTATGCGGTCTAATCCCAAAAATCCCAAGTGGTTCAACCGCGATCGCTTTGTTCTGTCTGCCGGTCACGGCTCTATGTTGCAGTATGCCTTGCTGTACCTGACAGGCTACGACAGCGTATCAATTGAAGATATCAAGCAATTCCGTCAGTGGGAATCCAAAACCCCTGGACACCCTGAAAACTTCATGACTGCTGGCGTAGAAGTCACCACCGGACCTCTGGGGCAAGGAATTGCCAATGGAGTTGGTTTGGCGATCGCAGAAGCACACCTTGCTGCAAAGTTCAACAAACCCGATGCCAAGATTGTTGACCATTACACCTACGTGATTTTAGGTGATGGCTGCAACATGGAAGGCGTTTCTGGTGAAGCTTGTTCTTACGCGGGACACCTGGGATTAGGCAAACTGATCGCTCTGTACGACGACAACCACATCTCCATCGATGGTTCTACAGATATCGCATTTACCGAAGATGTCAGTAAGCGTTTTGAAGCGTACGGTTGGCACGTACTGCACGTTAAAGATGGCAACACCGATTTAGAAGGAATTGCCAAAGCAATTGAAGAGGCAAAATCCGTCACCGATAAGCCTACTTTCATTAAGGTCACAACCACTATTGGTTACGGTTCGCCCAATAAAGCAAATACCGCTGGTGTTCATGGTGCTGCTTTGGGTGGAGACGAAGTTAAACTCACCCGCGAAAACTTGGGTTGGGAACACGAACCTTTTGTTGTTCCAGAAGATGCCCTTAAGCACTGGCGCAAAGCAGTTGAGCGCGGCGCAAACTACGAAGCAGAATGGAACAACACCTTTGACACCTACAAAGGCAAGTATGCCCAAGAAGCGGCTGAATTTGAACGTTACATTAATGGCACACTGCCCGATGGTTGGGATAAGGTACTACCCACCTACAAACCAGAAGACAAAGCAGTAGCCACCCGCAAACACTCGGAAACCTGCCTCAACAAACTGGCATCGGTTTTACCAGAGCTCATTGGTGGTTCGGCTGACTTGACCCACTCCAACCTGACTGAAATTAAGGGTTTCGGCGACTTTCAGAAAGGACAATACCAAAACCGCAACATCCACTTTGGTGTGCGGGAACACGGTATGGGCGCAATCTGTAACGGCATAGCGCTGCATCAATCTGGATTAATTCCCTACGGTGCTACCTTCTTGATCTTCACAGATTATATGCGTGCTGCCATCCGCTTATCCGCCCTGTCCCAAGCTGGCGTGATTTGGGTGATGACCCACGACTCTATTGGACAAGGCGAAGATGGTCCAACACACCAACCCATCGAAACTCTAGCTTCTCTGCGAGCCATTCCTAAGCTAACGGTGATTCGCCCCGCAGATGGGAACGAATGTTCTGGCGCTTACAAAGTGGCGATTGAGAAGGCAAAGCAAAACGCTCCCACCCTGTTGGCGTTCACCCGTCAAAACGTCCCGAACTTGGCAGGAACCTCGATTGAGGGTGTGACAAAGGGTGGATACACGGTTGTCGATAGCGAGGGTACGCCAGATCTGATCCTAATTGGTACTGGTTCGGAATTGAGCCTCTGCGTAACCGCAGCTGAGAAACTTACCAGCGAAGGCAAGAAAGTCCGTGTTGTCTCGCTGCCCTCGTGGGAACTGTTTGAAGCACAGGATGCGGCTTATAAAGAGTCTATTCTGCCTAAAGCTGTCACCAAGCGTTTGTCTGTAGAAGCTGGTGCTAGTTTCGGTTGGCACAAGTACGTCGGCACTGAAGGCGACACTGTTAGCATTGATCGCTTTGGTGCTTCAGCTCCTGGCGGTGTCTGTCTGGAGAAGTTTGGCTTCAGTGTTGATAATGTGTTAGCTAAAGCGAAACAATTGTTGGGTTAATTAGGAACAGAATATTCTCTTTGTTTTTTGGGTGGGCAAGGTAGCCCACCTTTTTTATTAGAATAGAAAGTAAATACAAGAGAGTAACTTTTCTCTAATTATAATTAAGTACATCAATATAAATTACAGCAATATAAATTACAGCGCAACTCAATTGAATGGAGTACTAATTTATCTGTGTCCATCTGGAGGACACTGCGTTGCGGAGAGCAGCGCCGTGCGGGGGTTCCCCCCGTTGAGGCGACTGCGGAGGGTTCCCCCCGTTGTAGCAAGTGTCCGTTGTCCATCTGTGGTTCATTATTTCTTTGTGTACCTCATCCAATTGCAAACCGCTGTATGTACACTTCCCAAGAAGATTTTACAAGGGATGCCCAGTCCTGTGGTTCAACTTATTACTCAGATTCATCTTTACAACCACAAAAGATAAATGTAGCTTATGCCATATATCAAAAAGCAAAAGCAGGATCGCTTTTAGGTATTACAATCGTTGGACGCTTACAACTGAAAACTCAAGGAGCAGATGGTCAATTTGTCTTAATTCCTTCAGATGAAAGCTTCCCCAGCATTGATGAGGATATGAAAAAAAACCTCTTAACTTTAGACGAAGATTTCAACCAACAAAGTGGAAGTATCTTGAGTTCAGAAAACTGGTCGCTACTTGCAAATGATGCATGGTTGCTAGGAGGTCTTCATGCACTGACTGAATTTCACTTCGCATCTCCCTTAAGATGGAGCAACCTTTGGGATGACAATAAAAAGAGGATATCGGTGACGGCACGAGAGGCTATAGGCATTACATCTTTTGGTTATCAGTTGACGAGACCGCAGCCTAAGCTTGAGGCAGTGGCAGTATGTGTCAACGAACAAGCTGCCATTAACGCATCGTTGTTGACATATAAAGAAAAAGTCATAACCTCTTTAACAGAAGATGCTTTCCAACAGTTCTTTACATCACTCCCCAGGGAGGTCACGAAATAAGCACTCAACAAGTCTAGGACTTACGCATTGACAAAGTAGACTCTCTTCGAAAGCGATCGCCCTTGGCGATCGCTGTAATATATGAATTGCAAATACCATGTTGCTTGATATCCTGACTCAGTTGTAAGAAGCTTTCTGGGTAAGTTGGTGTTGCAAATCACCTGTTTGAGTAAAAAACGAGTATCACCCGTTTATAAAGCGTAATCGAGTTATCTAAACTAGCTTCGATTACCTGCTAAGTTACAAGAATTGAGACTTGACTCCTCAATCTCCTGTTTTAAACACACTCACTGATGCCTGTAATTGCTGCGCTACTTCTACAGTTTGTTGTAGAGATGTAGACACAACCCGAGACGAATCAGCAGTGCGAACTGATGCTTTGGCAATTTCCTTCATCAAAAAAGCAACAGTTTGCGAAGTTTGAGCTTGAGACACTGTTGTCTGAGAAATTGACTGCACTAACTCATCAATTTGACGAGACACTTCTACAATCTGCTTTATGCTTTGCTTAACGTCTTTAACTAAGTGAGCGCCTTCCACCACCTGAGTTGTTCCCAATTCTATCGCTTGGACAACTTCTTTGGTTTCTGACTGAATGTTTTGCACTATGTGTTCAATTTCTTGACTCGCTTGGGCTGACTGTGCTGCTAATCGACCGACTTCTTCAGCCACAATGACAAAGCCTTGACTTTGTTCCCCAGCACGAGATGCTTCAATATTGGCGTTGATAGACAACAGGTTTGTTTGCAACGCGATTTGCTTAATCAATGTCACAACTTTGGAAATCTCTTGGGAGGATTCGCTAAAACGCCTCATCTTTTCGGCGGTTTCTCCAACTGTCTCTCGTAAATTTAAGATGCTAGAGACACTACGTTCCATTGCTTGACCTGCAACAAAGGCAGTGTTAGCAGATGTGCGAGCAACTTCTGTTGCTTGATGGGCATTATTGGCGGCTTCTTGAATAGAGAGGTTCATTTGCTCCACTGAATCAAGAGTGTGGGTCATTTCTTGAGTCTGTTGGAGTGCTTTATCTGCTAACTGACGGATAGCATCAGAGTTTTCCCTCAGGGAAACATTGACCTGTTGGGCTGCTTGTTTGACTTGAATGACTATTTGCCGTAAGTTTTCAATGATGGTATTAAAAAAGTCAGATACAATTGTGATTTGACCGCTTGTCATTTCAGCCCGAGCTGTAAGGTCCCCTTTAGCTACTTCTTTAAAATCACTAAAAAGTTCTACAAGTTGATGTTGGAGGTCTTCTTTATAAAGCTTCAATTCTTCTTGCGTCTGCTTGCTAATGGTAATATCGGATTGCACTCCAATAAAATTTATAACCTGTCCAGTCATGTCTCGTACTGGAAAAATGCTTAACTCACACCAGAACGAAGTACTATCTTTGCGGTAATTCTTGATGACGACATGACATTCGTGCTCCTGTCGCACTGCTGTGCGTATTTGCTCAATAGTGGCTGGGTCAGTGTCAGGTCCTTGTAGAAATCGGCAGTTACGTCCCAACGCTTCTTGTGGTGTGTAGCCGGTGATGGTTTCAAATGCAGGATTGCAAAAGATAATAGGATTGTCTAGCTGACGAGGGTCTGTCATGACAATAGCGCTGCTGACAGCGGCGATCGCACGGTCACGCACCCGCAGCGCTTCCTGTGCGGCACTCAGTTGATGCAGAAGATTGGCTTGTTCTAGAGCAATGCTGACTTGAATGGCTAATTGCCCGAATAAATGAATTTCTGACTTGTGCCAAATTCGAGGCTCAGAACATTGGTGAGCGCACAATAAACCCAAAAGCCGATTCTCACTTAGAATAGGTGCAACCAAATTCGCTTTGATTTGAAACTTATTAAGAATCTCCCGATGAGAGTCTGTAAAATCCGCTTCATAAATATTGTTGGTAGCGCGGACTCGACCATTTTTGTACATTTCAATGTCATCTTTGCGAA
The DNA here is from genome assembly GCF_000315565.1 of Mastigocladopsis repens PCC 10914. Classification (NCBI taxonomy): domain Bacteria; kingdom Bacillati; phylum Cyanobacteriota; class Cyanophyceae; order Nostocales; family Symphyonemataceae; genus Mastigocladopsis; species Mastigocladopsis repens. The sequence continues at coordinate 2,396,026 of NZ_JH992901.1, read as the reverse complement.
ACAAATCATGGGCTGTTATCCCTAAGGTTTTTATACAACCCTGTGCTACCGACTCCGCGATGATGATGCCACTCCAGTCAGAATTGAAGCGATAGATAATAACGCGGTCTATCTTCAGTGCTTTCCTAACCTCAGTAACGGCTGTATTGAGGACATCTTCGAATTTGAGAGAACGCCGAATACGCAGGCTAATGTCCGTAAATAGTTGCGAACGAAGAGCTTCTTGCTGTTTGAGTAATACTGTTTCGGTATCCATTCGCCGCTGCACGAAGGAAGTCAGCAGCGTGAAGGCAAGAATGATCAGAGTGCCAACGCCAATGCCTACAGCCAGCCCAGGAAGGGATACTTGCATTGCCTTGGTCGTGATTATACCAGTCACTCTATTTGGCGTGAAAGAGGCAGCTGCCATTCCCGTGTAGTGCATCCCGGAGATTGCAGTTGCCATGATGAACGCACTCGAAATCTTGCGCCGTCTACCAGTTTTACCGATCTGTAAACGCAGTTGGAAAGCAATCCAGAGCGCTACAATTGACGCACTGATGGCGATCGCCACAGAAACTATAAACAGCACTGGGTCATACCGAGTAGCGGCTTCCATCCGCATTGCCGCCATACCAATGTAGTGCATGGACGCAATGCCAATGCCCATCAACACGCCACCAATCAGCAATTGCCGCGTATCCAAAACTTCGCGACTGGCAAGGAAAAGCGCTCCACCTGACGCAATAACAGCAGGCAGCACTGAGAGTACCACAGTCAAGATGTCATAGCTCATCGGTATCGGTAAACTGAAGGCGAGCATGGCAACAAAGTGCATTGACCAAATGCCAATTCCCATGACAATTGCGCCGCCAATTAACCAAGCAAGTCTAGCCTGTGCTTGAGCGGCTGTTACCCGCCCAGCTAAATCGAGAGCGGTGTAGGAAGCAATCACAGCTATCACAATTGAAAGCCCTACAAGATTTGGATTGTAAGTACTACTCATTGCTACATCTGCCAAGAGCATCTAGTTAACCTCACGTGGGATTTGTGTAAATAATGTGAATAAATATAGTCCTGAGGAGACAGCGCTCTTGGAAAGAGAGCCACTGTTTGGCATTGCGACCCTTTGGGTCGCAAGTGGCGTTTTATCTACATAGGCGACTGGCGTTGCCAAGTGCTGAGTTTGAAATTGTTCAATCCCCTCAGGTTTCTCTGTGGGAATGTACTCAAACTCAGTACTCAGGACTCAGCGGTGATGAAAAGTAAGATTAGTAGACGCACTCATACCTTAGGTTGCCAGATAGCAAAACGATCCAGAGATACAAAAATGTACTTTTTACAGTTTTCTTAAGTAAGAAAAAATTTAAACCGATTTGATTATAAAAGTAAAGTTTTTTATCAAAAACTCATATTTTAAGTATTTTAGACAATAAATATGTTTAGCAAGATACTAATTATTTTTCAGTACTGACACTCTTATCTAGCAAATAACCGCTTATTTTTGTTAGAACAAGCGCTGTCTCACTAAGGACAGCCTTCTCCTGTCCCAGACGCTATGCGAACACGAAAAATCCCGCAACTCAAATAGGATTGCTATAGTTAATCTTTTCTCAACCTTGTGCCACAAATTTTGCAGAATTTAGCGTTTGTATCATGGAAAGACAAACCACACCCAGAACAAACTGTTTCTACTTGATTTGCAGTTTTGACTAATCGCTTTATCAAATCCCCTACTTGCCAAGGAATGAGCGCAATACCTGTTAAAATCATTAACACTGTCATTAGGCGACCTAGTTCAGAAATCGGAATCACATCGCCAAAACCTACAGTTGTCATGGTCACTATGGAAAAATAAAAAGCATCCAAAAAAGTAGTGAAAACTTCTGGATTAACAGGATGCTCAACTTGATAAATTAAACCAGAGTAGACAAAGATAATCGCAAACAAGGTAAATAATATTCGTGCAGAAATTAAGCCATCTTCTGTACTAATACCAAATAAAAATTTCTGATCTAGAAACCGGATTAGCCGTAAAATCCGGAACCATCGTAGTAGTCGGATAAAGCTGATATCAACGACTCCCAGAAAAGATGGCAAAATTGCCATTAAGTCAATGATGGAATAGAAACTTAGAAGATACTCAATTTTATTTTCTTCACTCCACAAACGTAGTAAGTACTCTGCTGCAAAAATTAACAATATTGCCGTATCGATTGCATTCAAATAGAAATGTAAAAGGTCAGTCAGATTATAAGTTTCTGCTACAAAGATTCCTGATGATAGTAAAACTAGTCCAGCAATGGTTAAGTTAATCGCTTTACCTACTGGTGTTTCCAAATCTTTTAAGTAAAATGCTGTTTTTTCTCTACTAAGTAACATAATTTGCAGAAACCGCGTTGAACAAATTCACTAAGCTGTTGTGCATTTAAATTGCACATTATGAGCGTGAAGGCAGATCATTTGTCAAAAGTCCAGAGTCCAGAATTACTATTGACTTTTAACTCTTGACTCTTGACGACCCTAACAAGTAAATATGCGCTCCTAGATATGTTTTAGCTTAAAATTGTTTTATGTACCGAGTGATACAGCAGAATTCAGAAGTCAGGAATCAGAAGTAAAAAGACCTTTCTATCCGGCTTTTAGAGAAGGGCGCTGTACTTCATTTACTTGCAATGTATTATATTAATAATAATTTTCTACTCTCAATCTTGTATGAACACAGAATACTTTATGCGTTTGGCACTGGAAGAAGCAAAAAAAGGAGATGCGCCTTATGGTGCTGTCATTGTCAAAGATAACCAAGTCGTTGCCTTAGCTCATAATACTGTAAGGCGAAATAGTGACCCTTCTGCCCATGCAGAAATAAATGTCATTCGCAGTTTAACGGCTAAACTTAACAATCCTTCTTTAGAAGGTTATATCATATATACTACTGGTGAACCTTGTCCAATGTGTGCAGCTGCTTGTGTTTGGACGGGTTTATCAGAAATAGTATACGGTGCTTCTATTGAAGATTTAGTTTCGGTTAATCAATCTCAAATTAATGTTTCATGTGAAGAGATTATTGCTAAAAGCTTTAGAAAACTTACAGTCAAAAGAGGCATTTTAAGAGAAGAGTGTCTAAAATTATTTAAGTAGCTTATCAGCTTTAACTGGGGTCATTCAAATATGGCAAAAAAGAATTAGCAAAAATTGCCGCTTGGGTGCGATCGCGCAAATGTAAACGATTCAAAACATTGGTGACATGGTTCTTCACTGTTCCTTCAGAAATATAGAGTTGTTGTGCAATTTCTCGGTTACTAGCACCTGTAGCAATTAACCGCAAAACTTCTTTTTCTCTAGGAGTCAGTTCAGCCAAGCTAGGTGGTGGAGGCGGTGACTGAGTGAGTTTTGCATTAGAAAATTGAGTGACAAGTTTTTTGACTATTCCTGGTCCTAATTGAGTGTATCCTTTGTAGACTGCGCGAATAGCAAAAGCTAACTCTTCTGAGGGTGTATCTTTCAGCAAATAACCCATGGCTCCATTTTGTAACGCCGCTTTCACATATTCATCATCATCAAAAGTTGTCAGCACCAAAACTTTAATTTTAGGAAACCGCTTTTGAATTTCCGAAGATGCTGCAACACCATCCATAACAGGCATTCTAATATCCATTAATACCACATCTGGATAGAATTGTTCAATCAAATGAATAGCAATTTCCCCATTTTCTGCCTCTCCGACTATTTCTAAATCCGGTTCTAATTCTAATAATGCTTTTAATCCTTGACGAATTAAACTCTGGTCATCTACAAGTAAAACCTTAATCATGTACGTCATGAGTTTCTAAATGAGTTAGTAAAGACAGAGAAAGAGGAATAGTAGCTATAACTTGACAACCTGAACCAGGAGCGCTTTTAATATTAAAATAACCATCCAGAGCTAAAGTGCGATCGCGCATACTTTGAAGTCCAAAACCAGTGGTATTTTGTGTGACATCAAACCCTATACCATTGTCTGCAATTTTTAACTGCAAACAAGTTTTAATTGTAGTTATTTCCAGTTTAACTTCTGTGGCGCGTGCATACTTACAGATATTTGTAAATGATTCTTGGACAATGCGGTAAACAGCAGTGCTAACTTCAACTGGGATAGGGTGAGATAAGTAAATTTGACAAATTGGTGCGACACCCGTTGAACGCTGAACATTTTCTGCAAGTCCGGCGATCGCCAGTTCTAAAGATTGCTCTTGCAAGGGATGAGAACGCATAGTAGAAACTGATTGACGCACATCTTGTAACGCTTTAGAACCTAACTCCTTTGCCTTTGTCAAGAAGGTCTGTGCTTTTGTTGGGTTAGATTGCCAAAGCTTTAAACCAGTTTCTAATTGCAAATTCAAAGCAGTAAGAGAGTGTCCTAATGAATCGTGTATTTCACGAGCAATGCGGTTACGTTCTTCAAGAGTTGCTTGATTTTCAATTTGTAGAGCATAGTGACGGAGTTTATTATTAGCGATTGCTAGTTTCTCTCGGCTTTTTCGTTCAGATAAGACTGCATTCATCAACAGCAAAACAAACAACAGAGCCAATCCGAATACCAGCACAAAGCTTAAAGTAAAAAACCAAAAACGCTCTTGTTCTCCTGGTGATGATGCTATGTGTGCAAACCGCCTTCTAATTGTTAACAGAAATAAAATAAATGATAAACCTGTCACTACCAAACGACCTGGCAACTCAAAAATTAAGCAACTGCGAGTGACTAAAATGAGGTAAAAAAAGGGGAAAAGACGAGCAGTTTTTCCTCCGAAAAAGCCAATTATTAAAATTAATAATATTTCAACTGCAGTGTAAATAGCTTTAGTGATATGGTTACGAGTCGGCAATCTTAAGCCCATTAAACCAAAAAGCGCCAGACTACAAATTGTCAATTCGGGAAATCTAGGCTGAAATCGCTGTGAAAAAGATGGTATAATTCCTGTAAAAGCAGCAAACGCCAGCAGTATCCACTCCAAATAAAGTAGAAACCGAAAAGGGTGATTGTCGAATTGAATAGGACGTTTCATAAAAATAAACCTAACTTTAAACTAGTTTTATAGTAAGCCTAATTAGAGAAATCGGGTTTATTTCAGAAATTGATAGCCTACTATCCTTCTAAATTAAAGGAGCATCGTTCGGCAATACTGTCACCTTGAGCCATAACTCATTCAGTATCATCAGTATGATAAATATGTACACGATTTCGCCCTTTGTTTTTGGCTACATAGCAAGCTGCGTCAGCAGCACTTAATACACTATTCATACTTTGGTTATCTGCGTTAAAAACAAGTAACCCAATGCTGACACCAATATTGAAAGATTTATCTTGCCATATAAAACGAAACTCCTGGATACGCTGCAATATTGTGTTAGCAATCCGCAATGCTGGCTCTAGAGGGCAAAATTCCAGCAGTATGGCAAATTCATCTCCACCCAGACGTGCTAAAGTATCGGACGAGCGTACTGAGTTTTGCAACACCTCAGTCACTTGACGCAAAAGTTCATCACCAGCGATATGACCGCAGGTATCGTTAACAATTTTGAATCTATCTAAATCTAGATAACACAGCGAATGTTGCAGATTTTCTGTCTTAGCGCTTTTCAATGCTTCTTCCAAACGGAATTCAAATTCCCGACGGTTGAAAAGTCCGGTTAAAGCATCGTGAGTAGCTTGCCAAGAGAGTTGTCTTGCCATACTGCGTATCTGGGAAACGTCTTGAAACACCATCACCGTACCAATAATTTGACCATCCCGAGCGCGAATGGGTGCAGCAGAGTCGTCAATCGGTATCTCGCTACCGTTGCGGGTAATCAGGACGCTATTTTTATCAAGACCAACGATACTGCCAGAACGCAAGGCTTTTTCTACGGGATTTTCCAAAACTTCCCGTGTAGTTTCATTGACAACTTTAAAGACCTCTGCCAATGGCTTTCCTTGTGCATCCTGAAGACTCCAGCCAGTCAATTGTTCTGCAACCGGGTTAAGATATTTTATCTGTCCAGAAGCATCGGTTGTGATGACTGCATCTCCGATAGATTGCAGCGTCACCTGAGCCAGTTCTTTTTCTTCAAAAAGTGCTTGTTCTAAAAGTTTACGCTCAGTGATATCAAACGCTACGCCTCCGACTAACTGTCGTCCCTCACCATCCTGAAAAGGAAACTTAAAAACTAACCAGTAATGGGGACGTCCATCTGGTGTGGGAACGGTTTCAATAATCTGTCCAACTTTACCTGTAGACAGGACTTGTGTATCATTCTCCCGCACTTGTTTTGCTGTCTGTTGTGGTATCCAATCAAAATCCGTTTTGCCTTGCAAATTAGCTAACTCAATGTTGAAATGATGCTCTAACGTCTTATTGAGGTAAACGTAGCGCCCTTCGGAGTCCTTCATAAAAGCGACAGCGGGAGTGTTGTTCATAAAAGCTTGAAAGCGTTCTTCGCTTTCCCGCAACGCCGCCTCTGCTTGACAGCGCAAGATAAATTGACCAATCTGGCTGCCAATAATAACCATCACACTCAGCAAATCTGACTGTGGCTGTTGAATGTTGTGGCTGAAGAAAGTCATCACAGCTTTGATTTCGTTCCCGCATTTGATAGGAAAACCAAAAGCTCCATGCAAACCTTCTTTTACCGCGCTTTCCCTCCACTGGTCGTTCTCATTTTGAAGATCATTGACCCAGACGGGTTCACTCCTAGCCCAAACGCAACCCGGAAGTCCGACCTTTGGTGAAAAGGTCATTTGTTGTGAAACCAACTCAAACTCAGGAAAATTAACACTTGGTCTGTGCCAAGTAGAACTGAGTTGCAGCTCGTTAGTTTGCCGCTCTATGCTCCAGAATTCACCTAAATCCCATCCTAGTTCAAAGCAAATAGTAGATAAAATTTTCGTCGTGGCTTGTGAAACTGTGGTGGAAGAAGCTAATATACGTGTCGTGGTATGCTCTACGCTCTGAAGCTGTTCGGTTCGCTTGCGTTGTGTAATATCGCGACCAACATAGACAAAATGTTGTAAGCCCTCTATCTCGGTTGAAACAGCAGAGAAGGAAACAATAAGCTTTCTTTGTGTTTTGGTCTGACAAATGACTTCGTAATCATGTAAAAAATCTCTTTTAGATAAGTGATTTAACTGAAAAGCTTTTTGTAAGAATTTATCGTCATTAATAAGTGTTGAAATGGGTTGTAATATTAATTCTTCTTGGCTATATTCAAACAATTCTAGTGCTGTTTGATTGACAGTGGTGATATTTCCAGAATCTGTTGTGATAAATAAGGCGTCTCTTATAGATGTGAGAAGTTTATCAATATAATTATAAGCAGTAGATAAGGCGTTTAATAAATTCTCAGTCAAGAGATTATCTGTCTGTTTTTCTTGCAACAACTTTTGCTCTAAAACATTTCTTTCTGTTGCATCTTTTATCAAAAAGATCAAGCTATTTTTCAAACCGATAATATGCCAATCAAGATAACAAGAAGGACCGGTTTGCTTAGAAGAGATAATACCTTTTAATTCAAAACTCTTTTGTTGTCCTTCGATGATGTCGATTAAATAGTTTTCATATTCTATTAATTCAGGAAAACTAACTCGAACATCTTTTCCTAACATAACTTCTGCGGGAAATTCAACAAAACGTTGAACACCTGGGGAAGTTTCCAGAATCACCAAGTCGTGAGATACTACTAAACATTCTGTATGATTTGGAGATAAGATTTTTTCTATAATGGTATCCATAAAAAGTTGGTGTAGGGATACTATAAGAAAAGTATTTGAAAGGCTTTGGGTTGATATCGTATAACTGTTATTGAGTATCTATGGATTTTATAAAACATTAAATTTTAGGTATAGAATAAAAATCTGTATATTGTATTCAGTAAATCCCCTGAATTATTTTATATGTTATAATAAAATTATGAAAAATTACGTATTGACAAAAAATAGGTTTTTGAAAAAGCCTGTAAAATTTCTATAAAAGACCTCGAACTCAAACTTTGGGAGTTGCAAAATGAAGCTTGATTCATAGGTTTTCATTGTTATTGTAAAGACATTTATTTCGGCAGGATTCATATGATAAGAGAAAGCTCCAAACTTCCCTGATGAATTGAGTGATTGTATGGACTATGACTTGAGTCATGATTGTAGGGGTGACTTTCTCCTCATGTAACTTTTAAATTTGAAGTTCTATGATAGTGGTATCAAGCAAGAGAAACCCAAGAGATCCTTTAATGAAACTCAAAAACTTATCAATCATTTGCGGGGCGATCGCTCTTAGTTTAACTGCAACCTCCTTCGTCGTCAAAGCAGAGGCAAATTCACCCTTAGTTATTGCACAATCTCAGCAAAAGGGGGGAGCACTCCAACGTTTGGGACTGACGGATGAACAAAAAGCCAAAATCAAAGAAATCCGCAGCAATGCTCGTGCTGAAATGGACAAAATTCTGACCGAACAGCAACGGGAACAGTTAAAAACAGCTATGCAAAACCGCCAGGGAAAGGGAGATAGGTTTGCTAGTTTGAATTTGACTGATCAGCAAAAAAACCAAATGCGCCAACTGATGCAGTCACAGAAAACGCAGATTGAAGCAATCTTGACACCACAGCAAAAAGAACAACTACAAAAATACCGAGAGGAGATGCGTGCTCGTCGTCAACAACGCAATATGTAGCTTATCACTAGCGCTTTTAAATTTATAGCGGTTCTCTAGTTGTATTGAATACAGTTTTTGTGGGGTGGAGAGAAGTTGCGTGCGGGGGTTCCCCCCGCCCTTGCAAACTGAGCGCAAAGCGCACGCTGCGCGTTGGCGGAGCATCTTGAGCGCCTTAAATCCAGGACAGCTCGTGTCGCCCATCCCACAAAAAAATCATGAAAACTGCTAGCAACAATGAACAATAATATATTCTGCTATCCAACAGTAGCAGGGGCTTTCGCTAACTTACCATCTTCCATATAGACAATGCGATCGGCTATGTCCAAGATGCGGTTATCATGAGTCACCAGCAAAATCGTACAAGCTTGCTCTTTCGCTAGATTTTGCATCAGGTTCACCACATCTCGACCCGACTTACTATCAAGGGCGGCGGTGGGTTCGTCTGCTAGAACAATTTTGGGATGACTCACCAGCGCACGGGCTATGGCAACTCGTTGTTTTTGTCCCCCAGACAAATCATCTGGGTAATAATTAAGACGATTTCCCAATCCTACTAACTCTAGCATCTCCGCTGAACGTCTGTGCATTTCTTGTGGGCTAATACTCTTGTGCAGTTCCAAACCCATCCTGACATTTTGCAGTGCTGTTAGGCTACCATGCAGGTTGTGTGCTTGGAAGATATAGCCGTTACTACGTCGCGCCAGAGTGAGTTGTGCTGCACTTGCACCACACAGTTCTCGTCCTAAAACGTACAAACTCCCTTCTTGAGCAGAACGTAGCCCACCCACCAAGGTCAGCAGTGTCGTTTTACCAGAACCAGAGGGGCCGGTCATAATCACAATTTCACCGGCGTTTATCTCCAAGTTGATGTCAAATAGCACTTGTTTGCGGAGTTGACCTTTACCAAAGTAGTGGTTGAGATTTTGAATAGAGATGACAGGTTCCATAGTTAATTGTTAATTGTTAATTGTTACAGCGCAACTCAATTGAATAAAGTACTAATTTATCTGTGTCCATCTGTGTCCATCTGTGGTTCATTATTTCTTATTTCTTTGTGTACCTCACTCAGTTGCAAACCGCTGTAATTGTTAATTGTTAATTGTTAATTGTTAATTGTTAATTGTTAATTGTTGACTACTATCCACTACCTACTACCCAGTTGCTTAAAACATATCGGCGGGATCAGCAGATTGAACTTTACGAGTGGCGATCGCCCCAGAAATCATACACATGATTATGGTCAGTACCTGTACCTGAATTGCTCGTGCTAAAGTCATGTACAATGGTAAGTTAGTTGCATTCCGGGTGAGGGCGTACAGTCCTACGGATACAGTCATACCTGGTAGAAAACCTAACGCTGCCATAATGATTGCTTCTTCAAACACAACCCCTAGCAAGTAGGCATTGCGATACCCCATTGCTTTGAAGGTGGCGTATTCTTTCATATGTGCGTTCACATCGGTAGAAAGAACTTGATATACGATAATCACCCCCACCATGAAGCCCATGGCTACGCCCAAACTAAAGATAAAGCCGATTGGCGTATTTTGTTGCCAGTAATCCTTCTCAAATTGAATAAATTCCTCTTTTGTCAGAACTTTGACATCATTATTACCGACTAGATAAGACTTCAAGGTATTTGCCACTTGTTGCGGGTCATAACCTGGTTTTAGCTGAATCAAACCCAGGTTCACACTGCTTGCGTCCTGTCTGGGAAAGAGTCGCAGAAAGTTCTGATCGCTCGTTATCAGGCTACCATCAGCGATAAAGGAAGCCCCCACTGTAAATAAGCCACCAATAGTTATTGTCCGCCGCTCTATTTCGGTGGTGACGCTTTTACTTTGGTCAAGTTGGGTAAGTGCTTCGGTGTAATCCCCTCTGGAGGCGCGGTCAAATAGGGCTGTATCTGGTAGCTTGAGGATGTTTAATTGACGCTTAACGTCCGGTAAGTCGAAGGCTGGCTGATCAGGATTGAAACCCATAACCAGTACCCCAGTCTTCTGGTGTGTTTGGGGATTCTTCCAATCAATAAAACCAAGATACATTCCCTCTGCCGATTTCACCCCCGGTACATCCATTGCTTGGTAAAGTCGTCGCCGAGCAAATGTAGACAAATACGCTAGGTTACGTGCTTGAGGACTGACTAAAAAAATGTCTGCCTGCATACTGCTATGCAGTCTGGTGTTACTGTTAAACAGGGCAGTCTGAAAGCCTAGCTGCATGAACATGAGAACATCGGCAAAAGCAATACCTGCCAATGCCACTAAAAAGCGCCCCTTCTGATGACTCAGTTGCAGCCATCCTAACGGTGTTCGCCGCTGTAGTTGCTGAATTTGCTGGATCAGTCCAATCACAGAGAAATCACCGCCCTTACTTGCAAATTGGAGTATCTAGCAGCTTCCTGGCTGGAAGGTTCATCCAGGCGTACATGGACTTCCACGATTCTGGAATCAATATTGCTTGTGGGGTCGCTGTTGATGACATTCTGGCGTTCTACCTGCAAGCCAACCCTCTCCACAGTTCCCATTAATGGACCAAGTAGAGATTCACTTAGCAGCTGCACTTGTTGCCCTAAACGCACTTTGTTAATATCACTTTGATAAACTTCTGCTACTGCATACATCTGGCTGGTTTGCCCTATCTCTGCAATACCGTCATTGCTGGACACCAATTCTCCAGGACGGGTGTGAATTTTAAAGATTTGACCTTCTTGGGGCGATCGCACGAAAGCTTGTCTAAGGTTTGCCTCTGCTCTTTTGACGGCTGCGATCGCACGATTGACTTCTGCTTGAGCTGCTGCTACATCTACAGAACGAACTTCTGCAATTCTATCTAAGGTCGCTCTGCCTTCTTTAAGTTGTTGTTCTCGCGATGTCTGGATGCGTTGGAGGTTGGCTTTTGCTTCTAATAGTTGTTGGTCTTTGGTGGCTTGGATGCGTTTGAGGTTTGCTTGTGCTTCTAATAGTTGTTGCTGCGCTGTCGTGAGAGCCAAGCGCTTGGTTTCCTGGAACGAGGTAGAAACCGCCCCTTGCTGATAAAGTGCTTGATAGCGTCGGTATTCCGCCAGGGCATTGTTTTGCTGTGCCTGCACTTGAGCAATGCTGGCTTTTTGTGCCTCAATTTCCGTCTCTCTTTCTGCCTCTAGGCGAGCAATGGTTGCTTGTTGTGCTAGAACTTCTGTGTCTTGTTCCGCTTGAATGCGGGCAATAGCTGCTTTTTGCGCTTCTATTTCTCCTGTTTTGGCACCCGCTTTGATTTGGGCAAGATTTGCCTGGGCGACTTTTACCTGCTCTTGTGCTTCTGCTAAGGCTGCGGTCAGGCGATCGCGACTGTCTAAAATTGCAACCACCTGTCCTTGGGTTACCTTCGTCCCTTCCCTGACCAGTAGTTGTTCAACCCGGTTCCCCTCGGTTGATGTTGGCGCAGAAAGTTTAATGATTTCTCCCTTTGGTTCCAAGCGTCCCAGCGCTGTCACCGTTCTTACTTGTACTACTGGAATCGCCTCCTCTTTTGTCGCTTCAGGGTTGGTATTCCGGGATTTTTGTACCGTGTAAACACCCATTCCTCCTGCTGTTACACTTGCCAGTACAGCCATCAGAACAGGTGGACGTAAAATCGGTTTTAAAGGCGATGAATCTTCTATGTTAGAGTTTTCAAGCATGGATGCTTTCATGGGCGTGTAAAACTAAACCGTTTAGTCGTATAATATATCTATACTAAACTGATTAGTTTCGTTTCGCTCCAAACAATTTTCATTACCTATGTTGCAATCAAATGAAAATTGCTTGTGTTGGACACATCCTAGATAGATTATCTGAGGGAGGCTATTAAGACCATATACCTTTGGTAACATTTTGGGTGAATGTTGCAGCTTAACGTTATCAGTTATTAGCTGTTGAATGATTTGGTTAGGCAAAAATTTGGAAATGATTGGTACTTTATTTTGTCTATCCAACGAGATATTGATAAAGGTTTCACACAATATGGAGTAACCCTAGAACATAAAGGAACCATCTATTAAATTCTTTACATACAGTACATTGCAAGTAAATGAAGTACAACGCGCTTTGTCTAAAAGCCAGACAGAAAGCACTTTTTACTTCTGACTTCTGAGTTTTAAATTTTTCTATAAGATTAAGAGTATTTTTGAAAAATGGTGCGCGAAAGAGTTACTGAAATTGAGATCGACAGATCCTTAGAGAAGATTGAACAAATCCTGCAAGGGGCAATGCATGAATTTCTCCTTCATGGCTACGCTGGTACTAGTATGGATAGAGTAGCGACGTGTGCAGGGGTTTCTAAAGCCACAGTTTACAGCCACTTTCAAGATAAACAAGGTCTCTTTAAGGCACTGGTCGAGAAACTGGCTCAAAAGCGGTTTCATTCCATTTTTGGTACAGAACACCTTGAAGGAGACCCGAAAATAGTATTGCGCCGATTAATCACAAAAGCATTGAATCAGATGCTTAAAGATGAAGAGTTTCGTGCGTTTAAGCGAGTACTGATTGGCGAGTCTGGTCGTTTTCCTGAGTTAGCCCAGTTTTGTATTCTATGTTTGATAAAACCGACTATTAAGACTCTGAGTCATTACCTAGCTTCTCACCCAGAACTAAAAATACCTGATCCTGAAGCAACGGCACGAATTCTTATCGGATCATTGGTTCATTTTATGATGACTCAGGAGATGATGTACGGTAAGGACATTATTCCGATGGAGAGCGATCGCTTGATTGATGCTTTGATACACCTGATTCTCAAATCAAGCGAGTACTGATTGGCGAGTCTGGTCGTTTTCCTGAGTTAGCCCAGTTTTGTATTCTGTGTTTGATAAAACCGACTATTGAGACTCTCAGTCATTACCTAGCTTCTCACCCTGAATTGAAAATACCTGATCCTGAAGCAACGGCACGAATTCTTATCGGGTCATTGGTTCATTTTATGATGACTCAGGAGATGATGTACGGTAAGGACATTATTCCAATGGAGAGCGATCGCTTGATTGATGCTTTGATACACCTGATTCTCAAATCAAATGAATAGATTTTCTGCAAAAATTCCGGTTGAAGGATATTTGGAACCGCAGATGCACGCCGATGGACGCAGATGAATTTACTTATGCAATCTTGTCTAATATGTAGGCAAAAGAACTCACGACTCTTGGTCTGCTTAGTGAAGTTGGCGTCCCCTCTAAATTGTGTAGATAATATTTAGCCAAAAATTAGTTCCAAATCTAACACAAAACCAGGTAAGACATCCTCACCCGATAAATTTTTGGGAGAATAGAGAACTTCCACCGCTACATGAGGACGATAAATTTCCACTTGTTTCTCTTGAGGATGAATCAACCAACCAAGACGCAAACCATTTTCTATATATTCCCTCATTTTGGCTTGAGTCTCTTCTATATCATCACTTTCCGAAACCAATTCCACTGCAAAATCAGGACATAAAGGAAGGAACTTCTTTCTTTGTTGTGGTGTTAATCTTTCCCATCGTTCTATAGTTATCCAAGATGCATCAGGAGAACGAGTTGCACCATTGGGGAGTTTAAAACCTGTCGAAGAATCAAAAGCTTTTCCGAGATTATTTTGACGACTCCAAAACCATAGTTGACCTAATAAATCAAAGTTACGATTCCCCGTTTCTCCTCCCGTAGGTGACATTATAATTAATTCCCCTTGAGCATCCAATTCCAACCGTAATTCTTGATTAACAGCCACAAGTTGTTCAAATTCTTCATCAGTTAATTTTAGCGATGGAGGTAACTGTAAAATTAACGCGCTCATAATTAAGTATTACCATGACAAGTGAAATGACAAGTTAAATAAAAGCAGTCAGAATGCAGAATTCAGTATTCAGAATACTCCTCTTATAAAGGGATAGAGTGTTGTTTATTCGTGATCATTCAAAATCGATTCTAAGATTTCAGGCGTTAATCCTCGCTCTTGTGCTTCAAGGCTAGCTTTATCCATCGTGTTTCTCAGACGGGCGATCGCCTCTTGTCTATCAGTGGTAAATTGAGACTGCATAATTGCCGCAATCTTGAGTTGCAATTGTTCACGCTCTTCTTCAGAGGCATCCCGCAATGCCTCTGCTACCTCAGACGGCACTTTGATGGTAATTTCTTCTTTAGTAATCATGGTCTGTTCGCTTCCATAATTTCTCATCTTTAATCATGTTACTTCCTGTTACAAACAACCGAATTAGCTATACACTTTTGTTCATCAGTTAAAGTTTCTCCTAATTCCTTCTCAATAAAACCAACAGGGTCATAAATTTATGGGCTTGAGACCTACAACAGAAGGCAAAAATATAGTTTCTTCCTTCGATTCTTTGGTAATCTTTCTAATAGTCTTGCTCCCTTGCTTTACTTGCTCCTCTGTGGAGACAACGAAAGTATTATAGGTTTCAACCAGTCCCTCTCGGTTAGTGATCGCATCCCTACCCTGCGGTTTTCCTTATAAAGTATATTACGCCCACTTTGTCAATGTATAAGTCCTAAAACATACTCTTAATGTATTGAACCTGAATTCTGGAATATACTTTTTCGAGGGGTTGGGTCAAAATCCCTAGTTTAGGAGTTTTGGAAAAGTAATGAAGATAATGTGTTTGAATGGATGGGGAGGAAAGTTACAGGAACATCTAATCCCTTATGTTCACGATACGTCGCCTGATGTATTGTGTCTGCAAGAAGTTGTTCATACGCCTACCAGTCATAAGGACTGGCTGACTTATCGCGATGGCGATCATATTCTGCCTCAACGGGCGAACTTCTTTCGTGACGTGTCCGAGGCTTTGCCAGATCACGTTGCCGCATTTTGCCCCACAGCGCAGGGCGTTTTGTGGGATGGGGATCAACAGATCCCCTCACAGTGGGGACTTGCCACATTCACCCGAAAGAGCGTTCCAATCATCGGGCAGGTTCAGGGGTTCGTGCACAAGTCCTTTGAAACAAATGGTTATGGTGAGCATCCTCGGTCTCGAAGTGCCCATGCAATTCGTGTCTTTGACTTTGAGAAAGATAGGCCAGTCAGCATTGTTCATATGCACGGCTTAAGAGACCTGAACGGCAAAATGGATACGCCAGAGCGGGTGGCGCAGGCGCACAGGCTGTCAGCACTGGTGCAAGGCGTCATGGAAGAAAATGACCCTCTCGTGGTCTGTGGCGACTTCAATGTTGAGCCGGACAGTGAAACTTTTGATGTCCTCAAAAAGCTCGGGTTGACTGATCTAGTAACCTCGCGAGGATTTACCGATACTCGGACTTCGCACTACAAAAAGTCCGGACGGTTTGCCGACTACATGCTCGTCAATACATCTGTTGAAGTGGTTAGCTTTCAGGTTGTAGAGCAGCCCGAGGTATCAGATCATCGACCACTAATTCTCGAAATCTGAACTTTTTGTAGGTATCAAGTCTCATGTGAGACAAGCAATCGGTACCCAGTTGCCTGGTTGACTGACAATAATTGGTTGCTCAACGCCTGAAACGTTTGTGAACCAAAGCTTTGAGAGACATAGAAAAGCTGGGTGGGAGTCAGCATTCTAAGATTAGATACCACTCACAACCCAGAATGCTGTGAAAAAAACTCCCAATTTTACCATATATAGCATATCACGCCCACTTTGTCAATGCGTAAGTCCTAATTTTGAAGGAAAACGAGGATAAAACCTGGCAAAATATTTGCGTAGAAGGTACTAACCGAAAAGGTTGGGTGAAAGCAGATTATACAAAGAAAGTTGTGGAATAACGTGATTTTTCACAGTTAAATAAAGCATTACCACCAAACTCCCTATGCAATATTTCCCACAGAAACGCTGTGCGGTATGTCCTCTGGACACGCTGTGCGATTCGCACACCACCTCAACCCCCATCAAAAAGCTGATGCAACAAATCCAATTCACCAACACCCCACGACTCTAACCCATCTGCACCAACAACATGAGAACATACAGCACTTAACTGCATCGAATTCTCCAAAGCAATCACAACCGCCTTCGCATCCGGACTCCGCTTCAACCTCGCCCTCGTCTTCTCCTTCGCTTGACAACAAATCTGGTCTTTCGTATTGATACTATAACGAGTCGCACACAAGTCCTGAAAAATATAATCCTCTTTTTCACCCAAAGGCGCTCTGCACCATCACGCACAGGCTTTTTCAAAAAAAGTTAGGACACCATTAATGTCTATTGTTGTCTATTCATTCAGCGAAGTTTGTTAATACTCTTGCCCTGCTGACCTATCCACTCTAAAATACGATTCCACGCCCACCAAGGATCAGGGTCTTTTGCTTGGCGCTGGCACGCTTTACTACTGATATAGCCGACATGACCACCATAACGAGTCAGTAACAAATCTATGGCTGGGTTATTAGCACAAGCAGCTTGTAACTCAGGTATGAGCGTTGGATCAAACAAAGGATCATCTTCAGCGTATATAATCAAAGTCGGTTTTGCTAGATGTGGCAGCAGGGGCAAAGCACTAGTTGCGTCGTAGTAAGCTTCCACTGTGGGGAAACCTAATCGCCCAATCACCAGTTCTTCATCAAAACCCCAGATACTATTAGCTCTTTCAATCGCTTCAGGGTCAACAGATCCAGGATGAGCATCATGAATTTGCCACGCGAGTTTTTTCAACTGCCGTGCGATCGCCCTCTCAAGATATTTTCCCACAGGGTGTTTGACTAGATAAGACAGCGATCGCCGAGACTCTAGACTTGGACAAATAACTGCGGCACCGCCAATGTCAGTGTCTTCTAGCCCTAAATTCTCATCCTGTTTTGTTAGTTCTACAGCAGCTTTCACTGCCCATAGAGCTAATTGCCCCCCTAAAGAGTAGCCTGTAAACCAAAATTTTCCTGGACATCCCATTGCTTTGGCACTTGCCGCAATGCGAACAAAATCCTCTCCCTCGTACAATCCATCACTTGTTAAAGTTGGCGACAACTGGGCTGTCTTCCCGTGACCCCGCCAATCAAAGAGTACGACAGCATACCCTTGAGCATATGCTTTACGCCCTAGCAGCCTTAAATACCATTGGTTATCCAAATCCCCTGTAATGCCATAAGTGCCCACAATAGTGCCATGAGCGTTTTCAGGAATGGCTACGTATCCAAAAATAGGTACACCTTGGGCACCTATGAAAATTTTTTCTTCATAAGGCGGCTCTGGGTTATTGATTGTACGTTCCCAATGAAGAGTACCCCACCGAGCGGTGTAGACAGTCAGGACAAGACCGTTTTGTAAAAACCACGGTGGACTGTAAGAGGAGTCACACATTTAAAGCCAAAATCTAGTATAGTTTAGGTTTGGTTTCATAATCCTTTAATCTTAATCTTTATGTTATATTTAAAAAATTTTTTATAATCAATACAGTAATCTTTGTATCTACCAAAGGTTCTTATTTATCCTTAATAAGTAGTAATAAACTTTTACTAATGCCGAGGATTCTTGTCATAGACGATGACCCTGCAATTTCAGAACTCGTTGCCGTTAACCTAGAAATGGCTGGTTACGATGTCAGCCAAGCTGAAGACGGCATCAAAGGTCAGGCGCTAGCTCTCCAGCTACAGCCAGATTTGATTATGCTAGACCTGATGCTGCCAAGGGTAGATGGATTTACCGTTTGTCAACGCCTGCGTCGGGATGAGCGCACTGCGGAGATTCCCGTGTTGATGTTAACGGCTTTAAGCCAAACTCAGGACAAAGTGGAAGGCTTTAACGCTGGCGCAGATGATTACCTCACCAAACCCTTTGAAGTTGAAGAAATGTTGGCACGGGTGCGGGCGCTGTTGCGACGTACCGACCGCATTCCTCAAGCTGCAAAGCACAGTGAAATTCTCAATTACGGACCGCTTACCCTGGTTCCAGAACGCTTTGAGGCGATATGGTTCAGTCAAACAGTGAAACTGACTCACTTGGAGTTTGAGCTACTGCACTGCTTACTCCAACGCCATGGTCAGACTGTTTCCCCGAGTGAAATTCTTAGGGAAGTCTGGGGCTACGATCCAGATGATGATATAGAAACCATTCGCGTACACATTCGTCACTTGAGAACCAAACTAGAACCTGACCCGCGCCATCCCCGCTATATCAAAACGGTATATGGTGCGGGTTACTGCTTGGAGTTGCCCAGTCTGCCTCAACAGGCTGAAGGTGCTTCGACAATATCGGGAGTTGAATAACTCCCCTATCAACCAACGGGTGCTGACTCTGGGGAAAGTCGCTACGCTTCCTATGCAGCCTTCTACGTTACCGATAAATCGACGTGTTGCAATGTGTCTTGACATATCGGTTTACAAGTGTGTCAAAAGGGGGCGCAATTTTAGTAGTTCGAGTCTTGCGTCCCCGCGATAGATGATTGCGCTTCAATTCACTTGTCATCTTGGTAAATACAAAAAATTGACACTCTACGCCAATACGGTTCAGCTAAGAAGAATTGTAGGTTGGGTTTTGTACCTCAATCCAACCTACGTTAGTTCCTGTTTTTATCGCTAACTGAACCGTATTGCTTTAGTACATCTCGCATCTAATTTCAAGGGCGACAGGCTCATTGCTATTATCAAACCAACTACTATTTGTGCTGGTAATGAGCGATTGCGTTCCTCTTCGACTTCGGTTTTCGCTATTGCCTGTTCGATTGACGCTACTGGTATAGCTGTCTCTATTGCGTTGAATCTCTCCGGACTTTGTATATTTAGAGACACTCTTGAGATTTTTTAACAGACACCATACTTTCTTTCCATTTTTGGGAATAATCAATTGAGTTTTAACGGAATCGTATTGTGTCAACAGTTTCTTCACACTTATTTACCCCTCACGGTTTATCTCACCTTGATCCCTGTTACCAAAAATACAAAACAAGTTTGTTGAAAATTATAGTCATACCGACTATGCTTTATTTATGTACTCGATATGACTACGACTTAGTTTGCTCTATCAATCAGCACCCGTTTGTCTAATGACCTAATGTAATGCAGGGCAATCTAAGTAACTAAATGGAGAACTTCTTTAGCCATGACTGAACCCCAAAACTTGACAACGGCTGACGGTATCCCCGTTGCTGATAACCAGAACTCACTCACCGCTGGACCGCGTGGACCTGTATTAATGCAGGATTTTCACCTGATGGAAAAGCTAGCTCATTTCAATAGGGAACGTATCCCTGAGCGAGTTGTCCATGCCAAAGGGGCTGCGGCTTTCGGTACTTTTACTGTGACTAACGATATCAACCGCTACAGCAAAGCCAAACTCTTCTCTGAGATTGGCAAGAAAACGGAAGTCCTCCTTCGCTTTTCTACAGTCGGGGGAGAGAAAGGTTCAGCAGATGCCGAGCGTGACCCTAGAGGTTTTGCCGTCAAGTTCTACACTGAAGAGGGCAACTGGGATATCACAGGCAACAATACCCCTGTTTTCTTCATCCGCGATCCCCTCAAGTTTCCTGATTTCATCCATACCCAGAAGCGCAATCCCCAAACCAATTACAAAGACCACAACGCAATATGGGATTTCTGGTCACTCAGTCCTGAATCGCTCCATCAGGTGACGATCCTCTTTTCAGATCGAGGAATCCCGAAAACCTACCGACACATGGACGGCTTTGGTAGCCACACCTTCAGTTTGATTAATGCTAAGGGCGAGCGAGTCTGGTGCAAATTTCACTTCAAAACTCTACAAGGGCATCAAACCTTGACTTCTGAGGAATCGACCAAGCTTAAGGGAGAAGATCCCGACCATGCGACTCGTGATCTGTTTGAAGCGATCGCACAAGGAGACTATCCTAAGTGGCGCATGTGTATTCAGGTAATGACAGAGGAGCAAGCCTCAAAGCATCCAGACAATCCCTTTGACTTGACGAAAGTTTGGAAGCACGCAGACTATCCTTTAATTGAAGTCGGGATACTAGAACTAAATCGTAACCCTGAGAATTATTTCGCCGAAGTTGAGCAAGCTGCTTTTAGCCCGAGTGCAGTGGTTCCTGGTGTTAACTTCTCCCCAGATAAAGTTCTTCAAGCTCGCATCATGTCTTACCCAGATGCTCAACGGTATCGCCTGGGTGGTAACTATCAGCAACTACCCGTCAATCAGCCCAAATGTCCAGTGATGCATCACCAGCGAGATGGCTTCATGGCGCTAGGAAACAACGGTGGTAGCGCTCCTAACTATGAACCGCATAGTGCTGAAGGTACGCCCAAACAAAATCCAGCCTATGCAGAGCCACCCATCCATTTGGGTGATGTCGCAGTTGATCGCTACGATCATCGTCAAGGCAACGACGATTATACCCAAGCTGGTGATCTCTATCGATTACTGACTCCTGACCAGCAGCAGCGTCTTGTTGAAAATATCGTAGCTAGTCTCCGTCAAGCGAGAAAGGACATCCAGATGCGTCAACTTTGTCACTTCTTCCAGGCAGACATTTCCTATGGTCGTCGTGTAGCAGAGGGGTTAGGGATTTCAATTGATCCCTCAATGCTTCGCGTTACTGCTCAAGCTGTAGGTGTCTAGAGTCTAAGATAAGAAAGACTTTTTTTTCATTGGTGTTAACTTGACACCGATGGCAGGATGCCCATCCGAAGTTATTTCATTCGCAAAACTAACAAGCCAGGGGTCTAAACCCCTGGCTATACGGATAAGATGAATTGGTATAAACTGTTAGCGGTCTATTAGTTTTTTGCACTTCCCGACTTCTTGCGGGTTATAAGGTAGATGCCTAGTAGTGATAGTCCAACAGTACTCGCTGGCTCTGGAATTTTTTCCGCTGGAGTCACCTGAGTGACTGTGGCATAAATACCTGCCGTGGTTGTGTGATCCTCAAGAACACGAAAATTGCTAACACTTGTCTCACCGT
The DNA here is from genome assembly GCF_000315565.1 of Mastigocladopsis repens PCC 10914. NCBI lineage: Bacteria > Bacillati > Cyanobacteriota > Cyanophyceae > Nostocales > Symphyonemataceae > Mastigocladopsis > Mastigocladopsis repens. Next base: position 2,374,539 of record NZ_JH992901.1, on the reverse strand, counting down.
CATCTTGACTAAAGCCAATTAACTTCAGTAGGTACTCATTACCATCAAATGTGAAACTGCGACTGTCAAAGTTTTCCTTGATATACACAGTATCTGCATCTTGTTGGGGACTGTCTCCGGAGTTGGTTGTATTGTCAAGCTGAAAGTCGAAGTTGAAGACTTCGTTGACATTACTAGGATTGGTAAATGATAGGCTGAGAGTGAAAGGTACGGAAACAACGTTCGTACTTTCCTCAACCATGCCATTGTAGTACTCTAAATCGCCTACCTTAAATAGCGAACCAATGTCCTTTGTGGAAAAGGAGTTTCCGGTAAAGGTTAGTTGATTTGCAGGTGTCCCATAGTTGTTCTCACGATCATCTGGACGCGAGCGTCCCCACGTAAATGTGTTAGTTCCCACACCTGAAAAGATGGGGTTGGTATTGCTCCCTGGATTAGGTTGTCCCCAGATACCATCCGAGTTGCCTAAAAAAGTTAGACCCTGAGCTTGGCTAGAGAAACCAATTGCTGTAACCATAGTTACAGCCAAAGTTGACAAAGCAGTAGTGAAAACTGAACTTAATTTCATAGTTAGGCTTTCACTCCTATCCAGGAGCTTGTCTCCAGTAGATAACCTGTCTACCATAGTAAATCTACGGAAAAGTTGCCAGTCAAGTAGTCAATTTTTTACTAAATCTTTACAGATTATTTGTAAATTCTTATCAAAGCCACTCTATTTTTAAATGGCTTCTAACGCCCATATTATATTGCTTTGAATATATGCAGAACCAGGAGAAACCAGAATAAGGATGCTGCGCGTTTTAAACTGGTTTCGCTTACCCTACCCATAATCGTAAGATTATGGGTAGGGTAAGTGAAACAGAAAGTGTTTCACTGTTAAAGTGACACGGTAGAGTAAAGTTTTTTTGAGAACTTCTCCGTGTCCCTTTTAAGGAGCAAGAGCGTTACCGCGAAGTAAACTACCAATAGTTTTGGCAGTAATTTTTAGCTGAGTCAAGGGATTAGCCGGCACAACTGTCTTGTAAAGATAGCTATCAAAAGTCAGCCGCTGGACATCGCGATCGCTGCACATTTCCACAAAAGCTTCGCGGGTAGAGTCAGAACGATAAAACACCGTTTGCAGGAGGTCTAACACCTTGTAGGTGAGTCCGTATCTCCTATCCCAGCGCTTGATATACACCTTGAGGTCAGCTTCTGTAGGAATGCGGCTCCCGCCGTTGGACATTTCTACAATAGTTTCAGCACACATCCGTCCAGACTTAGCCGCAAAGTAAATTCCTTCACCAGAGGACTTGGTGACATAGCCAGCAGCATCACCCACCAAAGCTATTCTCCCGACCACGCGACGAGGACGGGGATGTTCAGGAATCGGGTGTGCTTCTACTTTGATAATTTGACCGCCAATCAGCTTACGGGCTGCACGGGCACGGATACCAGCTTGCAATTGTTTGATGCTAGCTTTGTTAACGTGCATCGTGCCAGTACCGACAGCGACGTGGTCGTATTTGGGGAAAACCCAAGCGTAGAAATCTGGAGACACATCGTCACCGACGTACATTTCGGCGAGGTCTTCGTAGTAGAGCATTTTGTCTTTAGGTAGACGAATGCGCTCTTGGAATGCGATCGCATAGTTGTAATCCCCTGCATCCATTTCCTTCGCAATGCGGGAATTCGCCCCATCTGCCCCGATAATCAAATCGACCTTCAAAGTTTTGGCAATACCTTGGGCACCGCCTTCTGTATGGTCTACATAATGAATGGTATAGGGGTCTGTATTGTTGGTAGGAATATCGAGTTTATGAACTGTGGCATTAATTAAAGTTGCGCCCAATTTTGCGGCACGATTTCGTAGATACCCATCGAGTACCTCACGGCGACACATTCCTATATATTCTTCTTGTTTTTCTAGATTAATATCAACCTCACGATTTGAGGGCGAAATCATTTTCATTTTCCGCACCTGGCGATCAATGATATCCTGCGGTAAGTCAAATTCACTCACCATACACAGGGGAATTGCACCGCCACAGGGCTTGGCATTATCTAGTTTGCGCTCAAATAGGTAGGTTTCAATTCCAGCTTTGCAGAGCGTTTCTGCAGCAGAAGAACCGGCTGGACCTGACCCAACAACAGCAACCCGTAGTGTCAAAGGTCTTCTCCCAATCTTGACATTTACCGAAAGCATCGTATCACGGTCTTTTGGGTAATTTTGCGCTCTGCTTTCTAGATTTGAAACAAATGCAACATTCTTTAATATTTCGCTACGAACATTTAGGGTGAAAATTGGTCATTGGTCATGGCTAATGGGTAAAATTGATGACCCCTTTGTTTGGAACTTATGCAAATTTGAGGGTATTGACACAAAAGGTGCGTTTGTTGAAGTCAAGGAGATCAAACCAACATTTCTGATTTTGGCGAACTTTCTCGAATTTGAAAAGTCCTACATCCCCCATCTCTGCCTTAAGGCGGTGGGCAACTAGTTGCAGTTGCTGCACATCGGTATCCGTGAATTGGTGGGATTGGAATGTGCCGACGTGCAGAACTCCGACCACTTCCTGATTCAAGATCAGGGGGATGCCGACGAGCGATTGCAGACCCTTGTGGCGTAGGATAGGGCTAAAAACCTCTACCTGCGCCAGGTTATTGACTATCATTGGCTTTCTAGTTGCGGCAATGCGACCAGCAACACCCTGTCCAATGGGGATACGGATCTGTTGTACAATTTCCTCCTCAAGTCCGAGGGTGGCGTACACAGCCAAATTCTCCCGTTCAGCAATCGGCAGCAGCAACGTAACGGTATCTACAGACATATACTCTTGCAGCCACGTAAGCAGCTTTTTCAACGAGGCGGCTACCTTTGTTTTCGACCGATTCTGCTCCCAATCTACAATCACATCCCAGCCCCTATAGGATCTTGGTAAACCAGAGTTATCTCCCCAAAACAGCATCATTGCGCTCCTACCTATAAGTGTAAAATGCTGACGTTGCTACGCTTCCATAAGTTCCCACATAGCCTGCTTTACCCCTGTTTTAATCCGAACGCAGTGGGGATTAAAACAGGGGTTAGGACTGAGGGTACTTTTATTTACAATTAAACAAAATTGATAGAATTGCGTTAATTCAAAAGCAATTACCTATGGTATATGTAGTGTACGCTAATCTTAACCGTAAATCCTAGATTAGTTGCAGAGGTGCAGTAGTAGTGGGCATAGTAGTTGAGAACGTATCCAAACAATTTGGCAGTTTTAAAGCGGTTGATGAGGTCAGTCTAGAAGTTGAAAGTGGCTCACTGGTGGCACTGCTAGGACCGTCAGGTTCAGGAAAATCTACACTGCTGCGGCTGATTGCAGGTTTGGAAGTACCGGATACTGGGAGAATTTTGCTGACTGGCAAAGATGCCACATATCAAAGTGTGCAAGAGCGGAACATTGGCTTTGTGTTCCAGCACTATGCTCTATTTAAACACTTGAGTGTTAGGCAAAACATAGCCTTTGGCTTAGAGATTCGCAAAACACCAAAAACAAAAATCAAACAGCGAGTTGAAGAGTTGCTGGATTTAGTGCAACTGCGTGGACTAGGTAATCGCTACCCGTCGCAGCTTTCCGGCGGTCAACGCCAACGGGTAGCCTTAGCAAGGTCATTGGCAGTAGAACCCGAAGTATTACTCTTAGATGAACCCTTTGGCGCACTGGATGCAAAAGTCCGTAAAGACTTACGGGCATGGTTACGACGCCTCCATGATGAAGTTCATGTTACCACAGTTTTCGTCACCCACGACCAAGAAGAAGCGATGGAAGTCTCAGATCAAGTTGTGGTGATGAATAAAGGACGAGTGGAACAGATAGGCACGCCTGCGGAAATTTACGATCATCCAGCAACAGCATTTGTGATGAGTTTTATTGGACCTGTCAACGTGCTCCCCAGCACAGCGCAGATTTTCCAGAGTAACGGGTTCGATTCTGCACATCCAGAGATATTTTTGCGTCCGCAAGATGTGATTGTGGAAACAACCGCCAACGGTACTACGGTACCAGCTAGGGTCAGTCGGTTAATACATTTGGGCTGGGAAGTTCAGGCGGAGTTAACTTTAGATGATGGACAAGTAGTGACAGCACATTTGACGCGGGAACGCTTTGACGAGTTAAAGTTGGAACCGCAACAAAAGGTTTATGTTAAGCCCAAGGATGCGAAGTCTTTCCCACTGTATTATTCGATTTAGCGGTTCCTAGGTGTTGCCAAAAGTTGAGAATGCATGACCTATCTTTTTCTACCATCATTAGGTCAAATCTTGACGCCACAAGACTTTTAGTAGGGCGCTTGTCGCCCCGTCAGGGTATTCCTCATTTGTCCACAGGCGAAGTTGTAGAGCCTTTTTTCTATCTTGCATAGATTTGAGGGTCGAGGTAGGCATTTAGAATAAAGATTTATATCCTAGCGTTTTATATTTGACATTATTAAAAGTATATGAGCAGCAAAATAGAGATTTTGAGGCAGTTAGCAGATGCATGAATTACAAACAAAAATACCAACTGATACTTGGGTAGCAGCTACTTGGGATGAATATATCCAAATCTTTGAAAATCCCGTCTATGAAAAAGCTAAGGGCTACTACCACAATGGACAAATGAGGATTGAAATACCACCCGTTGGAAATGACCATGCTAGTGACCACACAATTATTATCACCGGAGCTAGCCTGTTTGCAGCTATCAAAGGTATCCCTATGAATGGGAAGGATAACTGTACTTACCGTAAAACAGGCTTTAACGATGCTCAACCAGATGTGTCTTATTACATTGGTGAAAACGCCAATGCGATTCCTTGGGGAACTTCTATCATTCAACTAGATATCTATCCACCCCCAAACTTAGTCATAGAAGTTGCTAACTCCTCACTTGCTGATGATAAAGGTGAGAAACGACTACTCTATGAAGATTTAGGAGTTGCTGAATATTGGATTGTAGATGTCCAAAATGTCCAAGTTATCGCTTTTGCTATAGAAAATGGTGGGAGTAGACGGATAACTCAATCTCAAGTTTTACCTGGATTAACTATTTCTTTATTAAACGAAGCTTTTCGGCGGACTCGTCAAACAGACCAAAGTCAAGTTATTGCTTGGTTATTATCGCAAATTCAGTCAGAAAAATAGCTTTAAGAGTAACGCACCTTTTTAAAGGGATGTGTTACAGTATACAAAGCTGTGTCATTGGTAAAAAACGACAAATAATCAGCATCTAACGCACCTGAGTGTGACTAGATTGCCAGTTACTATGGTTTTTGGGTACCTAGCGCTCATTTTGCTCCCTTAACTCGCCGTACTTTATCCACCACCGCTACAACTTGACCGTGATGCACCTCTTCATCTGCGTTTCACACAACCATCATCTGCTGTAAGTTAAAATTCAAGCATAATAAGCATTTTTTGCTTTTGGATGTCCCATGCTTGAAACCCTCCAAACCCGACTTTACGAACTAGAACAATTTGCTAACGCCCTTGTCGCCAACCAACTCACGCACCTGAGTTTGCTGAGTATTGGCGTGATTTTTATCGCTGGGTTGCTCACGAGCCTCACACCCTGTATGCTTTCTATGCTGCCGATTACCATTGGCTACATCGGTGGTTATGAGGCAAAAAGCCGTCTGCAAGCTGTGGCTCAGTCAACGTGGTTTGCTTTGGGATTGGCTACTACACTAGCAGGTATGGGAATCATAGCAGCTTTTGTTGGCAAAGTCTACGGTCAGGTGGGAATTGGTTTACCAATTATTGTCAGTATCATTGCCATTCTCATGGGGCTGAATTTACTGGAAGCCTTACCCTTGCAATTGCCATCTCTTGGTGGAACAGAGTGGATTTCTCAAGAGTTACCCCAAGGAGTGCGAGCATATTTCATGGGTTTAAGTTTCGGTTTAGTTGCCTCTCCTTGCAGTACCCCTGTTTTAGCGAGTTTGCTTGGTTGGGTTGCCAATACGCAAGACTTAATTCTAGGCGTTGTTTTGCTGCTTTCCTATACAGCAGGTTATGTCGCCCCATTAATTTTAGCAGGTACGTTTACGGCTTCAATTAAGAAATTGCTAGAGTTGCGCCGCTGGTCTGGTTGGATTAATCCAGTGAGTGGCGCTTTGTTGGTAGGATTTGGTGTGCTTTCTTTAATGTCTAGGATTCCTATGGGAAGTTTTTAGGTAAATGACTATAGAAAATTCAGTTTCCAAAAAATCTATATGGTCAGCTTTTGGGCAGTTCTTGCGACAAGAGTTATTGCCTGTGCTGACAGATTTACGTTTAGCAATTGTGATGCTATTGGTTATTGCACTCTTGAGCGTCACTGGCACGATCATTGAGCAAGGTCAATCGCTAGCATTTTACCAAGCTAACTATCCAGAACACCCGGCTTTATTTGGTTTTCTTTCCTGGAAAGTCATCTTAACAGTGGGATTGGATCATGTTTACCGAACTTGGTGGTTTTTAGCTTTACTCATTTTTTTTGGAACAAGCTTAACTGCTTGTACCTTTACTCGTCAGCTACCTGCTTTAAAAGCTGCGCGTCGGTGGAAATTTTACGACGAACCCCGCCAATTTCAAAAGTTAGCTTTGAGTGCAGAACTTGATCATGGTTCCGTGAATTCCCTGACTCAGCTTTTGCAAAATCGCCGCTACAAAATTTTTCAAGAGAAAGAGGATATTCTTTACGCCCGCAAAGGTATTATCGGACGCATTGGACCCATCATAGTTCATGTGGGTATTGTGACAATTCTTTTGGGGTCTATTTGGGGGGCTATGACTGGTTTTGTTGCCCAGGAAATGGTTGCCAGTGGTAACATCTTTCAAGTGAAAAATATCATAGATGCGGGACCTTGGGCAACAGGGCAACCCAAAGATTGGTCTGTGCGAGTCAATCGCTTTTGGATTGACTACACCCCTTCGGGTGGAATTGACCAATTTTACTCAGATATGTCTGTTTTAGACAATCAGGGACAGGAAGTTGACCGCAAGACGATTTTCGTCAACAGTCCTCTGCGTTATCATGGCGTGACTTTCTACCAAACTGATTGGGGAATCTCTGCTGTGCGAGTGCGAGTCAACAAAAGCCCCATTTTTCAGATACCGATGGCGCAACTCAACACCAACGGAAATGGACGCATTTGGGGAACTTGGATTCCTACTAAACCGGATTTGAGTGAGGGTGTCTCTTTACTGGCGAAAGACTTGCAAGGAATGGTGTTAATTTACGATGCCACTGGCAAGTTGGTTAATACCGTTCGCACTGGAATGTCCACCCAAGTCAATGGCGTAACATTGAAAATTCTAGATGTCGTTGGCAGTACTGGGTTACAGATTAAAGCCGACCCAGGAATACCAATTGTCTATACAGGGTTTGCCTTGCTGATGCTTGGTGTTACGATGAGTTACTTCTCTCACTCCCAAATTTGGGCGTTGTGCAAAGATGGGCGCTTGTATGTGGGTGGTAAAACTAATCGCGCACAAGTGGCTTTTGAACAGGAGATGTTGCAGATTTTGGATAGGTTAAGTTTACCCCCAGAGGGTGAGGAGAAAGCGGTTGCTCTAAATCCTCAGATCTCTCATCCAGAAATTTAAAAGTGCGATCAGGCGTTGCTGAATTTGAGGATGAAATAACAAAACAAAATTGCTCAAACACTAGTTCTCTACGACGGCAGTCGCTCATGGGGGAAACCCCCAAGACCACGCTGCCTCGCCTTTACGTCTCTGGTTTTAAACTCAATTCATACTGTCACTCAGCAACGCCAAATTTAATGAGTTTAATTATTTTAACCACCATCGGTTCCTTTGGTGACTTACATCCCAAAATTGCGATCGCCCTGGAATTAAGAAAACGCGGTCACGATATTGTATTTGCAACCCACAAAGAATATCAATCCAAAATTGAAGCTTTGGGATTTGAGTTTCATCGGATGCGCCCCGATAATACCGCTCTTAACGACCCGCAAGAGATGGCGCAAATGATGGATTTGCAAACAGGCTCGGAGTATATTGTCCGCAAGTGGGTCTGTCCCAGTTTACGCCAGATGTATGCAGACTTAATGAACGCTGCGAAAAATGCAGATTTTATGCTTGCAGGTGAAGGAGTGACTGTAGCTCGAATGGTGGCGGAAAAATTAGGAATTCGGTGGGCATCAAGTGCTATGGCTCCAATCTCGTTTTTCTCTGCCTATGACCCATCCGTGTTGCCTGTATTTCCATTTCTAGCCAAGCTACGTCGGTTTGGCTTATTTGCTAACCGGGGAGTTATCAACTTTGCCAAGCTTGTTACTAAATCTTGGGCAGAACCCGTCCATGAATTTCGCCGTGAACTTGGATTACCGACCTTAACTGGCAATCCTTTTATTGACGACAAATTTTCACCTTACCTTGTCCTTGCTCTGTTTTCCCCTGTTCTGGGAAAACCCCAACCTGATTGGGTTGCAAACACAGTCATGGCAGGTTTCACCTTTTATGATGGTAGTTCGGACAAAACCGAACTCATGCCACAACTCAAGAAATTTTTAAATGCAGGGGAACCGCCAATAGTTTTTACCCTTGGTTCTGCCGCAGTTATGTCTCCTGGCAATTTTTATCGGGAAAGCATCAAAGCCGCAAAGCACCTTAATCGCCGTGCTGTGCTGTTAATGGGTAAAAATCCGCCTCCAGAAAATCTTTCAAAAGATATTCTTGCAGTTAGCTATGTACCATACTCGCAAATTTTCCCTCACGCTTGTGCAATTGTCCATCAAGGAGGAATTGGGACAACAGCCCAAGCATTACGGGCTGGTCATCCTAGCTTAGTCATGCCCTACAGCCACGATCAACCGGATAATGCAGCACGAGTCCAACGCTTGGGAACTTCGCGCACGATTAAGCGCAAACAATATTCAGCGTCACGGGTTGTAAAAGAGTTGCATCAGTTGTTGGATAATCCCAGCTATGCAGCTTCTTCAGCGGAAATTGGACGCATTGTGCAGGCAGAAAATGGCGTGGGTGTGGCTTGTGATGCGATTGAAAAACATTTGAATGAGTTTGGTTAACCCAAGTAAAGGAGACATTCCCCTGACTTGGGTCGTTAACTATCTATTTTTATGACTTTTGATGTCGCACTTCAATCACTGTATGTACATTACCGCGAGGTGTGAAGTCTGCTTTGACGGTGACATCTATTGGGTCACAGGCGGCAACAAAATCGTCTAAAATTTGATTTGCAGTTTCTTCGTGGGAAATATAGCGATCGCGATAGCTATTAATATAGAGCTTTAGCGCCTTCAATTCCACCACCCGTTCATCAGGGATGTAGGTAATGTGAATCGTGGCAAAGTCAGGATAGCCCGAAAACGGGCATTTACACGTAAACTCAGGCAAGGTAATGTTAATGTCGTATCGCCTTCCTATACGTGGGTTGGGAAATGTGATGAGTTGTCCTTCCGCAATGTTGCGTTCTCCATATTTCATTTCCATAGTCTTTAGTCTTTACGTCTTGTTAGTGGTTAGTCGTTAGTAGTTAGTTGTCAAAAAATACTAATAACTACTAACACCAAACTTATAACTCTTCTTGTTCCCAATCTGGGCAATTTTCATCTTCCCAGCCATAAGGATGCATACCGCAAACTAACAAATTCCCACTATACGCTTGACCGTGGTAGTGACGACAACCAACGCAAGCGGGATTTTTTTCTGCACAGGGTTCAACTGAATAAGGAAAACCCAGGTCAACATCATCTACGATAATGTCTTCTAGTTCCCAGTAAACTTCTAAAAGTGGTTCAGTCAGTTCCTGCAAATATTGCTCTACCTCAGTGGCGATGGTATTTTGTACTTGATCGGTAATTTCTTCTGTTAGCTCAAAAAATGAGTCTACTATTTCCGTCATCCCCAGGAAGAAGCTTTCTACTTCATCAGCCACTGTTTCTATCATGTCCCAAAACTCTTTTTGCCACTTTTCCATAAACCCCACGTCCTTACTCAATTTATTTACTGGACGCTTAATGCTATATGGCTTGAAGCACTTTTGTACACCCTGAGGATTGTGTTTGAATAAAAATTTTACATTATTATGAAATATTTTGGCGCTACGTTAAAGTGCTACTACAAGCTAATTTCCTACTACTTATCGCGTTGCAACTTACGCAGTTCTTCCTGCATTTGTCTGACTTGCTCACGCATCTTATCAACATCCTCTGTGGGTTGGGTCACTTTTACGGTAGTTGGTTCATCTTCCTCTATTATTTCTATGCGACGAGGTTCAGAGGGAGGTGTTTTGTTCGCTGTTACATCAGATGTCGGTGCTTGCTGGGCTTGCTTCATCATGTCTTCGACAAAGCGCCGGGCTTCATCTGTCGTCATTTCTCCCCGCGCAACCATTTCATCTGCCAGCTTTTGGACTTGCGATCGCAGTTCGCTTATTGTCCCGCCTGCTTTCTCTCCCGCGTAAGAAGCCAACCCAACACCAAGGTAAAAAGCTTTTTTAACAATATCTCCAAAACCGGGCATTGTAGCTCTTGCGCTCCTAAAATGGGGCGACCCGGAGACTACGCCTGCTACAAGCATCCCGTATTGCTGCTACCTTCCGGTCCTGACAAAGTTTGGGCGTTGCAGCCGCGTAGATCCAGGTCTATAAACACAATAGCATTAATTTTTCTGACTGTGTGTTATTTGACTACAATTTTCCACTCGTAAAGCTTATAGTTAACGCAGTCGTTTTGTACCAATGGATCACCAGCTACAATAGCTTCAGCCTCTTCCATGGAGGTTGCTTTAAACAGCATCATGCCCCCGCCCTTTGCGCCCAGTAGCCAGTTTTAGCTTTGTGTCCTTTGGCATTCAACCCCTGTACGTAAACCTTATGGGCGCTTACGTATTGGTCAAAGGTGGACTTGTCAACTTTGCCTTCTTCTATCTTCACAAAAGTGGGCATGACTTGTAACCTCTTAAAACCCTATGCTGTAATATTTTCAGGGCTATGGTCTGCTTTTTAAGCTACCGTGCATAAAATTCAAAGACCAATAATCTGCCCCTACTCTTGATAAATGCTGCCATCACAGAGACTTTTTTTTATAGCCCTTCTGCCATCGCAGGAAATTCAAGACTACGCTAACCAAATTAAGCAATACTTTGCTGATCAGTATGCCAGTCGTCACGCACAAAAATCTCCACCGCACATCACCCTGCAACCACCCTTTGAATGGGTTGATGTCAACGTGCCAAAACTGGAAAAATGCCTTGGAGATTTTGCTTGTCGTCGAGAGTCAGTGCCTATCGTACTAAATGGGTTTGCTGCCTTTGCCCCCCGCGTCATTTATATTAATGTGGACAGAACTCCAGAACTGCAGGCTTTACAGGCTGATTTAATGGCGCATCTGGAGAGCAACTTGGAAATTGTTGACAAGGTGGGGAAAACTCGTCCCTTTGCTCCTCACATGACGGTTGCGTTTAAAGATTTAACAAGGCAAAACTTTAAAGCTGCTTGGTCTGAATTTGAAAAGCGTCCGCTGTATTTTGAGTTTACTGCTTCCTGCTTAACGCTGTTGCTGCATGATGGTAAGCGGTGGAATGTCAAAACTGAGTTTCCCTTTTTATCTTCCACTCCCTGACTCAGGGAGAAAATATCAAATATGATATATTATCATCTCTCTTAAGAGAGATTTTAAAATAGAAGAGAAAAAGATGTCTAAAAAAGGAACTCTTGCACTCATACTCATAGCTAACTCCCTATTTTTCGTTGTAGCAAGTCACACTCCAGCAGCGTTAGGAGAGACAATGAGTCAAAAAATTGACTGCAATAAGGCAGCCTCGACACCAGAAATGAAATACTGTTCTCAGCAGTCGTATCAAGCCGCAGATAAACGACTAAATCAAGTGTATAAAAAAGTTATATCTAGCTTAAATAGTGAGCAGAAGCAAATACTAACAGCAGCACAGCAAGCGTGGATTAAGTTTCGCGATAACAACTGTGATTTTGAGGTTTATGGTAACCGTGGTGGGACAGGTTATGAAATCTTTCGTAATGGGTGCCTAGAGCGCTTAACAACTCAACGTACAAAAGATTTAGAAAATTTTATATCATCCCGGTAGTAAAAATTACGCAAAAGCTTAATTGCCCTATGCCTTCGGCACACCTAAGCCCGCACAGCTTAGGGCAGAGGAGGTAGGGGACACGCTTTTACGTTCGCCTTCGGCGTGTGCCTTGCCCTGACGTGCAATCGCCTCTGCGGAAGTTCTGACTGCTTTTTTCTTTCGCCGACGTAATATTGCAAAGTATCTCTGCCAAATTGCAGATATTGTTAATTGTGATTATTATCATAGGCTTTATTAAAGCTAAAAAAGGGAATTCGTGAAACATAACTTGCAAAATTTAACTAAAATAAACATCATAGAGACCAGCAACGCGCTGTCCTAAATACTGTTAATTTGTGGATTCCTTTGTCATCAACCGATAGAAACTTTAAGGGCATTATTATGAATATGCGTGAAGCTATGAATAACACTTTATCTTTGGATTTTGAGGTAGTATCTACTGAAATTGCAGCACAGGCTTTTCCTGAATTTCGATTCATATGTAGTTATCGCCAACCACCAATCAAGCAAAAACTCTCGCTTAAATTTCAAGGTAATAAAAATTGTGGGACTAACATTTTAGTTACGAATACAAGTAGCTTCCACCGGCAAGGCACTATCTCTTTAGATATAGATTTTTATGCTCATTCTAGATGTCTAAGCATAGAAACGCGATTTGAGGATAAGAAATATTCTGTGTTTTATCACTCTAATGGCTACCTATTCTGGAGTATAAATAACAAGAGAGATATTACCCCTCCCTCAATCTTGGAAAAAGAATTTGAATATATTGCAACAAAGCTTTATCCAGTTTTAGAAGAGTTTTTTCTAGTTTAATTCCTGTGAAGTTTGGATAGTGTCTTAAAAACAGGTTGTACAGTAGATGGGTGAGGACTAACTCCTCACCTATTTTCTTTTGCTTAGTGTCAGTCATGATTGTGACAAGATAAGATTTATGAACAAACAAAACAAAGGTGAGTATCATGACAACAAATTCCGTGATTCTCAAAGAAGGCTCAAAAGGAGCAGAAGTCATCAAGCTACAAGAAGCATTGAAAAAACTTAATTTTTACTCTGGTGCTGCTGATGGCATTTTTGGATCACAAACCAAAGCAGCCGTGATTAAATTTCAGCAGGCGCAAGGGCTTGTTGCTGATGGAATTGTTGGTTCCACAACATGGTCTAAATTGAATGAACTATTAAATAAACAGCCAGCAACCAGATGGCGACGGATGACACAAGCAGAAGAGACAGATGAAATTAAAGAACTCATTAACAGTCGCTTGGGTGTAGCTGCACTAAATCAGGTCGCACTAGAAAACTTTGTTCGTTTTGATTGCACAAGAAGCTTTTATATCAACGAAGAATTTGGTGGGTTTCAAACCTTGATGCGGGTTAAGTGTAGCACACCAAGCGGAGCCTCCAGCGCGATCGCCTATGACGAAATCCGAATTATCTTCAATCGCTTTGAAGGCAATATTGAAGATTTTGAAATCGAGCGAGTCTCACAAGAAACTCCTGCCAAAATTGTGCTACCAGATTAGTTTGCACAAAAATAGTGCTGAGTGGAAATGACTCAGCACTACTGAAGATTGTATTATCAACTAGCAACTTTCCCATTCGGGCGTTGAATAATCTTTTCTACAACTCGCCGTTTCGCCTTTGGATCAATTCCTACCAAGCGTACATACTCGCCGTCATACTCTGTTAAACAAGATTCCAAAGCTGATATTGCATCTGATTTGCCATCAATTGTACCAATGGCGCAACTTTGCCAAGAACCTGTGCGGAATCGTCGTTCGTCTACGTGTTCAATGGCTATTTTGTAACCCTGTGACAAAATTTCACGTATCTGTTCTTGTGTCTCCAAAGTTAAATGAGTATCTGATACGTGGTGTTTCTGGTGTCCATTGTCTCTTTGGGATGGGTTTGAGCTATTGGTTATTTGATTAGGTACTACTGTATCAACAGGTGGTGGAGGTGCAGGTTGATAATTTCTGCCTCTATTCAATCGATTGTACTCATCAACCAACTGAGAATTCTGCACTTGCTGCTGTTCACCAACCATTAAATTGCCTATCTCAATTAAGTGAGACAAGTTGAAATTTGGCTTTCTGAATTGTGGTGGACCTTCAGTGCTGTTAACCACACGTTGAGATACACGCTCAATTCCTATTTCATGTATAAAGTTGCGGATTTGTTCGTCGTAAATTCGGGAACGCAAAGCGCCGAAGAAGTCTATTGCCTGATTTGAGAACGTATTCACTAGCTTTTCAACTTCTTGGCGTGAAAGTCCATCCGGTTCAAAAATCCCGCCGACAATGCCAACTTTATCATCTCGGTCTGGGTTCCAGTAAAATTTCTCCATGCGACCATCCCGAATCAGCGGCGCATAGAGGGTGGAGAAATCATTACCTGTCACAAGAATCGGTACACGATGTAAAGGCGTTGCGTCGTAACTACCGGGGAGTTGCACATCGGTAGGATTATCAGCAATATTCATCAGTGTGGCATTCACCAACTGAGTATTAACTGTGTACTGAGTGCCTTCATCAAAGCGTCCTGCGCCTGCATCCAAATCGTTAATCATCAGCACGCACATTTTGCCGCGCACACGAATGAGTTCCGCTGTTTCTCGATAGCGCAGACGAATCAGACGTGCTGGATCTCCTGCATCTGGACTTTCCAGTTCGCCGCCAGAGATATGAGTTACTTCGATACCCATCCTCTCGAAGACTAACTCACATTGAAAAGACTTACCCTCGCCTTTGCGTCCGTGAATTCCCAAAATTAAGGGAACTCGGACACCAGGAAGGTCAAGGTAGTTTTTGGTAATGTGAACTGCAAGTTTATCCAAAAAGCGGGGGGAAATGTAGTAACTCATAAATCTTTACAGATAATTTCAAGCCCTGATAGGGATTAGTGATGGCTGCCAACCGAAAACCAACAGCTATTTTCGGATAGGTGGATTGGCTTCCTTAAGTTAATCTTAATTTTTTTTAGCTACTAATTTTCATCTATTTTGAGATAAAGACCATATTCTCTGGTTATCTCAGTAATTATACATACAGCACATTGCAAGTAAATGAAGTACAACGCGCTTTGTCGAAAAGCCAGACAGCAGAGCCAATTTTACTTCTGACCGGAGGCGGAGCATCTGGTGGCTCCGCTTCTGACTTCTGACTTCTGACTACTGCTGTAAATGATACTTGAGTTGTAGCCTCTGTACAAATAGCTCCTTCAATTAACTTCTCTTCATCATTTTTCTTAAAATCTTAATAAATTCCGGAGAGGTGTTTGGTAGAATTTGGTATCTTTTAGTGTACAAAGAGAGTTCGTGAGTGAGCTACTATAATTTTAATGACCATTTTTGGTCGCCACAGACAGTTTGTAGTCAAACAGTAGTACCAAAATCAAATAAAAAAAATGCTCGCAGGGTTATACTGAAAAATATTTTAACCATAGGATGTATTGCTGTTTGGACGCCGTTGCTACTCCAGATGCCAGTTCCTGGCGTAAAGGTTAATAAGAATCAGCCAACAAGCTCTCTGGATTCTAGCAACTCTAGTGGCGATCGCCTTGTGTTCAAGCGTGAGCGCTTTCTTTTGTACTTCTCAACCCAGCAGCGGTAGAGCTTCCTACCCTAGGTGATCAGGCTGTGTTATATTCAAATTTCCTCTAGAACTAAGCGTGAGTGTACGCTGATTCCAGGAGAAACGTGATGAGAAGCATAATCTAAAAATAATAACTCTACCCAGAAAAGATCTAGATGAGATGTTGATTGGATGTCTGCGTAAATTCCCAAGACACTTCTTACAGCAATCGCAGATAGAACGTGAACATTAGGCTTTTTCAAAGTCATGGTGTAAAAAAGAGAGGTAGATAATTCCACCTCTCCTAATCCTATTGGGGGAATAGATAAATCACTTACAGATTTCTCAAAATTAATTCCAACTTACCAACTTTAGTATCTGCTGCTATTGGGTTTGTGAACGATAAAGCTGAGAATTTGGCACTGCTTAATGTTATCGAAACCAACAACGCGGATAAAGCAATTGCCATACTGAGAACGGCAAGATTGCACTTCGTTCAGTACTTCTTGAGTGGTTCTAGCACTAAACAAAGGTAGTTTCCACATTGTCCAGTAGCAGTCAGTGGGTTCAGACTGTTCGTTAAACTCAATTGCTGGAATATAACCTTGATTCAGGATGTACTGGATTTGCTTGGCAATTTGAGCATCACTCAGGGGAGGTAGGTAGGAAAGGGTTTCGTAACGACGCTCTTTTGGTAGGGTTTGCATAGCTGATTGATAATGGGTTTTGGTTTTTACTACTGAGTTAACGAAGTTGTTAGTTATTAATTGTTAGTGGTTGGTTGTTCTACGACCCACTAACCACTAACCACTAACCACTTTTAACTGGATGAGTTATCCAGATTTGGATCTGAAGTTGCTTGTTGTTCCGGTTCCGGGCTGGGAGTTGATACATCTATTTGCGTTATTCGCTCAAGATGCTGGCGACGGTGTTCCATGTTGGCTTGCTGAATGCCAGTGCGAACCATTTCGGGCAAAAACTCGCTGACTTCTTCGGCTATGTGTTCTCTAACAGTCATGATCCGCAAAGCCAAATCAGGCTTCTCTTGGAAAAGCATCTCAATGTATGCTTCTCCATCCTGAATTTTGTCGGCAGAAAAGCGTTGTAGCCAAAGTGCCAAAGGAGGATTGGTTTCGCCCAGTTGAGCCAACACAGTTCTCAGTGCCTGATAAGTCAAGTAGCTTTGTAGCGTCTTGGCTGTGTCCTTCGCAATTTGCTTGATATCCATGCTTGACCCCAGCCCTAAATAAGTAAAAAGTAAAAAGGGTTATTTTCCTTTACCTTTTACCTTTTTACCTTTTACTTGATTATCAAACGGTATCAACTGGTTTAAAGTCGAACTTAATCTCCTTCCACAGTTCGCAAGCAACAGCCAGTTCTGGACTCCACTTAGCGGCTTCGCGGATAACGTCGTTTCCTTCTTGAGCCAAGCTGCGACCTTCGTTACGAGCTTGAATACAAGCTTCCAAGGCGACGCGGTTAGCGGTAGCACCGGGAGCGTTACCCCAAGGGTGACCCAGAGTACCACCACCAAATTGCAGCACAGAGTCATCACCGAAGATTTCTACCAGCGCTGGCATGTGCCATACGTGGATACCACCGGAAGCAACAGCCATCACACCAGGCATAGAAGCCCAGTCTTGGGTGAAGTAGATACCGCGAGACTTGTCTTGCTCAACATAGTTTTCGCGCAGTAGGTCAACGAAGCCCATTGTGATACCGCGCTCACCTTCCAACTTACCAACCACAGTTCCGGTGTGGATGTGGTCACCGCCGGACATCCGCAGAGCCTTAGCCAAGACACGGAAGTGGATACCGTGGTTCTTTTGACGGTCGATAACAGCGTGCATAGCGCGGTGGATGTGCAGTAGAATGCCGTTATCACGGCACCAGCGAGCCAATGTGGTGTTGGCGGTGAAGCCTGCGGTCAGGTAGTCGTGCATGACGATGGGCATTTTGAGTTCTTTAGCGTACTCAGCCCGCTTCAGCATTTCTTCACAAGTGGGAGCGGTGACGTTCAGGTAGTGACCTTTGATTTCACCAGTTTCAGCTTGTGCTTTGTGGATAGCTTCAGCGACGAACGTAAAGCGATCGCGCCACCGTTGGAATGGTGCGGAGTTGATGTTTTCGTCATCTTTGGTGAAGTCCAAACCACCGCGCAAGCACTCGTATACAGCGCGTCCGTAGTTCTTCGCAGACAGACCCAACTTGGGCTTAATCGTACAACCCAACAGCGGACGACCGTACTTGTTCAGTTTGTCGCGCTCAACTTGGATACCGTGGGGAGGTCCTTGGAATGTCTTGAGGTAAGCAACAGGAATCCGCAAGTCTTCCAGACGCAGTGCTTTGAGAGCTTTGAAACCAAACACGTTACCTACAATTGAGGTAAACATATTGGTGACAGAGCCTTCTTCAAACAGATCCAGAGGATAGGCGACGTAGCAAATGTACTGGTTGTCTTCGCCAGCAACTGGTTCGATGTCATAGCAACGACCTTTGTAGCGATCTAGGTCGGTGAGCAAGTCCGTCCATACGGTTGTCCAAGTACCAGTGGAAGACTCAGCAGCCACAGCAGCGCCAGCCTCTTCGGGTGGAACTCCAGGTTGGGGTGTAACGCGGAATGCCGCTAAAACATCTGTATCTTTAGGTGTGTAATCGGGGGTGTAATAAGTTAATCTATAATCTTTTACCCCTGCTTGATACCCTGATTTTGTCTGAGTCTTCGTTTGAGCGTAAGACATAGTTTCCTTCCAACAAATTTCTCTTTTTACTTAACAAATTACGTCCCGTGCAACTTTCCCTCACCGCAAAAGCGTCCCCTATGAGTGGGGAAGAAATAAGGAAAAATCGTTTGTTAGGGGTTGCTTATTGCAAAGATTTGCTATTTTTCTGCAACTATTGACGGAAATTCACAGATTGATGAGTGAAAGACACAAGTCGCACATCACGTAATTTGTAGCCTGTTTCACAATATATCAAGAATCTAATAAGTTATTCTTTGAATCTTTTTAACTTTTGTATTTAAATTTGTTATTAATTATCATTTTTAACATTTTATTAAGAAAGCTTTACAAAAAGCGTGTAATAATAAATGCCTTTGAATTAGGATGTAGGGAAAAACCCATTACACCCGATACCCCACACTTAGTATCAACAAACAAGCATGGTGCATAAATCCTATGCATATTCCTCAACTTGAAACCCAGCGCTTGCTCTTGCGTGGATTTCGTGAAGAAGATCTTGGCGCTTACGCCGAAATGTGCAGCAACGCCGACGTCATGCGCTACATCGCTGCTGGAAAACCCTTGTCTCGTGAGGAATCTTGGCGAAATATGGCAATGATTGTTGGTCATTGGCAATTGCGAGGCTATGGTATGTGGGCTGTTGAGGAACGTTCTAGTGGTGAGATGATTGGTCGGATAGGCTGCTGGCAACCTGAGGGGTGGCCTGGATTTGAGATTGGTTGGACGTTGCGGCGAGGTTATTGGGGACGTGGCTTTGCCACTGAAGCCGCAAAGGCGGCGATGGACTATGCTTTTGGCAACTTGCAACAATCTCATGTGATCAGTTTGATTCGTCCGGAGAATGCTCCGTCAATACGAGTTGCCCAGAAATTAGGGGAAAAACCACAAGGAAAGACAGAACTTTTTGGAAGTGAGGCGGTAATCTACGGCATTAGTCGAGAAGATTGGCTAATGATAACGAAGAATAAGAAATGAGGAGCATAGATGAAGAAGAGTAAAGAAGAATAAAAATAGAAAATATTTTTTTACACCTTGACCACCCTGAGTTCAGAAAAATTGCAAATAAACAGACCAACCAAGGGAACACTGAAATTAACCCAAAGCCTGTTTAGGCAATGGCTATAGGAATTGTCTCCAAAGGAAGTGTGACCGTGGTATTGTTTTGCAAGCGTACTAGTTTATTTATTAGTTTTATTCTTCTGGGGTTGGTAGCTCTGCCGAATATAGCTACCGTAGCAATGGCAATTCCAGTGACATCTCAAAAAAGTAGTCGTCAAAGTATTCTTGCACAAAGGCTCCTCAACGTTGAGCCATCCGAGTTAATACCTGCATACCCACCTTCTCCACCGCCGCCGCGCCAAGACTCTTTACCCGATGAACGGCAACTGCAAGAGAGTTTGCAAGAAACTGATTACCGCATTAGTGCCTTGCAGGAAGATTATACAGGTAATCTCTGGGTAGGTTCTTGGCGGGGGTTGTCGCGGATTGACCCGAATACTGGCAAAATTCTAGCCCGCGTTAGTTTACCGAATGTAACTATTGGTGCCTTAGCCCAAGACAAAGTAGGACGCTTGTGGGTAGGAACCTATGAAGGTTTACAGCGAGTAGACCCCCGCAGTAGCGAAATAACAGCACAGAATTTATTTTTGCCTTCTAAACGAGTGCTATCGTTATTAGTTGACAAGCGGGGTTATGTGTGGGCAGGAACAGATAACGGTTTAGCCTTAATTAGCCCAGACCAAGGCTTGAGCATGACAACATTAAAGAACCTTCCCGGTGTCAGCGCCAATGCGATGACTTTAGATGCTGAAGGTCAACTTTGGGCAGGAACCCTTGATGGATTGGTGCGAGTTAATACCGCTAACGCTTATATCATAAAGCGGATTGACAATTTACCAGGAACGACTGTACAAGCTCTAGCTATTAGCCCACAAGGGTTAATTTGGGCTGGAATGCCAAACAATTTGCTCGTTATTAACCCAAAAACTGGTATGGTGTTGCGGTCTGTAACTCCCTTGCGTGGACGTAATGTCACAGCTATACGTTTTGCTAAAGATGGTAGTGTCTGGGTTGGGACTAATAATGGTTTGCTACGATTAAATCCATATACTGGTGCCATGCTAGATCAAGTTCCCGGTCTTCCTTCTAGCCGTGTTCTCAGCCTTGCTGCTGACATAGGTAATAAGTTGTGGATTGGTACTAGTGAAGGTCTAGCTTGGTTAATGCCTAAAATGCAAGGTGCAAAACCTCATTTGGCTTTCACTCGCGCTGTGAAGTAGTGAGTGGGTATTAGACAACTAACAAATGTAGAGACGCGCCATGGCGCGTCTCTACAACTAACAACTAACACTCCCCAATCTATAATCTAAATTTATATATTAAAAATCGAAAATGGCTGTCACCACCCAGCAACTAATCCAATGGAAACAACAGGGACGTTCAATTGTGGCATTGACCGCTTGGGATTATGCGATCGCCCGAATATTAGATGCAGCTGGAGTAGACTTAATCCTCGTAGGGGATACGATGGCGGTGGTGCTGGGGTATGAAACAACACTACCAGTTACCTTAGAGGAGATGCTCCACCATGCCAAAGCAGTGCGTCGCGGTGTGAAAAGAGCATTAATGGTCGTAGATTTACCATTTTTGACGTATCAAGAAAGTCAAGAGCAAGCGATGCACTCAGCTGGACGGGCGCTGAAAGAGACGGGCGCTCAAGCGGTAAAGTTGGAGGGTGGATATCCAGCAATGGCAGAAACCGTCGCCCGTTTAGTGCAAGCTGGAATTCCGGTGATGGGTCATGTGGGTTTGACACCGCAATCGATCCATCAACTTGGATTGAAGCAGCAGGGGAAGACTGAGGAAGCAGGGGAGAATATTTTACAAGAAGCGATCGCCCTAGAACAAGCGGGTGCATTTGCGATCGTGTTAGAGCATATCCCTGCTGAGTTAGCATCGCAGATTACCCAAAAACTTAGTATTCCCACGATTGGCATTGGTGCAGGACCCCACTGTAATGGTCAGGTTTTAGTTACTTCTGATTTATTAGGACTTTCAGAAAAGCAGCCACCATTTGCTAAAATTTATACTAATTTGCGGGAAACGATTACTAAAGCCGTGCAGGATTATAGTACTGAAGTTAGAGAGCGCAAGTTTCCACCACTGGGTAATGGGTAGCTAGGCGTGGGGAGTGTCAAAACTGACCCTCTAGTAGCATCATTAACAGAGGCGGGCGTCACTTACTGCATATAAAAAGTTATCATTCCTACTAAATTGCAAGCGTTACAGTCTAAACTGGAAAATCCGTCTTCCGGAATACCTCTAGCTTTAAAATAAGCAATCATGTCTAAGGTTCTTGTCTCCGATCCAATTGACCAAGCTGGGATTGACATTCTTTCCCAAGTTGCCTCTGTAGATGTGAAAACAGGATTAAAACCAGAGGAACTCATAGAAATCATTGGTGAGTACGACGCACTGATGATTCGCTCTGGTACTCGTGTTACCAAAGAAATTATTGAAGCTGGGACGCAGTTAAAAATTATCGGTCGTGCTGGTGTGGGGGTGGATAATGTCGATGTCGCAGCTGCCACTCGCAAGGGAATTGTAGTTGTCAATTCTCCAGAGGGGAACACAATCGCCGCAGCAGAACACGCACTTGCTATGATGATGTCTTTGTCTCGCTACATCCCTGATGCCAATGCTTCAGTGAAACGCGGTGAGTGGGATCGCAAAACCTTTATTGGTGCAGAAGTATACAAAAAAACTTTGGGCATTGTAGGCTTAGGTAAAATTGGCTCCCATGTTGCTGCGGTTGCCAAGGCAATGGGGATGAAACTATTAGCTTATGACCCCTTCATCTCTACCGAAAGGGCAGAACAAATTGGCTGTCAATTAGTAGAGTTAGATTTATTGATACAGCAAGCAGATTACATCACGCTACATATACCCAAAACCTCAGAAACCACCCACTTAATTAACACCGCAAGGTTGGCAAAAATGAAACCCACCGCCCGCATTATCAACTGCGCTCGTGGTGGCATCATTGATGAGGAAGCTTTAGCAGTCGCTCTTAAGGAGGGTAAAATTGCTGGTGCGGCACTGGATGTGTATGAGATAGAACCGTTGGGCGATTCCTTATTAAAATCACTGGGTAAAGAAGTCATCCTGACTCCACACTTGGGCGCTTCGACAACAGAAGCACAAGTCAATGTGGCAATTGACGTTGCTGAACAAATTCGGGATGTGTTGTTAGGACTCCCAGCACGTTCAGCAGTGAATATTCCCGGACTGAGTCCTGACGTGATAGAACAACTCAAACCCTACATGCAACTGGCAGAAACCTTGGGAACCTTGGCGGGACAGTTGGCTGGTGGACGGGTGGAATTGCTCAACGTCCGGCTGCAAGGTGAACTAGCAACAAACAAGAGTCAGCCTTTGGTGATAGCAGCCCTAAAAGGTCTACTTTACCAAGCTCTGAGGGAACGGGTAAATTATGTTAATGCCAGCATTGAAGCAAAAGAGCGCGGGATTCGCGTCATTGAAACACGGGATGCTTCAATCAAAGACTATGCTGGTTCTCTGCATTTAGAAGCTACAGGTTCTTTGGGAACTCATGCTGTTACGGGTGCTTTGTTGGGCGACGGGGAAATCCGCCTCACCAATCTGGACGGTTTCCCGATTAACGTTCCCCCCAGTCAACATATGCTATTCACCCTGCACCGCGATATGCCAGGGATTATTGGCAAACTCGGTTCCCTACTTGGCAGTTTTAATGTCAATATTGCCAGTATGCAAGTAGGTCGCAAAATCGTTCGTGGTGATGCGGTGATGGTTCTCAGCCTTGATGACCCCTTACCCGATGGAATTTTGTCTGAGATTACCAAAGTGCCGGGAATTCGTGATGCATACACGGTAACACTATAAGGGCAAAGGTAAAAAGTCGAAAGTAAAAAGAAAACCTCTTTCTTTTGACTTTTGCCTTTTTACTTTTTACTTTTTTTTATGGCAAACACCTGGTGGGAACTACAAATTCTATGTGAGACAGAGCTAGAAGAGTCCATCTTTTGGCGTCTGCAAAATTTTGGCTTTCGTGGAACAGCTAGTGAAAAAAAAGGAAACGACAGTATAGTAAGGAGTTACTTGCCGCAGTTCCAAGCCCAGCTTCTAGACTTGGCTGCACTCTCGCTCTGGCTGCGTCAAGATGCTCTATGTATGGGATTTTCTGTACCTGTTGTACAGTGGCAATTGATTGATGAGCAAGATTGGGCGAGTAGCTGGAAACAACATTGGCAACCTCAGGAAATTGGCGATCGCTTCCTGATTAACCCTGCATGGCTACCAATACCAGAAAATAGTGCTCGCCTCATTCTTCGCTTAGATCCAGGTGTAGCTTTTGGCACAGGCACTCATGCTACAACTCAGTTATGCTTGGAATCCTTGGAAATGCGATTTAGTGAGTTACCTGCTTCTTTCCAGGAGAAGGAAAAAGAAAGCCAAAATGTGGAGATTGCCGATATTGGTTGTGGTTCTGGTATCCTTTCAATAGGGGCAGTGTTGTTGGGAGCCAAGAAAGTCTATGCAGTGGATATTGACCCCTTAGCAGTAAAATCAACCGTAGAAAACTCCGCACTCAACGGAGTGAGTCTAGAACGTTTGGTGGTGGCGGAGGGGAGTGTAGATGTTTTGACAAAACTGGTTGAGCAACCAGTGGATGGTATCGTCTGCAATATATTGGCTGATGTAATTATAGATTTGGTTCCAGAAATAAGTGCTATCAGTAAACCCAGCACTTGGGGTATCTTCAGCGGCATTTTACTTGAGCAATCCAAAGCTGTTGCTGATACTTTAGAGAAACATGGCTGGCTGGTTGCTACTCTTTGGCGGCGTAAAGAATGGTGTTGCTTGAATGTGCGGCGTTCTTAAGCGCACTTGCTGGACAGATGCGAGTAAACGAGGCGTAAAGCAGTTGACGGCGTATATCAATACGGTTCAGGTAAGATAATTTACTTATCAATCATGTGTGTAGAGACGTTGCATTGTAACGTCTCTACACAATTCATGTGCTAGAGGGGTCAACCACCAGGAGAATATCGAAGGGCGTAGCTAATCAGTCTCCACGGATAAATCCCGGGGCGCTATACCAAGATTCTAGACCAGAACTCTTAATTCATGCTCGAAGAGCGCGTTTAATATTCTGACTACTGAGTTCTGACTCCTGAGTTCTTTGTTGGTAAAATCTTGACTCACTGAGTTAAATGGCAGAAAAAACTTGTATTCTTAAGCTTTAAAGCCAAAAAATTGTCCGTCAAAGCAGGAGCACTTGAAGAAGTGGCGCCCTCCTGCCTTCCAAGGTTCTTTTTTAGTGTAATTAACTAAATTTAATATTATTCATAGGTATTGTCAAAACTACAAACTTTAATCAAGTAATATGAATGTTTCACTAAGCAAACTACTGCAGTTGTTAATTTTGACACTACTATTTCCTTTAGTCTTTCTTAATGGCTGGCTATTCTTTCAAGTTTTTGATTATTTTCACCCCCTAGTAACAACTTTTGTTTTAGCAGCTTTGTTAGCATTCATTCTGAATTATCCTGTTTCGATTCTCCAACAACAGAGAATGAAAAGAAACTATGCGATTATATTAGTTTTTTTATCAACTGTATTGATTATAGTTGCTTTAGGTATAACTCTATTCCCCATTATTTTCCAGCAGTTTAATGAGATGGTTAAAGTTCTTCCTCAATGGATTGATTCTAGCGAAGAAAAACTTCAAAATCTTAATCATTGGGTAGTTATTCATGGTTTCAAAGTTAATTTAAATCAGATATTTACTCAAATAACGAATCGCTTACCTACTGAATTAGAATATCTTGCCGATAAGCTCTTTAGTCTGGTAATAGACACCATTGATAGTATTTCCGAAGCTTTAATTACAGTCGTGCTGACTTTTTATCTGTTATTAGATGGCGATAGAATTTGGAAGAGTATATTTAAAAAGTTACCATTAAGTTTTGGTCAGCAGTTAAGACAATCTATTCAGCAGAATTTTCAAAATTACTTACTTGGTCAGGTAGCTTTGGCTTTCCTGATGGGGATTTCACTCACAATAGTGTTTTTAGTTCTGCAAGTACAGTTTGCTTTACTCTTCGGTTTGGGAGTAGGAATTTTGAGCTTAATTCCGTTTGGTGATGTCGTGAGTCTTGCCGTAATCACTTCAATCATAGCGTCACATGATTTTTGGCTCGCAGCAAGGGTTTTAGCTGTAGCTGTTGTCATTGATCAGTTAATTGATCAAGCTATTGCGCCGAGACTCTTAGGTAGTTTTACAGGACTTAGACCAATATGGGTTTTAATTTCTTTGCTATTGGGAACATACATTGGAGGAGTCTTAGGGTTACTGATTGCTGTACCTGTGGCTGGTGTGATTAAAGATGCGATAGATGGTTGGCAAGTCCCTCCTGTATCTGGTTATTCTGACAATGCTGTTGAGGGTGAAGAATTGCCAGAGATGTTAATAAATGAATAAACATTTCAGTTATCAGTTTTTGGTATATTACACGCATCTTTAAAAGAGAATCATAATAGAAATTGCTCTACAACCAAGATTTTCCTGATTGGTGTAAATTCGATGGATCTCAATCACATACTGATTTGGATGGTGTGTCTATCATGCGTCTCGACCATAATGAGTGCATCTCGTATTTCTGCTAGGAATAATCGTGGCTGGATTATAGTGTCAGGATTAATCTTGGTTGCAGTTGCAGTTTTGTCCTATCTAACTCCAGCTGTAGGCGGCTTGATTGGTGGATGCTTATGGGCAATTCTAGTTATCGTACCCAATATTGGCACTAGGAAAGTTGACCGACTTGTTGCTCAACAACGTTTTGGTCAAGCAAGCAGAGTTGCTAAATTCATTTCCTGGCTTCATCCGGTAGATGGTTGGCGTGAGCAACCGGAATTATTACACGCTCTAGAATTGGGTCAGCGTGGAGCAATGGCTGAAGCTATTGTCATTCTAGATCGTTATCAAACCGCGACAACACCAACTGGTCGCTGTGCAACCGTCTCCCTGTACCAGATGGATGCTCGTTGGGAAGAACTACTGGTGTGGATACAGGATAATCTATCAGAAACAGTATTGCAGAAAGATTTTGATATGCTGGTCTGCTACCTGAGAGCGCTTGGGGAGACTGGCGATTTGAATGGTATGCTTCAAGCATGGGAGCGCTATGAACTTAGTCTGGAAAAAATACCTAAACTCAGAACACGCAATCTAGCACGTATGTTTGTGCTAGCCTTCAGCGGTCAAACAGAACAGGTAGCAAGATTATTCACTGGTCCACTAGCCAACTATTCAAATACGATCAAACTATTTTGGCTCGCAACAGTTGACCAAGCGGCTGGAAAAGACTCCATAGCTCATGAGCAATTTTTAAGTATAAGTAACACAAGTGATATTCGCCTCCGCAATGAAGTTGCAAGGCGTTTGTCCAATCCAGTGGTTGTAGCTGAATCAATACTCACTGAGAAATCCCAACAGATTCTAGACAAAATCAGTACGGAAATAGAGGATGAGGCAAGATATAGCGGTGGAGTCAGCCTCAAGCCACGTCAAGCGATCGCCACTTACTTTATTATCAGTTTGAATGTACTTGCCTTTGTCCTAGAAGTGAAACTTGGAGGTAGCACCAACGTAAATAACTTATACCGTTTAGGTGCATTAGTTCCAGAAGAAGTTGTTACTGGAAGTTGGTGGCGGGTATTGACAGCAGCCTTTCTTCACTTCGGTTTCTTGCATCTATTAATGAATATGCTGGGTCTTTATTTATTTGGTCGCTTGGTAGAATTTGCCTTAGGAATACCACGATTTCTACTGTTGTACTTCACCAGTGCAATTGGCTCAATGCTGGTTGTTACTTATATGGCAGTGATGGGATACTCTCAAGCTGATTTTGTTGTTGGTGCATCGGGATGTGTGATGGGTCTTGTCGGGGCTTTTGCTGCCGTTTTATTACAAGATTGGCAAAGGAAAAAAACGCGCCTAGCTGCTAGGAGTTTGCGAGGAATTGTAATACTTATTTTGCTGCAAGTTATCTTTGACCTGACTACCCCACAAGTTAGTTTTGTTGGGCATACTTCTGGGGTGATGATTGGCTTTGTGGTGGGGATGATTTTAAGACAGAATTGGTTAGGTGAACGTTAAGCGATTCGCTTTCATCTATCAATTCCATGCCTACTACCAAAGAGCCGTGTTGTAAGTGTAAGTATTCACCTTTAGTTCTTAAGTAGAGAACAAAACACAAATTTGGACATTTAAAATAATATAATATGGCAGGCAATGAAATTGAGGTATGTAGATTTTTGTTCTCAAATATTGAAAATATAGATTTAAAGCACATTGGACAAGTACGGGAGATTGGAGCGCCTTTACTAAATGAGCACGGCTATCTTCCAGTACAAACTTTGGATGACTTACTGAAAATATCGACGGAAGATGCTAGAAAAAAAGCTGATGTCTACTTGAATGGAGTTGGTGTTTCAATCAAACAATTAGGAGGCAGTTTTGCATATAATCGCTTGCAAAGAGCAAATATTATTGAGGTTTATTCAATACTAGGATTTTCTAGCCCAGAATCAAAACTTAATCAGATAGACGAAGAAGTTTATAAATTCCATCAAGGCTTGTTAACAAGTAGAAATCGACCTTGGGAAGATTTATTTTCAGAGCAAGACTTCAAAGATTTATTAAATTTTCTGATGATGAGAGGAAGTCCTAACTTAGGAATGTCAAACCATCCAGCAGCTTTTATTCTGGAAGCACCTGCAACTGATTTAAGTTGTAGTAATATTCAAGTATACTCTTTTAGTGAATACTTTGACATACATAAACAAAAGTTGAAGATAGCAATTAGAAGACAGTGGGTTGGGCAAGACAGCAATAGTGAACATAGTAGAGCTTTAAGTCTTACAAAAAAAATCAGTAATGCTCCTTGGGTATTTAATGATATAGCTGGACAGCCCAAGTTAAGCGCTAGAGGAAGAAGATGGAGAGAAGATTTTCCAGAAGCTGAGAAAAAAACTGTATATTTTTTAATGATTGAAAAACTAAAATAACTTATTTAAATAGATTCACATATTACTAAAAGAGATTCAGAGTTAATTGCAACGGTAGAGGTTTATATTCCACTATTTCTCGTTTAACAGAGAATAAATCGGTATATATAGCCTGTGCTAAAGCATAGCTGAAATTAACAGGAACAGCATTGCCAACCATTTTATAACCAGCAGCTAAGTCTTTGTAGTAGAAAATAAAGTCATCAGGAAATGTTTGAATTCTGGCACACTCTCGAACTGATAATCTTCTGTATGTTTGTAGCGAATCTGGAGCAAAAATCCACTTGTCTTTTCCTACATGAATCATTTTATTTGCTTGTGGATGTATAGGTGCATGACGACCACCGGCTTGAATTGTGAAAGATATCTCATTCCAAGACCTAACACGGTTGCGGGACATATACATACTGGAAAAACCACCAATCATATATTCATGGTTTTGAACTAAGCAAAACTCCCCATTTGTTTTACTTTTTTCTAAAGCTGGAAGTGCAGACTCACGTAAATCCCAAATTGTTTCTTTTAAAGTGGGGGTATGGGAATCTTGCTTTAGCAAAGCAAAATTAAAACGTTTTTTTAAATCTACATGATAACCAATAAATATAACTCGCTTTCTATCCTGGGGAACGTTATAGCGCATAGCGTTAAGTAATTTATATGAGATAACGTAGCCAGCTTCTTCAAATGCAGTAATAATATTATTTAAAGCTAATTGGTGCTTTTTATGAAGCATCCCAGATACATTTTCAGCTAGAAAAAATAAAGGTTGTTTATCTTTAAGAATCCGCACATACTCCAAAAATAATTTGCCACGCTCATCATTGATTCCTCGCTGGCTACCTGCTTCACTCCAACTTTGGCATGGAGGTCCGCCTATAATCCCAACACAATCAGGAATTTCTTTTGAGGAAATTTCCCTGATGTCTCGCCTGTCGATAACTGTATTTAAATGGTTCTTCTCGTAAGTCTCCCAGATGTCTTTGTCATATTCATTTGCCCATACAACATTGAAACCTGCTTTACGGAAGCCTAAATCCAAACCTCCACAACCCGCAAATAGTGCAACTACTGCTTTTTCCATAGACATTCTGAGAGAATTTTGAGAGTTTATTAATCTCTTGTTATATTTAAGAAGCTAATTAGCTATTTGTCAACATAGCTATCTAGCTAAGATATAGTGTGAAATAAACATACTAATAAAACAGACAATGGCACCGACCCAAAGAAAGCCTGTGTACATCAAGCCTGAACATCATGACATTCTTAGACGGATTGCCTATGAGCAGCACTGCAATCTATCGGATGTATTAGACGCAGTGTTAGAACAGGTAGATTGGGAAAAAGTGGAAAAACAGGCAAGTACTAAGCCTACCCAAAGGGTGATGGAAAGAGCAAGTCGGTCTAAAACTGGATCTGATAAATCTTAATTTAGCGAAGCGCTGTCTCCCCACATAAAAAAATTCCCTGATATCTCTACCAGGGCAAAAGTTACTATTACCGTTTCACTTGATGTCTGCCAAAGAGCCTTTTAAGCTTACAGGGTCAGCAAAAAGTCACATGGTACGAATTTTAGCCAAGATTTGCGAGTAACAGCTCTCGCTTCTGTGACTTCTGTACTTTCACTTGACCGTCATTGTCAACATCCACAATGGCTGTGTCGCCTTCTGCAATTTCACCCGAGAGCATCGCCTCAGCCAAAGAATCTTCTAGCAGGCGCATAATTGCTCGACGTAAAGGTCTAGCACCGTAGCTGGGGTTGTAGCCTTCTTGCAACACACGCTCTTTGAAGCGATCGCTAACTTCGAGTATAATTCCCTTCTCAGTTAAGCGGGTCGCAACTTCGTGCAGCATAATGTCAGCAATTTGCTTGACCTCATCTTTCTTCAACTGAGTGAAGACTATGATCTCGTCGAGACGGTTGAGGAACTCTGGACGGAAGAATGTTTTCAATTCTTCGTTGACCAGTGTTTTAATGCGGTTGTAATTAGCCTCCGCTTCATCTTCAACGAACTGGAAGCCCAAACCACCGCCACCTTTTTCAATCACCTTAGAACCGATGTTAGAAGTCATGATAATTAAGGTGTTCTTGAAGTCCACTTTCCGACCTTTCGCATCGGTGAGGTGACCGTCGTCCAACAGTTGCAGCAGCATATTGAAGACATCGGGGTGTGCTTTTTCAATTTCATCAAATAGCACTACCGTGTATGGTTTGCGCCGTACGGCTTCGGTAAGTTGTCCGCCTTCGTCGTATCCGACGTAACCAGGAGGTGAGCCAATCAGTTTGGAAACAGTGTGGCGTTCCATGAATTCGGACATATCGAGGCGAATCATCGCTTCTTCAGCACCAAAGAAGTACGAAGCCAATGCTTTCGCTAATTCTGTCTTACCTACTCCGGTAGGACCAGAGAAGATAAAGCTTGCAATCGGTCGATTAGGATTCTTTAACCCAACTCTTGCGCGACGAATTGCTCGGGAAACTGCGGTAACTGCTTGCTCCTGACCGATGAGACGCTGGTGGAGAGTGTCTTCTAAATGCAGCAGCAACTCAGATTCCGATTCAGTAATTTTGTTGACTGGTACGCCAGTCCAGGAAGCGACAATCTGAGCAATATCTTCCTCATCCACAATTGGACTATTGACAGATTTATTGTTCTGTGGTAAATCTCTTAATTGAGATTCGAGTTCTAACTCCTTGTCTCGCAGTTGTCCTGCTTTATCGAAGTCCTGAACTTTGACAGATTCCTGTTTTTCCTTGGTCACTTGCGCCAATTCGCGCTTGAGTTCCCGATTAGGAGACTTTAGAGAGTTCCGTAAACGAACGCGAGACCCAGCTTCATCAATTAAGTCGATCGCTTTATCAGGTAAGAAGCGATCGCTGATGTATCGGTCTGAGAGTTGAGCTGCGGCAACGACGGCTGCATCAGAGATTTGAACTTTGTGGTGCTGTTCATAAGCGGAGCGCAAGCCATATAATATCTCGATAGTTTCCTCAACCGATGGTTCGCCTACCATAATCGGTTGGAAACGACGCTCAAGAGCTGCATCGCGCTCAATATGCTGACGGTACTCATCAAGGGTGGTTGCGCCAATGCACTGGAGTTCACCCCGTGCCAATGCAGGTTTAAGGATGTTAGCTGCATCCATGCCGCCTTCTGTGCCACCAGCACCGACCAAAGTGTGAAGTTCATCAATCACCAGGATGATGTTACCCGCAGAGCGGATTTCTTCCATGATTTTCTTAAGGCGTTCCTCAAAATCGCCACGGAAGCGAGTCCCTGCCACAACTGACGCCATGTCAAGGCTGATGACTTCCCTGTCTTGTAAAATGTCGGGAACATCTTGATTAACAATACGTTGAGCTAGACCTTCAGCGATCGCTGTTTTACCAACTCCTGGCTCACCAATCAATACAGGGTTATTCTTAGTCCGACGACCAAGAATCTGAACCGTACGCTCAATTTCCTTCTCGCGTCCGACAACAGGGTCAAGCTTACCTTCTTTTGCTTGTTTGGTAAGATTTCTACCAAATTCCTCTAAAGTTAAGGATTGGTTGCGCTTTTGACCGCCACCGCGACCTCCAGAAACCGATGCCACTTCACCTAACTGACGAATAACAGTTGCACGGACTTGCGCTAAATCAATTCCTAAATTTTGCAAGACTTTAGCGGCAACGCCTTCACCAGCCTCAGTTAATCCCAAGAGTAAGTGTTCAGTACCTATATAATTTTGTCCCAGGCTACGAGCTTCTTTAAACGCTTGCTCGAATAAGCTTTTCACCTTAGGCGTAAAAGGAATTTCCGGGGGTACAAAGCCAGAACCCCGACCAATAATTCTTTCTACTTCGCGACGCGCTTCTTTGAGAGTAACGCCCAAGTCGGTCAGCACTTTGGCAGCAACCCCTGTTCCTTCTCCAATTAACCCCAGGAGAATTTGCTCCGTTCCAACGAAGTTGTGTCCCAGGCGACGCGCTTCCTCCTGGGCTAGCATAATGACTTTAATGGCTTCGGATGTGAAGTGTTCAAACATAGCGGGTTCTTGCTCCCTTGCTGCTTGGGCTTTGGGCAATGTGACTCACCCTCACCTGAACATTTGTGTACTTTCTTAATGACAATGTATCTTTGTTTAAAACCGAGTGACAGTAGGGAGAGCCGTAAGAGCTTAGGCGTGTTTGCCGTCAGTTAGGACTCATAGGAGGAGTGGGGGAGAGAGGAAGTGGGAAAGTCGGAGAATAATAAATAACACTCCCCTATTTTGAGTTTAAACTCCAAAATTGTATGAGTAAAGGAAATAAAGACCAACAGCATCCTTTGTACAATCGCGATCGCCCCATCGTTGAGATTTTACTGACTCAAGAGGCGACTGATCATAATCTAGCAGAACTCGCTAGATTGCGAATTCGTTATTCCCGCTTTCCGGGTGCAAGAGATATCCAACAAGACTTAGATAAAGTCTTACAGCAATGGGGTCTTAGCGAAGAAGAACTTTTTGAGAAAACCCGCCAGTTACACAAAGTTGGGGGCATTTACAAAAGTCGTGGCAAAAAAGAAGAAGAAGATTGGAATTAGTTAGTTGTTAGTTGTTAGTTGTCAAGAATAACTACTAACCACTTCCTCAACTTCCCCTACTCCTGTTCCTCCCGATGCTTCCTCAATTGTCTCAAGAGGTTTTCTTGAGATGAGGAAGGAGTCGTGGTAGGTTGAAGAGCCTGTTTGCCAGCATCCCTAACAGCAGGGTTTAAGGTATTAAATATGACCGATTGTTGATTGACGCTTGGTCGGGAAGAAGTAAAGGTAATGGTAGTAGGTTGAAACGTTTTGCCAGCACTCTTAGCAGCAGTGGATGAGAGATTAAACATCATCTGCTGTTGATTTGTATTTGGTGCGGAAATTGCAGCACTGGGGTTGTCAACGGCAGCTTTGACTGAATCTAGAGTATTCGCTATCTGCACATGTTGCTGCATCTGTTCTGTGGAGGATACCAAGCCACTCAAACCATTGACTAGTTGCCGTAGATTTTCTCGAAAAGCTGGATCTCCCGTCAATTCATCTAAATCAGATGTAATCTTCTGAGTGTTCTCAAATGTCACACGAGCAGAATCTAAGGTTTGTTGCAGTACCAGCAGGTTATTAGGATTGTTGAGGCTATTACTCACCTCTCGTAAATTAGCAGAAGCTTGTGCCGCATTTGCAGACAGAGTTTCTAAATTTTTGATTAATTCTCCTTGAGTCACGCGATTGACAGTAGGGGATAGGCTGCTAACTGTGGTTCGCAATTGTTCACTAGTTTGAGTGATATTGTTCAATGCTCCAACCAGCGAAGAGCGGTTACTTGTGACCAGAGTATCAAGGTTGTTAACCAACTTATTAACTTGAGTGGTGGTTAAACGAATTTCTTTGGCAGTAGCACCGAATTCATTTAAGGTTTTCGTGCTAGATGTGCTGAGTTGAGTTGTTGCCTGTTGAACTGTATTGTTAGTAGCAGCAATGCCGTTGATCTGTTGTTGCACGCTTTTGCTCAAAACATTGAGGTTGCTACTTAACTCAGCGACACTTGCCGCAGCTACAGCGGTATTTTCCACAGCCTTATTGACGTTTCTATAGAACTGTGGGCTAGAGTATACACTAGCTAGCTGTGTTGTAGAGCGAATAAGTTCATCGGTACTAATACCAATCTGACCTGTTAACCGAGAGCCGTTACAAACAATCATCTGGGAGTTGCAATTTTTGTCCAAGGGTTTAGCAAGCACAACCCCAGGAGGTAGCTGTGCTTTTGGTGTAATGTCAATAACGCTTTCGCTAATGAGTCCCGACTGATTCGCTTCAACTTTTACATTGTTGGGCATAATCAGGTCAGATTTAGTAATTTCAATGACCACATCAACATTGTTTGGTCCCGGTCGAATAGCAGAAATAGCACCTACTTCCACGCCACGATACCGAACCACTGCCCCTTTTTGCATCCCGCCAGCGTTAGCAAATTCAACAATAGCTTTGTATGAACTGCGAGCAGCAGTGAATCTAGTCAACCACAAAATGATTAATCCAAACACTCCCAGTCCCAGCAGGAGCAACAACCCCACAGAACCTTCTCGAAATGTTCGCGAGCGCATTTTATTTGTCCTCACCTATGGATTTTAGATTTCAAATTTCAGATTTTAGATTTTGCCTTCAATCCAAAATCCAAAATCCAAAATTCTCCTAGCCAATAACATGAATTGGTCCAGAGACACTTCCACTAACAAATTGTCTAATTAAAGGATGATCTGTCGTATCTATTTCACTGACACTACCTTGCCATTGCACTTTACCTTGGTAGAGAAACACCAGCCTGTCAGCCGTGCGACGAATGGTGCTGCCTTGGTGAGTGACAATAGCGTAGGTGCTACAGATGCCTTGGGTACATTGCAATTGCCGGATTAAATTTTCTATCACCGTGGAAGCAATGGGATCAAGTCCGGCAGTTGGTTCATCGTACAGTAAAACTTCTGATGTATCTTTGATGTTATCGGGATTAGACATAATCGCACGAGCAAAGCTGACCCGTTTTCGCATACCTCCGGAAAGTTCCGCAGGAAAGCGATCGCCTATTCCCGATAACCCTACCATCTCCAATTTTTCATTGACCAATTCTCGAATGCGAGAGCGCGGTAGCTTTGAGTATTGATAAAGTAAAAATCCCACATTCTCTTCTACCGTCAAAGAATCAAATAACGCCGCCTGCTGAAACACCATGCCAATACCAACCGAATCTGTAGCATCCTCAATCAAACCCTCTCGCCGTACTCCTTGGATATAAATTTCTCCAGAATCAGGAGCAAGCAATCCAGCAATCACCCGTAAAATAGTTGATTTACCAGTACCACTAGGACCGATGATTCCTAATGCTTCTCCTGGGTAAATCGTCAAATCCATGTTATCTAAAACCTTATTGCCACCAAAGGATTTAGAAACGGCTTTCAGTTCAATCAACGGTTCAGTCATTGGTCATTGGTTAGTGGAAAATAAACAACTAACAATTAACAACTAACAACTCAAAAAAATGCAGGATATTGATGTCATTGTTATTGGCAGTGGTATCGGCGGGTTAACGGCTGCTGCATTACTCGCTCGTTACGGTAAGCGGGTCATTGTGTGTGAAAGCCATATAATGCCTGGAGGTGCTGCTCATAGCTTCAGACGACGGGGATTTGAATTTGATTCTGGTCCCTCATTCTATTGTGGTCTGACAGGGGAGCGAAGTTTGAATCCTGTTAAACAAGTTCTTGACGTTTTAGGCGAAGCCCTAGAAGCTGTAAGCTACGACCCCCTTGGACAATACCATTTTCCTGAAGCGATTTTTCCTGTTTATGGCAATGCTGACCGTTACTTTGAGGAAATAGCAAAAATTACGCCCCAAGGTGCCAGGGAATTCCTGCGTTTTGAAGAACGCTTGTTACCACTATACGAAGCGATGAAAGGGATTCCTACCTTGGCTTTGCGGACGGATTGGCAGTTGATTCCCGTGTTAGTGGGACGTTACTTGCCATCTTTGTTAAAGATGCTACCTCACTTGTCCCTTATTCAAGCATCTGTAGGGAATGTGATGGATGCAACAGTACAAGACCCTTGGGTCAGGCGGCTTATCGACTTGGAATGCTTTTTGCTGTCTGGTTTAAAGGCACATGGGACTATTGCCCCAGAAGTCGCTTTTATGTTAGGTGAACGCTCTCGTACTGGTGTTGAGTATCCAATAGGCGGCAGTGGGGCGATTGTGAAGGCTTTGGTGCGGGGATTGGAACGTTGGGGCGGCAAGTTGCTCCTAGGATACCACGTTGAGCAAATTCTTGTAGAGACGTTGCATGCAACATCTCTACGTAAGGTGGTTGGTGTGCAGTTGACAAACGGTGAAATCCTCAAAGCACCAATTGTCATTTCCAATGCCAGTATCTGGGACACCTATACCAAGCTGTTAAATCCCAACGATTTACCCTCTTCCTATCGCCAAGCAGCTTTGGAGACACCTACTGTTGATAGTTTTATGCACTTACACTTAGGTATCCGTGCCAAGGGTTTGGAAAATGTAACTGGACATCATGTAGTAGTCCACGATACTAGTAAAGATATCACAGTACCAGGAAATACTTGCATGATATCGATTCCCAGTGTGTGGGATGCAACACTTGCCCCACACGGGCATCATGTCATACACGCATACACTCTAGAAACCTATGCAGGCTGGGAACGCAATGACGGGTATGAACAGAAAAAGAAGGAGAAAGCGCAGACTTTATATCGTGCCTTAGAGCGGATTATCCCAGATATCACAGAGCGTGTTGTTTTAGAACTTATCGGCACCCCCTTAACCCATGCCCATTATCTACGAAGGTATCGGGGAACTTATGGGCCGGCTATTGAAGCAGGTCAGGGGATGTTTCCAGGATCACATACACCTATACGGGGTTTGTATCGTGTCGGTGATAGCACCACCCCAGGAATTGGTGTTCCTGCGGTAGCCGCATCTGGCATTCTGTGCGCGAATACGCTTGTGAAACCGCAGCAAACAGGGGAGTTGTTGGTCTAGGAAATCAGGTTTTTAATAATTAAATTTGTATCAACTAACACCAAGTTTGCACAACGCGACCCGTCAATTGTTGTCCTAGCCAAAATGTATTACTAGAAAGTGTGTATAGATTTTGCTTCTCGACTTTCCAGTTTTGCTGGGGGTCAAATAAAGCCAGTTCCGCTTTTTGTCCAGGTGCAAGTGCAGTTGTTTTTTGTTTTAGACATTCCGCCGGACAAGTACTAAGAGCTTTCCACAATTCCAAAGCTGTGAACTCCCCGGTTTCTACCAGATGCTGCCACAGCAGAGGTAATGCTAACTCGTAACCAATTGCTCCAGGAGGAGCTTCGGCAAAGGCAACGGTTTTTTCTTCGTAGGTGTAGGGTGTATGGTCTATGCCTATAGCATCAATAACACCTGTTCGTACTGCCTGCCGTAATGCTGCTAAGTCACTGGGAGTGCCGAGAGGTGGCTCTAAACGCAAGCTAGTATTATAACTTTTAACTGCTCGCGTGTCAAGTAAAAGATGCATCCAAGTGGTACTGGCGGTAATAGGTACACCTCTAGCTTTCGCTGATGCAATCAGTTCGACACTGCGAGCGGTAGAAACACGCATGATATGTACAGGAGTACTTGTGGCGCTCACCAATTCCAATAAAGCAGCTAGCGCAGAGGTTTCAGCGCTAGCTGGTATCAAAGGCAACCCTAGACGGATAGCATCTGAACCTTCGCGCATCACCCCATTCCCCATCAATTCACGCTCACAACACCAAAATGCGACTGGTTTGCTCAAAGGCTGGAGATATTCCAACACCCGACGCACCAACCCAAAATTTTCCCAAGGTTGACTATCGGTAAAGCCAACCACCCCAACTGCTGCCAAGTCTATCAATTCTGTTATTTGCTTGCCAGCAACATCTAGACTGATTGCACCCCAGATATTGAGGAAGGGAAGAGTGAGGGAAGTAGAGGAAGTGAGGGGAGAAGAATTTACGTCCCCCTTCCCCATCTTCCTCATCTCCTCCAATTCTCC
Source organism: Mastigocladopsis repens PCC 10914 (assembly GCF_000315565.1). Taxonomy (NCBI): domain Bacteria; kingdom Bacillati; phylum Cyanobacteriota; class Cyanophyceae; order Nostocales; family Symphyonemataceae; genus Mastigocladopsis; species Mastigocladopsis repens. Next base: position 2,336,460 of record NZ_JH992901.1, on the reverse strand, counting down.
TCCTCGCTTCTGCAACTGTGCTACAACAGCTGGATTATCAATGCATGGGGATGTATCAGGTAAGACACTAATTCGTGTAAACCCACCAGCAGCAGCAGCGTGTAAGAGGGACGAAAGGGTTTCGCGTTCTTCAAACCCTGGTTCCCCACAATGGCTGTACAAATCTACCAATCCTGGTCCTAAAATCAACCCATGACCATCTCTGATATGAGCATCATTTGGCAGATCACAAATGTGATTAGCGACTGACATGATATAGCCATTATCAATTAGCACATCAGAGATTTGGTCAGTTCCAGAAACAGGGTTGATAACCCTTACTTGTTGCAGCAGTTCACTTGTCATTTTAGCTACCGACTATCAGCTATCAGCTATCAGCTTTTTAATTTCTATATGTTGTTAACTGTGCGTTTGTGTACTTTCAGCTTGGAATCACCTACCAACTAAAGGCTGACAGCTCATGGCTAGACGCTACAACGCTCCTGCCGCTGTTTTATCCAGCACGCCTCCACCTAAGTGAGTGGTGATATTCATTGCTTGCAGTACTGGTAAACCAGTTGCTCCCAAAGGGTAGTCGATCACAGTAACTGCGCCATTGCCTTGACGGAAATTCCAAAATTGCTCTGAAGATAAACCCAGAACGTGACAAAGCAGGGTTTTATTAGTAGCATCATGAGCAACAACTAATCCGGTTGTGAGTTGCTTTGCTAACGCCGCTTGGACAATTGCCTCCCACGCTGCGACACTACGCTGCCAAACTTGCTGCAAATTTTCCCCTTCTGGCATTTGGACTTGTGCTGGTGCTGTTCGCCAGCGATGCAATTCTCCTGGAAATTCCTGCTCTATATCTTCTTCTAATTTTCCTTCCCAAAGTCCGTGACTAATTTCCCTTAAACCATCTTGCAATTCCAAATTTACACCAGTGTGGGGCTGCAAAATAATTTCTGCTGTTTCTTTAGGACGCAGCATTGGGCTACTAATAGCAAAATCAATTGCCACGTCTTTAAGAAATTGAGCGGCTTTTTGTGCTTGCTGCCTGCCATTATCGTTGAGGGGGACATCAATTTGTCCTTGAAATCTGGTTTGGCGGTTCCACTCGGTTTCTCCGTGACGTACCAACAACAATCGTACACCCTTGTGATTCGGGCGCAAGGAGGGCAGAATTTCTCCTAGATGTTGCGTCTGATTTAGAGATTCTAGTTGGACTGGTTCTCCCAATCCTCCAGAAAAGTTGAGTACGCTGACGCTACAGTTAGATTGTTGGATACAATGGTAGCGTTCTGGAGACATTTCTAAGGCTATGCTGATAAGAGCACGATTAATGCCATTATGTCCTACTATGAGTATAGTTTCGCCTTGATGGCGAGATAAAATTTCTTGCCAAAATTGCCGCGCCTGTTCGTACAATGCTAGAACAGGAACCAGTTCTTTAATTTCCTCTCCATCTTTCACAGACATTCGTAGTAGATGGGGACTTTTCTGCCAGATGCGGTAATCTTCAGGAAACTTCTCCTTCACTTCGGCACTAAGCATTCCCTGCCATAAGGGAAGGTCAATTTCCATTAGCTTCTCAGAAGTTTGGGGAACAGCAAATTGCTCAGTATGAGTTGCTAGTTCATGATAGATAATCTCTGCTGTCTCTTTCGCCCGTTGCAAAGGACTGCTGTATATTGCGTTAAATAGGATATTACTGAGGGCTTTGCCTACTTTACTAGAATCACTACGACCTTTTTCAGTTAACGTGGACGCATCCGAACGTCCCTGTATGCGCTTTTCGGTGTTATAGCTGCTTTGACCGTGGCGCACAATAATTACACGAGTCACGTTTTGCCCTCCTGTATCTAAAGGTCTAATTCTACTGTAAAGTGTTGGCAGAATAATCTCTTGACAATAAAACCTACACTTAGTCTCTACAGATTACCTGGAAGTGTCAGAGCCATAATAAAGAACCCTCTAGATTTGTGGACGTTCTAGCCCAATAATCTAGAGGGAGTTTGAATTTTTGGCATTTTTCAGAAAATTTTAGTAAAGTTTAGTGAAAACTAGGTGAAATCCTATTGTTGGTACCTGTTTCCATTTCTATCCAGGTCAATCTGCACTTGCACTCCATCATTGCCGTTAAATGACTCGTTTCCTTGTGGGAAAATAACATCATTTGGAGTTGTTACTGGGTCATTGCGGCGTAATTCGACTTGATCGCTAAGTTGCCAAATACCAGATGGAGAAATGCTGTCTCCAAAATTGTTTCGTGAACCATTATTCTTCAGATTTTGTTCTGCAAAAAATCTTGCAAAATCATCCTCGGCTGTTCTATTATCTATCCCAGTTAAAGAATCTCCTTGAATTGTGTCAGCCCCGACATTTGAGTTTGGTGTAACTGAGGACTGTGCGTGAACCTTACTTACTAAACCAACAAGAGCTGCCATTACACCCAAGGCGGCGAATACTTTAGAGTTCATTGTTTTTCCCCAAACCCTGCGTTATTTTTTGATTTTTTGGTCAGTATTTTACAACCAAGCGTTTTTTCTTCCAATTTTATGGTAAGCTACACAAAAAAAACGTATTGAAATATACGTTTGTTGAAATTGAAAGCAGTATCAGATCACTTTTAAGATGGGCAATCGCCTTGTAGTGGATTAGCTGAGACGCTCGTAGCCATTTAAATTTGGCAGTTGCAAAGTAAACAAGTTATCTGTTGAAGCACTCAAGGTGAGCCTACGATATCACGTTGTCCAAAAAAACCACCACGCTCTCGGGCAAATGAATATTGACCTAACGGTACAGCAAAACTACTGACTTGATTTCATCCAGCAACAGGACAAGAATATTACTAATGAGGATTCTTGGCGGTGAAGGTCTTTGTTTACGGCACTCTTAAACCAGGTGAAGAAAATTATCAAAGATACTGTGCTGGTCAGGTAGTCAATGCCACTAAAGCAGTTGCACAAGGTAAATTGTTTGCTTTACCAATGGGTTATCCCGCAATGACACAAGGAGATAGCCCCATCCACGGATATTTACTTTCGTTCATTGACTCGCGTGTCTTAACGGATCTCGACAATTTGGAAGACTACTACCCCGACCGATCTGTGTCAGAAAACCTTTACAATAGAGAACAAATTGTAACCCGTGATTCACAAGGGCATTCGCTTGGTTGGGCTTGGGTCTACATAATGACAGAAGAGCTAGCCCTTCAATTAGGAGGCATCCACCTACCTGACGGTTGGTGGAGTGCCACTGAAAACTATAATAATATGAATTATAGATTATGAATATTTATAATTTATAATTCATAATTTCAGTTTATGTCGTATTCAATATTTAGCTCATGCTCGAGATCCTGAGATTGAGGGTCTGGCTTATTGACTGGACTTTCAGGAGAGGCTTCTGCTGTTTTTGGAATCGGGATCACGGGGTTATTTATGGCAACCATAAGCGGTGACGCGACAACAGGAATGGGCATCGCTGATTGTGCGTGTTGTATTGGTTGATTGTGAGCCAGTAGAGGCATTCTTGATTCACCGCCCAGTAAACCAGACACTGTACTAATTAAGCAAGCAGCAACAGCAGCACCTCCACCGAACCACACTAGCCTGGAACGATGGTGTAAACGTGCCATCACTTGCTCAACAGTTTCTTCTACTGACTGTGGTGGTTCCGGTACTGGAAGAGTCCGTACACTTTGCCGCAGCTTTAACAGTCGGGCATACAAACGCTGAACTGTCTGGTCATCCGCAAGCCATTGTTCAACTTGCTTGCGTTCAGCAGCCGTCACCTCACCATCGAGGTAAGCACTTAATAACTCGAAGCGATCGCGCTTCACCATATCCATAGCACCCGTTGATTCATTGGCATGGTCTACCTTCCCATCTGGCAAATCTCTATAATGTTGCAAGTCGGAACGGTCATCAAACTGAGAATCAGTAGTCATCTTAACATTATTACCAATTCCTAGACGGGTAAACACAGCGGACAAGCGTGAGAAATTAATCAATTCTTCTCCTGTCGGCAGAAGCACTCTGCAATTTCTTTAATATTCTTAATGAATTATCATATCTGCCATAAACCAAAGGACGCAAACTGTTCATTACGAATCTAGATAATTTTGCAACTGAGATTGCAATCTCGCTCTTGCTCTGGCTATTCTCGACTTCACTGTTCCCAAAGAAACACCAGTAAGTTCGGCAATTTCTTCATATGCCAATCCCTCGATTTCTCTGAGGACAATTGTAGTGCGGAACACCTCTGGCAAATCAGCGATCGCCTCCCGCAGTTGCTCGTAAAACTCTCTAGTTGTCAGTTCTTCTTCTGGTCCTGGAGTATCTCCAGCAATTTCCCAATCCATCTCACCATCGTCTACTGAACGGGGAGCATCCAGTGACAGTGGACTCACAACCCGCTTGCGCTTACGCAACTCATCGTAAAACAGGTTGGTGGCGATGCGGCTTAACCAGCCCCGGAATTTGGCCGGCTCTTGTAATCGGTTAACATTCCGATACACGCGAATCCAAACCTCTTGAGCCAAATCAGCTCTGTCAGACCAATCAGGAGCCAGATGATATAAAACCCTATCGACCTGGGATTGATAGCGGCGCAATAGTTCTGCAAACGCAGCACGCTCAGGGCGCAGTCCTGCTTGACAACGCAAAATAAGGTCGTGATTTGAGAGTTTGTCAACTTGCACCGATGCTTCTGGAAGCCTCGTATCAACCGTTGACCAGGATACAGTAATCGATTGACTCATAGATCGTACTGGCTGTAAATCATCCCTATCTATTAGACCTGCTAATTAGCAGGAAGTTCCCTTATTGAGTGACGGATTTAGGACTGGAACATTAAGGTATACTAACTTGGGAGAATTAAGTGGTGGCACAAAGAACCTATAAGTGAGTCTTTGGCATAGCTCCTCGCCTCCTTCACCCCTCAGTTACGACGTAGCAGGGGTACAGCAATGTTACCTATCGTTGTGCAGTATTGCTAACTGACCACCTACGCTTGACAAATATAAAGTAATCTAATAATCGAAATATGGGGATGGGGAAAAAAGTAAAAAGTCATTTTTTTTGACTTTTACTATCCCCACTGCTTGATAGAACTTTTATTTCTTGGGCACTGTTACCAGGAGGTTTGGTGATATTTCAGCTTCTTGTTGGTAATTGTTACCATCTGTATTTGTTTGCTCTGGTACGTGAACTTGCAAAAACAGATTTAAGGAAAAAGTAATCGTAACTGCTAGCAATAGTTTTTCCATCATAGTTTTTCTTCGACCCACACCACTAAATGATTGATCGCTACGTTTTGTAAAGAGTTCCAGGGAGCCAAGTTTCTTATCTAGACTTTTTCTAGATGAAAGCAGTAGCGCAATCTCCATAGCCCTAGTTTGCCCCCGACTATTGACAAATTCATGAGGGAACTGATAAATGTTTATGAATTTTTGATAACTGAATGATGAGAATATAAAAGGATATGAGTATAGCTATCCGTAGATACTCTTACTTAGTATTTAAAACTAATTTTGACGAGTTGGCAGGGTATAGGGTTTGAGGGAGCCAGCCTATCTAGAGAAGTCCTCCGCTCCTATGACTAACGTTGTAAAATGTAGTAAAAAAAACGGATTAAATGCACCCTAATCCTTAAGAATGAAGTGGCATGGCGCACTACCAGTACAGCTTTCTGCTTTAGGATAGAGTAAGGTAGGGTAAGCTCATAGCTAAATGGTCAGGTGGGTCTGCTGGAGAGAATAGAAGATGGCGATAGTAAGAAACGACTCATTAACGCGTGTAGTGATGTTACTCTGTTTTGGTACAGCAATCCTATCTCTGGCAGTTCAGTGGCGCATGACTAGCTCTATGACGCCTCAGACCAAGTCAGCAAGAGGTGGAAACGTTTTCTCTGGGCAAGCGTCAGCAGCAGAAAAACCGTGGCAACTGACCCAGACCAAAAGACAGAATGTTCTTGCATCTAATATCTCAAATTTGCTATCGACTCAAGGTTCCGACCAACAAAGATCATCTCAAAGCCCAACCTATACAAAGACTCAAGTGGTGGTTGATTTAAGCGATCGCCGCGTTTACGTTCATCGTGAGGATCTCGTCATAGCAAGTTATCCAATCGGTGTGGGTAAGAAAGGTTGGGAAACCCCCACTGGTTCTTTCCAGATCATGAACAAGCAACTCTATCCTATCTGGCGTCACCCAATTA